>NZ_JBAKHV010000027.1:0-82330 GCF_036906775.1 Micromonospora sp. CPCC 205561 | reverse complement strand
GGATCGCCACCCGCGGCTACACCGCCTGACCGGCGACCACACCGCACCACCCGACGACAAGGGCCGGACCCCGCACGGGGTCCGGCCCTTGCGGCGTCTACGGCGGCCGAGGGCCGAGGGCCGACGGGGCTCAGCCGCCCGAGTCGGCCAGCTCGGCGCCCTCGGGGACGGTGTCGTCGTCGCGGCTGGCCAGCCAGCCGTCGGGCAGGTAGACCTTGCCGGGCGAGTTGGTGCGCCCGCGCGGCTGGCCCAGCGTGGCCACCGGGAACGGTTCCGCCGGGTCGAGCTTGCCGAGCAGGTCGTCGAGCTGGGCCAGGCTCTCGATCATTGCCAGCTCGCGGCGCAGCTCGCCGCCGACCGGGAAGCCCTTGAGGTACCAGGCGACGTGCTTGCGGAAGTCGGTACAGCCGTCCCGCTCGCCCCGGGCGGGGGTGCGGGAGCCGGCGGTGAACTGGTCGACCAGCAGCTCGGCGTGGCGGCGCATCGTCCGCGCCACCTCGCCGAGGGTGGGCAGCCGGCGCTCCGGGCGGCCCTCGAAGGCCGCCTCCAGGTCGGCGAAGAGCCACGGCCGCCCCAGGCAGCCGCGGCCGATCACGACCCCGTCGACGCCGGTGTGGGCCACCATCCGCAGCGCGTCGTCGGCCTCCCAGATGTCGCCGTTGCCGAGCACCGGCACGTCGAGTGCCTGCTTGAGTGTCGCGATGGCGTCCCAGTCGGCGGTGCCGGAGTAGCGCTGCGCCGCCGTACGCCCGTGCAGGGCGACCGCCGCCACCCCGGCGTCCTGGGCGGCGAGCCCCGCCTCGACGTACGTCAGGTGGTCGTCGTCGATGCCCTTGCGCATCTTGACCGTGACCGGCACCCCGGCGGGTGACGCGGCCTGCACCGCGGCCCTGACCAGCCGGGCGAAGAGCCGGCGCCGCCACGGCAGCGCGGAGCCGCCGCCCCGGCGGGTGACCTTCGGGACCGGGCAGCCGAAGTTGAGGTCGATGTGGTCGGCGAGGCCCTTCTCGACCACGATCCGCACGGCGGCGGCGGTGACCTCCGGGTCGGTGCCGTAGAGCTGGAGGCTGCGGGGCTGCTCGTCGGCGCCGAACGCGATCATGCGCAGCGTCTTCGGATTCCGCTCGACCAACGCGACGGTGGTGATCATCTCGCACACGTAGATGCCGCCGCCCTGCTCGCGGCAGAGCTGCCGGAAGCCGACGTTGGTGATGCCGGCCATCGGCGCGAGCACCACCGGCGGCCACACCTCGTGCCGCCCGAGGGTCAGCGGGCGCAGTGCGGGAACGGTCGGCGCGGTCACCGGACAAGTGTACGGGGACCGGCCGGCGCGACTGCCGCGCCGGCCGGAGTCCGCCGCAGCTCAGCAGCCGGGGAGGCGCTCGATCAGGTAACGCTCGACCTGGTCCAGCGAGATGCGCTCCTGGGCCATGGTGTCCCGGTTGCGCACGGTCACCGCGTCGTCGTCCAGGGTGTCGAAGTCGACGGTGACGCAGAACGGGGTGCCGATCTCGTCCTGGCGACGGTAGCGGCGGCCGATGGCCTGCGAGTCGTCGAACTCCACCACCCAGCGCTTGCGCAGGTCGGCGGCGAGGCCCTTGGCCTTCGGCGAGAGCGCCTCGTTGCGCGACAGCGGCAGCACCGCCACCTTGACCGGGGCCAGCCGGGGGTCGAAGCGCATCACGGTGCGCTTGTCCACGCCGCCCTTGGTGTTCGGCGCCTCGTCCTCGTCGTACGCCTCCAGCAGGAAGGCCAGCACCGCGCGGGTGAGGCCGGCCGCCGGCTCGATGACGTACGGCATCCAGCGCTCGCCCTTGGCCTGGTCGAAGTAGGAGAGGTCGACGCCGGAGTGCTTGCTGTGCGTGCTCAGGTCGAAGTCGGTGCGGTTGGCGATGCCCTCCAGCTCCGCGAACTCGGTGCCGCCGAACTGGAAGCGGTACTCGATGTCGACCGTGCGCTTCGAGTAGTGGGAGAGTTTCTCCTTCGGGTGCTCGTAGAAGCGCAGGTTCCCCTCCGACAGGCCGAGGTCGAGGTACCAGTTCCAACGCTCGGAGAGCCAGTACTCGTGCCACTGCTCGTCGGAGCCCGGCTCGACGAAGAACTCCATCTCCATCTGCTCGAACTCGCGGGTGCGGAAGATGAAGTTGCCCGGGGTGATCTCGTTGCGGAACGACTTGCCGGTCTGCGCGATGCCGAACGGCGGCTTCTTGCGGGCGACGGTCTCGACGTTCTTGTAGTTGACGAAGATGCCCTGGGCGGTCTCGGGCCGCAGGTAGTGCATGCCCTCCTCGCTCTCCACCGGGCCGAGGAAGGTCTTCATCAGGCCGTTGAACATCTTCGGCTCGGTGAAGGTGCCCTTGTTGCCGCAGTTCGGGCAGTTCAGCTCGGCCAGTGACGCCGGCGGCTTGCCGTGCTTGGCCTCGTACGCCTCTTCCAGGTGGTCGGCCCGGAACCGCTTGTGGCACGACTGGCACTCGGTCAGCGGGTCGACGAACGCGTCCAGGTGACCGGAGGCGGCCCAGACGTCGCGGGACAGGATCACGGCGGAGTCGAGGCCGACCACGTCGTCGCGCTGCTGGACCATGGTCTTCCACCACTGCCGGCGGACGTTCTCCTTCAGCTCCACGCCGAGCGGACCGTAGTCCCACGCCGACCGGGTGCCTCCGTAGATCTCGCTGGAGGGGAAGACGAAGCCTCGGCGCTTGGCGAGGCTGACGACGGCGTCGATACGGTCGGCTGGCATGTTTCCTCCTACGCCGACTGGCGGTCGGCGGGGACGCGAGAAAGGACGGAACGAACAGTTCGGGACAACGGTACGACCAGCGCCGTCCCGGGCCCAGCAGAATACCGGGGGCGGGTCAGCTCACCCCGCACACCTCCATGCCGCCGGTCTGCTGGTCCTGCCCGAGGGTGACCTGCTGCCGGTCCTGCTGGCCGCCCGTGTAGGTCACGTCGACCGGGACGGTGAGGCCGACGGCGTCCACGTCGCCGACCCGGAAGGCCGCGATCTGGGGCTCGGCGGCCACCCGGCGCTCGAACTCCCGGCGCGACTCACGCTGCTGCGCGTCGTCGCAGAGCTGGTCGTACGCCGCGCCGTACTTCCGCTCGACGAGCGCCTGGTAGTAGTCGGTGGAGACGGTGCGTCCCTGCTCGCGTACGGCCTGCACCCCGGTCACGGCCAGACCCACCACGGCCGCGCCGCCACCGCCGCAGCAGAGCAGCACGGCGAGGGCCCCCGCGCCCAGCCCGAGCCAGAGCCGGGTGTTGCGCCCCTCGGTGGGCGGCGCCGCGAACGGCGGGGAGACTCCCGGCCCGGCCGGCGGGGCGGGCACGCCGGGGTCCGCCGGCGGACCGGGCGGCGCGGGGTACGGCGGCGGGGTCGCCGGTCCGGGAGCGGTCATGCAAGCAATGTAGTGCCCGCGGGCTCAGCGGTAAGGACCAGCGGCCCGATCGCTGGCGCTCAGGACGACGTCCCCGCCCGGCGCGGCGCTGGCCAGCGCCTCGTACGCCGACGGCTCGTCGAGGGACTCGGCGAGCAGCGGCACCGCCGTGATCTTGACGTCGAAGCCGCCCAGGGCCCGCCGGTAGGTGCCAACCGACTCCCACTCGGTGACCAGGCACCAGTGCCGCGGGTCGTCCAGCGCCCGGACCAGCTGGCCGCGCAGGTAACCCGGCCGGGCGGCGAGCGCGGCGAGGGCGGCGTGGGCCCGCCCGGTGAACTCGTCGGCGGCATCGACGTCCACCACGAACCGGTTCGTCACCAGCACGGGGCTCCTCCTCGTAGAGTCTGTGGGATGCAGCGTACGCAGAGCCCCCTGCCGGCCCGGTTGGCCCGGGCGAACCCGACGACGGTGTTCCTGGTCACCCTGGCGCTGGTGCTGGTCGCGTTCTTCACCCCCGGGGTGGTGGGCGGGCTGCTCACCCTGCTGCTCGCGGCGGCGCTCGCCGCGCTGCTGGTGACCACCTGGTCGGTGCAGACGGCGCCGACCCGGGTGATCCGGCTGGTGGCGCTCACCCTGCTGGTCACCGCGGGGCTGGCGAAGCTGCTCTGACATGCAAGCATGCGTTTTTGACAATCATTATCGTTGTCGCGGACAGTTCAAGTCATGAACATCCGCTCCGCCCCCCGCACCCTGGCCGCCGCCACCACCGCCCTGCTCGCCCTGGGCGGTGTCGCGGCCTGCTCCGACGACGGCCCGGCCGGCGCCGACCCGCAGCGGGTCGACGTGGTGGCCGCCTTCTACCCGCTCCAGTTCCTCGCCGAGCGGGTGGGCGGTGACGCGGTGAACGTCACCAACCTGGTCAAGCCCGGGGCGGAACCGCACGACCTGGAGCTGAACCCGGGCCAGGTCGGTCAGGTCGCCGAGGCGGAGCTGGTCGTCCTGCTCAAGGGCTTCCAGCCGGCGCTGGACGAGGCCGTCGCGCAGAACGCCGGGGACCGCGCGTTCGACGTGTCGACCGTGCAGCCGCTGCTGGACGCCGCGGCGGGTGGCCACGACCACGACCACGAGGGCGAGGAGCACGCGCACCCCGAGGAGTCGGGCAAGGCCGAGGAGCCCGGCCACGAGGAGGGCGGCACCAAGGACCCGCACCTCTGGCTGGACCCGACCCGCCTGGCCACGGTCGGCGACAAGCTCGCCGAGCGGCTCGGCCGGGCCGACCCGGAGCGCGCCGCCGACTACACCGCCCGCGCCGGGGCGCTGCGCGCCGAGCTGGAGAAGCTGGACGGCGAGTTCACCACCGGGCTGAAGACCTGCCAGCGTCGGGAGATCGTGGTCAGCCACACCGCCTTCGGCTACCTGACGCAGCGCTACAAGCTGGAGCAGATCGGCATCACCGGGCTCAGCCCCGAGAACGAGCCCGCCCCGCAGCGCCTGGCCGAGGTCGCCCAGGAGGCCCGGGAGCACAAGGCCACCACGATCTTCTTCGAGACGCTGGTCAGTCCGAAGGTGGCCCAGACCATCGCCGCCGAGGTCGGCGCGAAGACCGCGGTGCTGGACCCGCTGGAAGGACTGTCGAGCGAGAACGGCGGCGACTACCTTTCGGTGATGCGTACCAACCTTGCGACCCTGAGGACGGCGTTGAGCTGCTCGTGACATCCCCAGTCATCACCGTCGCGCACGGGGTGGTCGGTTACGACGGCCGCCCCGTGCTGCGCGACGTCTCGCTGGCCGTGACCGCCGGCGAGGCGGTCGCGGTGCTCGGCGCCAACGGCTCCGGCAAGTCCACCCTGATCCGCGCCGTGCTCGGTCTGGTGCCGCTCAGCTCCGGCTCGGTCACCCTCTTCGAGCGCCCGCTGCGCCGTTTCCGGCAGTGGCACCGCATCGGGTACGTCCCGCAGCGGCTCGGCGCCGGCAGCGGCGTGCCGGCCACCGTCCGCGAGGTGGTGGCCTCCGGCCGGCTGGCCCGACGCGGCGTGCTGCGTCCGCCCGGCGCGGCGGACCGGGCGGCGGTGGCCGCCGCGCTGGAGGCGGTCGGGCTCGCCGACCGGGCCCGCGACCCCGTCGCCACGCTCTCCGGCGGGCAGCAGCAGCGCACCCTGATCGCCCGGGCGCTCGCCGGCCAGCCGGAGCTGCTGGTCCTCGACGAGCCGACCGCCGGGGTGGACGCCGCCAGCCAGGAGGCGTTCGCCGGGGCGCTGCGCGACTTCGTCGTCGGCGGCGGCACGGTGCTGCTGGTGGCCCACGAGTTGGGGCCGCTGCGGCCGCTGATCAGCCGGGCGGTCGTCGTACACGAGGGTGGGATCTGCCACGACGGCGCGGTGCCCGAGCCCGCCGGCCACCACGCGGAGCCCGACCACGACCACGTGCACCCGCACGGTCCCGACGAGCCCGCCGGGCTGTGGAGCAGCTGAGATGGAACTCTTCCAGTACCCCTACATGCAGCGTGCCCTGATCGGCGCCCTGATCATCGGCCTGGCCGCCCCCGCGCTCGGCATCTACCTGGTGCAGCGACGGCTCGCCCTGATCGGCGACGGGGTGGGGCACGTGGCGCTGACCGGCGTCGGCGCGGGCCTGCTGCTCAACCGCTCCCCGGTGCTGGTGGCGGTGGTCGTGGCCACCGCCGGCGCGATCACCATCGAGCTGGTCCGCGCCCGCGGGCGCACCTCCGGCGACCTGGCCCTGGCCCTGCTCTTCTACGGCGGCATCGCCGGCGGCGTGACGCTGGTCGGGCTCTCCGACAGCACCAGCGCCAACCTGAACGCCTACCTGTTCGGGTCGCTGACCACCATCTCGCCGCGGGACCTGGGCACCATCGCGGTGCTCGGGGTCGCGATCGGGGTGACCATGCTGGCGCTGCGTCCGGCGCTCTTCGCGGTCTGCCACGACGAGGAGTACGCCCGGGTCTCCGGCCTGCCGGTCCGCGCGCTCAACATGCTGCTCGCCGTGGCCACCGCCGTCACCGTGACGATCGCGATGCGGGCCGTGGGGGTGCTGCTGATCAGCGCGCTGATGGTCGTGCCGGTGGCCACCGCGCAGCAGGTGACCCGGGGTTTCCGCAGCACGATGACGGCGGCGATGGCGCTCGGGCTCTTCGCCGCCGGCTCCGGCGTCTGGGTGGCGGCGAACGCCGACACCGCCCCCGGCGCCTCGGTGGTGCTGATGGCGATCGCCTCGTTCGGGGTGGTCGCGGTCCTCGGCGCGGTCTGGCGGGCGGTGCGCCGGCGGCGTACCCCGGCCGCCGCGCCGGTGCCCGAGCCGCACGAGGTCGTGCTGCACTGAGCCTGCTCAGCGGCGTGCGGGTGGTATTGGTTACCGTTACGTTGTGACCGACGGATCAGGCTACGACGCCTTCGAAGGTGCCGGCGAGCTGCTGCGTGCCCTCTCGGCGCCGATCCGGCTGGCAATCGTCAGCGAGCTCGCCGAGGGCGAGCGCTGCGTGCACGAGCTGGTCGACAAGCTCGGCGCCGCGCAGCCGCTGGTCTCCCAGCACCTGCGGGTGCTGCGGGGCGCCGGCGTGGTGCGCGGCTCCCGGCGGGGCCGAGAGATCGCGTACGCGCTGGTCGACGAGCACGTCGCGCACATCGTGGCCGACGCGGTGAGTCACGCCGGGGAGGGATCATGACGGGTTCCCCGGCCCGCGACACCCGGCAGCGCCCGGCGGTGGGGGCGCCGCTCGCCGAGGTGGAGGGCTTCCACGCCGACGTGCGCCACCCCCTGGGGATCTTCCGTACCCGCCCGGCCCGCGCCGGCTGAGTCCGCCCCTTGAGACGGCTGGTGCGCCGACGTTCCCGGCGGCTGCCGGCGGGCGACCGCGCGTGGCACGCTGTCCGGCGTGAAGATCTACGCCGATCGTTTCCCTTCCGCCGTCCGACAGTTGATCACCGACCTGCTCGTCGTCGCCTGGGTGTACGGCGCGATCCGCGGCGCGCTGTGGCTGCACGACCTGGTCCAGAAGCTCGCCGTACCCGGGCAGAAGCTGGAGGGGGCCGGCGGCGGCCTGGCCGACAACCTGGCCGAGGCCGGCGGCAAGGTCGGCCGGGTGCCGCTGGTCGGCGACGAGCTGACCGCGCCGTTCGAGCGGGCCGCCACCGCCGCCCGCTCGCTGGCCGAGGCGGGCCGGGACCAGCAGGAACTGGTCGACCAGCTCGCCCTCGCGCTGGCCGTCGCCGTGCTGGTCTTCCCGCTCGGCCTGGTGCTGTTCGGCTGGCTGCCGCTGCGGGTGCGCTGGATGCGCCGGGCCGCCTCGGCCGCGAAACTGGCCGCCGCCCCGGCTGGTCGGGACCTGCTGGCCCTGCGCGCGCTGGCCACCCAGCCGCTGGGCCGGCTGACCCGGATCGCGCCCGACGTGGCCGAGGCGTGGCGACGCGGCGACGACGCCACCGTGGACGCGCTCGCCGCGCTGGAGCTGCGCCAACTCGGCCTGCGGGGTGCTAGCCGCTGAGACGCACGCCGAGGTCGGGCGCGCGCCGGGCCCGGGCGGGCGTGCCACGGTGGCCGTGGCACGCCCGCCCGGGTCCGGGGTCACCGCGCCGGCGGGACGCGGCGGCGGACGTCGTCGGCGGTGGACGGGCCGGGCGACCAGCGGGCCACCCAGGGCAGGTCGTCGGCGGGGGTGATCACGCCGTCCTCCAGGGCGGCGTAGCGTCCGGCCAGGATCCGCTTCGCGGCGACCGTGTCGACGGAGTCGGTGTTCTGCCACAGGGCGGTGAAGAGCGCGTCGACCCGGACCCGGGCCTGCCGGCAGAACAGGTCGGCCAGCTCGACGTTCTCGGGCCGGGCGTCGCGCTCGGCGTGGGCGCGCACGCAGACCGCGGACATCGCGAACAGCTCGGCGCCGATGTCCACCACCCGGCCCAGGAACGCCTGCTTGCGTTCCATCTTTCCCTGCCAGCGGGACATCGCGTAGAAGGTGGAGCGGGCCAGCTTGCGCGAGGCGCGCTCGACCTGCCGCAGGTGGCCGGCGAGCGGACCGAACTCGGCGTACGCCGACGGCCTCTGCCCCCGGCCGACGGCCAGGGTGGGCAGCCATCTCGCGTAGAAGGCGCCGGCCCGCGCCCCCGCCTTCGCCTTGCGGCCCAGCCCGGCGTCGGGGTCGATGATGTCGCCGGCGACCGACAGGTGCGCGTCGACCGCCTCTCGGGCGATGAGCAGGTGCATGATCTCGGTGGAGCCCTCGAAGATGCGGTTGATCCGCAGGTCGCGCAGCAGCTGCTCGACCGCGGCCGGGCGTTCGCCCCGCGCGGCGAGGGAGTCGGCCGTCTCGTAGCCGCGACCGCCCCGGATCTGGACCAGCTCGTCGGCGATCCTCCAGGCCATCTCGCTGGCGTAGAGCTTGACCAACGCCGCCTCGATGCGGATGTCGTTGCGGTCGTCGTCGGCGAGCAGGCAGCAGAGGTCCAGCATGGTCTCCATGCCGTACGCCGTCGCGGCGATGAAGGAGAGCTTCTGGGCCACCGCCTCGTGCTCGCCGACGGGCCGACCCCACTGCACCCGGTCGACGGCCCACTCCCGGGCCACGTTCAACGCCCACTTCCCGGCGCCGACGCACATGGCCGGCAGCGACAGCCGCCCGGTGTTCAGGGTCGTCAGCGCGATCTTCAGACCCTTGCCCTCGCCGCCGATGACGTTCTCCTTCGGCACGAGGACGTCGTGGAAGCGGGTGAGGCTGTTCTCCAGGCCGCGCAGGCCGATGAAGGCGTTGCGCCGTTCGACCGTGATGCCCTCGGAGTCGCCCTCGACGACGAACGCGGTGATCCCGCCGCGCCGGCCGTCGGCGGCGGGCACCCGGGCCATCACCACGAGCAGGGTGGCGACGGTGCCGTTGGTCGCCCAGAGCTTCACGCCGTTGAGCCGGTAGCCGCTGCCGTCGGGCGTGGGCTCGGCGGTGGTGGCCAGCCGGGCCGGGTCGGAGCCGACGTCCGGCTCGGTGAGCAGGAACGCGGAGACCTCGCCGGCGGCGAGCCGGGGTAGGAAGCGCTGCTTCTGCTCGGCGGTGCCGAACATCTTCAACGGCTGCGGCACCCCGATGGACTGGTGCGCCGAGAGCAGCGCGCCGATCGCCGGACTGACCGAACCGGCCAGCATGAGCGCACGGCAGTAGTGCAGGTTGCTGAGCCCGAGCCCGCCGTACGACCGGTCGATCTTCATGCCGAACGCGCCGAGCCGGCCCAGCCCCTGGAACACCTCGTCGGGAATTTCGGCGTCCCGCTCGACGGCCGCACCGTCCACCTCGGAGGTGAGGTATTCGCGGAACCGGCCGAGGAACTCGTCGGCGCGGTCGACGTCCGCCGGGTCGGGGCGCGGCCAGGGATCGATCAGGTCGAGCCGGAACCGGCCGAGGAAGAGTTCCTTGCCGAAGCTGGGACGGTCCCAGGCGGACTCCCGGGCCGCCTCGGCGACCTGGCGGGCCTCCTTCTCGGAGACCTGGCCCGCCTCCGTCGGCAGTGGACCGGCCGCGCCGGCCGTCGGTCCATCCGCGACGTTCGCGCCTCCGGTCGCCGGCTGGTCGGCGCCGGGGTCGTCGGGCGCGGGTCGGCTGTTCTGCGTCGTGGTCACGGCGGCCTCCTCGAACCTCGGTCCGGATGCGTCTGCGTGCTCGACGAAAAGCACGCTACCCCCGGTTGTTACCCAGGGGTAGCGTTCGGTAAATATCGATACTGGCCGACTTCTGTCAGTCGGTGAGGGACCGCGGGTCCTCGTCCTCGTCGTCGTCGTCCTCGCCCCAGCTGCGCCGGGAGAACGGCAGGAACACCCAGAAGGTCAGGAACCAGAGCCCGGTGATGCCGCTGAGCACCAGGGCGATGCCCCGGTCCAGCACGAAGTCGGTGATCAGCAGCACCGCGCTGACCATCGCGATCAGCATGAAGGCGAGGCCACCGCTGGCCATCCGGTGCGCGAACCGCACCAGCTCCGGCTTGCGGCCCTGCCGGAACAGCGCCCGGTGGAACGCCACCGGAGAGATGATCATCGCGGTGGCGGCGGCCGCCGCCAGCAACGCGACGATGTAGACGTCCTTCTGGAAGCCGCTGGTTCGGGTGAAGCCGTTGCTGAACGGGAGGGTGAGCAGGAAGGCGAAGAGGATCTGCACGCCGGTCTGGGCGACCCGCAGCTCCTGGAGCAGGTCGGCGAAGTTGCGCTGCCAGCGCTGCTTCTCGGTTTCCTTGGACACGCGCTACCTCCGGTCAGACGGTCCTGCCGGCGGGGGCGGCCGGCGGCAGCATCGCTGATGCCCCACCGGCCGGCCTGCGAAACCGACTCACGTCCGTCGAACCACCCGGTCCCGCCCGGCGCGCAGGCGCCCCGTGCCCCGTGCCCCGGCGAGCATCGGACCAGGACCGGTCCCCGGAGGGTGCCGGGCGGGCCCGGCCACGAAACGGAGCCCGGCGGGCGCGGCCACAGAAGGGAGCCGGCCGGGCGGGCGCGGCCGAGGGCGTCCGGCGGCGCGGTCCCGGGGTCAGGAGCCGCGGCGGATCCGGCCGGCGTAGCGGGCCTCCAGGGCGTTGTTGTGCTCGTCGCCGCCCGCGATGTTGGCCGACAGGTAGACCGGGGGTCGCTCGCCCGCCGCCAGCAGCCGCGCCACCACCTCGACAGTGATCTGCTGCGCCAGCAACGCGGCGGTGATCGACGAGACCGCGCCGACCGCGCCGCCGCCGGGCAGCGGCAGCGTCGCGTCGCCGTACGGGGCGCCGTTGTCGAGCACCACGTCGGCGAAGTCGGCGAGCTTGCGGCCGGACGGGTGGCGCGAGGACATCTGCCCGGAGTGCCGCGCCGAGGTGATCGCGACCAGCCCGTGTCCCTTCTCCTTGACCAGCGACGCGAACTCCACCATCGCCCCGTTGACGCCGGAGTTGGAGGCGAGCACGAAGACGTCCCCGGGGCTGACCGGGGCCAGCTCGTAGAGCCGGTGCGCCACCGAGGGGTCGCGCTCCAGCAGCGGCCCGAGCACGTCCACCGGGGCGCCACCGCGCAGCACGAGGTCCCGCAGGGCGATCCGGTTGGTCGGCACCAGCCCGCCGGCCCGCCCGGCGATCTCCATGGCCAGCGCCTCCGAGTGGCCGGTGCCGAACGCGTGCACGACGCCGTCGGCGCGGACGGCATCGGCGATCAGGTCGGCGGCGCGCCCCACCGCCTCGCGTTGGCTCTCGGCCACCCGGTTCATCGTGGCGGTCACCACGGCCAGGAAGTCCTCGGCGCGCACCGTCATGTCTGCTCCGTCCATGTCGTACCTCCGTCGGGGGTGTGGCCCGGCAGCCGCCGGGCGTCGCGGGAGGGTCAGGCCTGGCCGTGCACCCGGGCCAGGATCGCCTCGGCCAGCGGGGCGGGCGCCTCGTCGGGGATCCAGTGGCTCACCCGCGACAGTTCGACGAAGCGGTAGTCGGCGCTCACGTGCCCGGCGCACGCCTCGGCGGCCCGCCGGCCGATCGCGATGTCGCGGTCGCTCCACACGAAGGTGGTCGGCACCGGCACCGGCCCGGTGGCCGCCAGGTCCCGGCGGGACATCGCGCGGTACCAGTTCAGCGCCGCGGTCAGCGCGCCCGGCTCACGCAACGGGTCCGCGTACGAGGCCACCCGCGCGTCGCCGCCGACGCCGTGCAGCATCCGGCGCAGCCCGGTGGCGTTCAGCGCCAGCAGCGCCTTCTCCGCCGTGCCCGGCTTGCGGAACAGCGTCATGTACGCCGAGCGCGCCTTCTGCCCCGGGTCCTCGGCCAGCGCCCACGCCATCGCGGCGGGGTGCGGCACCGACACCGCGGTCAGCGTGCGGGCCCGCTGCGGGTGGCCGGCCGCGACGGCCCAGGCCACCACCGCGCCCCAGTCGTGCCCCACCAGGTGCGCCGCGTCGACGCCCAGCGCGTCGAGCACGGCCACCGCGTCGGCGACCAGCTCCGGCAGCCGGTACGCCTCGACCGCCCCGGGCCGCGCGCCCGGCGAGTAGCCGCGCTGGTCGGGTGCGTACGTGCGCAGGCCGGCGGCGTGCAGCGCGGGCACCACGTCGTCCCACTCCCCGCCGTGCTGGGGGAAGCCGTGCAGCAGCAGGACGGGGGCGCCGCCCTCCGGTCCGCCGGCGCGGACGTCGAACGTCAGTCCCCGGGCCTCGATCCGCATGATCGTGAGCCTACCCAGGGTCGGCGCGGGTCACTCGTACTGTTGCCGAGGGACGGGCACCTGCCGCCAGGACTCCACGTCCAGATAGGGAATCTCGGCGTCGTTGACCGGGTCCCGGGCGATCCGGTCGCTGTAGCGGCCGGTCACCTCGATCCAGGTGTCGTCGGGGAGCCCTTCGGGGGCGGCGCCCGTGAGGCCCAGCTTGACCGGTCGCCCGTCGGCGGCGCAGCAGGTGAGCACCATCCGGGCCAGCAGGGGCCGGCCGTCCGGGCCGGCGGTGACGAAGCCGGTCAGTTGGACCCGGCGGTCGCCGATCGAGGTGCCGCGGTCGAAGAGCGCGCGGGAGGCGTAGTCGAGCACGGCGACCCGCACGGGGTCGCCGGCGGGCAGCGGCGGGTAGTCGGAGGGCTGCTGCCGGGTGGAGACGGCGGTGCCGGCCTGCCCGGCCGCGTACGAGCCCAGGGCCGGCGGGGCGACCAGCAGCAGGCCCAGCACGGGCAGAATCAGCAGCCAGCCGACGCGCGGCTCGTGGTGGCCGTGGCCGTGGCCGTCGTCGTGGTCGTCGTGGTCGTCGGCCGGCGGGGGTGCGCCGGTGCGACGCAGCAGCGGGCGCAGCTCGTAGAAGAGGGTCATGACCGCGGTGGCCACCAGCAGCAGGCCGGCGGCGACCAGGAAGGGGCGCAGCCCCTCCTTGACGTAGCGCAGGTGCAGGTCGGTGAGGCCGGCCCGGACCACCGCGCCGCCGAGCAGCAGCAGGACGACCGCCTGCGCCTGCCGGTTCACAGCAGCACCGCCCCGGTCGCGGCGGCCACCGTGACGGCCACCGCGAAGGTGGTCGGGGCGAACCGCAGCGCGAACCGCCGGCCGAAGACGCCGGTCTGCATCGAGATGAGCTTCAGGTCGACCATCGGTCCCACCACCAGGAAGACCAGTCGGGAGGTCAGCGAGAACTGCGACAGCGAGGCGGCGACGAAGGCGTCCGCCTCGGAGCAGAGGGAGAGCAGCACCGCGAGCACGGCCAGCGCGAGCACCGAGAGCACCGGCTCGTCGGCGAGGGTACGCAACCAGCGCTCCGGCACCACGACGTTGATCGTGGCGGCGGCCGCCGCGCCGATCACCAGGAACCCGCCGGCGTGCGTGACGTCGTGCCGGACCGCCCCCCAGAACGCCCGCCCGCGCGAGCTGTCGTCCAGCTCCGGCCGGCTCGGCAGCCGGATCCAGTCGGCCCGGCCGAGGCGCAGCCACAGCCAGCCCATCACCATCGCCACGATCAGGCTCGCGACGGCCCGGCCGAGGACCATGGCCGGGTCGTCGGGGAAGGCCACCGCGGTCGCGGTGAGCACGATCGGATTGATCGCCGGGGCGGCGAGCAGGAACGCCAGGGCGGCGGCCGGGGTGACCCCGCGCCGGATCAGCGACCCGGCGATCGGCACCGCCCCGCACTCGCAGCCGGGCAGCACCACGCCGGCCGCGCTGGCCACCGGCACCGCGAGCGCCGGGTGGCGCGGCAGCGCCCGGGCCCAGAACGACCGGGGCACGAAGACCGCGATCACGGCGGAGAGCAGCACCCCGAAGACCAGGAACGGCACCGCCTGCACCAGGACCGAGACGAAGACCGTGGTCCAGGTCTGCAACCGGGGCGCGGAGAGGGCGCGGGCGAGCGGGTCGCGGAAGACGACCAACAGGACCAGCAGGCCGGCGAGCACCTCAACCGACCCGACCAGCCCGCCCGGGCCGCCGGGCGACGCCGGCGCCTCCTGCGGTACGCCGGGGGTGGCGACGCCCAGCGCGCCGGGGTCCCGTCCGGCCGGCGCGCGGCGGTCAGCCTCGGATGTCACGTCCGTGTCCCTCTGCCGGATTCCCAGTGGCCGCCCGAGAGTACCGGGCCGGGACCGACCGCGTCGATCGAACGTGCTGGTGAGCTGCGGAAAGATCACTTTGCTCGATGATCTTCAAAGGTGTTAGCGTCGGCGCGACAACTTCACATCCGACAGGGGAGCGCACAGCGCTGAGAGTGCGGGCACCGCCCGCAGACCCTCGAACCTGATCTGGGTAATGCCAGCGCAGGGAGTTCGGTCGACCTCCAGCCGCGTCGACGTCCGGCACCTCCGGGCGCGGCGTGCGTCTTCTCCTGGTTCGCGTTCGGGACTGGGAGCAACCATGCGAGACAACAACACCGCCACCCGGTGGCGCACCGTCGACGTCGTCGTCGCCGCCGTGATCGCGGTGGCCTTCGGCGTCATCTTCTGGGCCTGGGGCCTGCTGTGGCGGGCCGTCGACCCGGCGTTCGCTTTCTTCCCGGCGGGCCAGGCGATCATGTACGGCGTCTGGCTGGTCCCGGCCGTCCTCGGCGGCCTGGTGATCCGCAAGCCGGGCGCGGCGCTCTTCTGCGAGGCGGTGGCGGCGACGGTCTCCGCGCTGCTCGGCTCGGAGTGGGGCGGCGTGACGATCGTGCAGGGCCTGATCCAGGGGCTCGGCGCCGAGTTGGCCTTCGCGGCCTTCCGGTACCGCTCGTTCCGGCTGCCCACCGCGCTGATCGCGGGCGCGCTGACCGGCCTCGGCGCGGCGCTCTTCGACTTCTTCGTCTGGAACGTCGACTACGCGATGGGCAGCTACCGCATCCCGTACGCCGTGCTCACCGTCGTCAGCGCCACGATCGTCGCGGGTGCCGGCGGATGGGCGCTCACCCGCGCCCTGGCGACCACGGGCGCCCTGGACCGGTTCCCCGCCGGCCGCGACCGCGTCGCCATCTGATTGCGCCCACCAGGTCGACGGCACGCCGCGTCGACCTGGTGGGCCCCGGCCGAGGGCTTGTTGCCGGCGGATCCGGCCCCGGCCCGGTCGACATCACCGGGCCGGGGCCGGATCCGCGACGCGAGGAGGGAGGAGCCCGGTGGGGGCGGTGACGCTGCGGGGCTTCGGGTGGCGGCACGCCGGCCGCCGGGCCTGGGCCGTACGCGGGGTGGACCTGCGCGTCGAGGCCGGCGAGCGGGTGCTGCTGCTCGGGCCCTCGGGCGCCGGCAAGAGCACGCTGCTCGCCGCGCTGGCCGGACTGCTGCCCGAGGACTCGGGTGAGCAGGAGGGCACCGTCGAGATCGACGGGCTCGACCCCCGCAAGGGCCGCGAGCGGGTCGGCGTCGTCTTCCAGGACCCGGAGACCCAGCTCGTGATGGCCCGCAGCGGCGACGACGTGGCCTTCGGCCTGGAGAACCGGGGCATCCCCGCCGGGGAGATCTGGCCCCGCGTCGACGAGGCACTCGCCCGGGTCGGCTTCCCGTACCCCCGGAACCGCCCCACGGCCGCCCTCTCCGGCGGCGAGCAGCAGCGGCTCGCCCTGGCCGGCGTGCTGGCCCTGCGCCCCGGGCTGCTGCTGCTCGACGAGCCGACCGCCAATCTCGACCCGACCGGCGCGGCGCTGATCCGGGCGGCGGTGGCCGGCGCGCTGGACGCCGACACCACGCTGATCCTGGTCGAGCACCGGGTCGCCGAGGCCCTGCCCCTGGTCGATCGGGTGGTCGTGCTCGAACCCGCCGGCGGCGTCCGCGCGGACGGCACGCCCGAGGCCGTCTTCGGCGGGCACGGCGACGCGCTCGCCGCCGAGGGGGTCTGGGTGCCCGGCCGGCCCGTACCGCCCCGTCACGCCACCTCGCCGGCCGGCGACGTGCTGCTCACCGCCGAAGGGCTCGGCCTGCCGCCCCGGCTGGCCGCCGTCGACCTGGCGGTACGCGCCGGCGAGGCGCTCGCCGTCCTCGGGCCGAACGGCGCCGGCAAGTCGACCCTCGCACTGCTGCTCGGTGGCCTGCTCAAGCCCGGAGCCGGCCGGGTCGCGGCGACGACGGCGCTGGCCGGCGGCGACGCCCGCACTCCCCCGTACCGCTGGCGCGCCCCGGCCCTGACCCGCCGGATCGGCTCGGTCTTCCAGGACCCGGAACACCAGTTCGTCACCAACACCGTCTTCGACGAGCTGGCACTCGGCCCGCGCCGCACCGGCCGGCCAGAGGCGGCGGTCCGGTCCACGGTGGACGGGCTGCTGTCCCGGCTGCGGTTGACGAAGCTCGCGGCGGCCAACCCGTACACCCTCTCCGGCGGCGAGGCGCGGCGGCTGAGCGTGGCGACCGCCCTGGCCACCGCGCCCCGCCTGCTCGTCTGCGACGAACCGACCTTCGGCCAGGACCGGCGAACCTGGCTGGAGCTGGTGGACCTCTTCGCCGAGCTGCGCGACGCCGGGCACGGCCTGGTCGCCGTCACCCACGACGCCGATTTCGTCGCCGCCCTGGCGGACCGCCGCCTCACCCTGGAGCGATCGTGATCGACTTCGAGCCGGTGGCCGCGCCGGAGGCGCCGCTGGCCCGGCGCAACCCGGTGGCCAAGCTCGTCGCGGCGCTGGTGTTCTCGTTCGTCCTGATCGCCACGCTGGACCCGGTGGCCCCGGCGATCGCCATCGCCGTCGAGCTGGCCGTGCTGCCGCTGTTCGGGGTCCGCCCGCGGGTCCTGGCCCGGCGGGCCTGGCCGCTGCTCGTCGGCGCGGTCGGCGTCGTGGTGACGCTGGTGCTGTTCGCGGCCGAGCGCTCCGGCCGGGTGCTCTTCGAGGCCGGCCCGGCGGTGGTGACGTCGGGGGTGCTGCTCACCGCGCTCGGCCTGGTGCTGCGCATGTTCGCGGTGGCGCTGCCCGGCGTGATCGTCTTCGCCACCACCGACCCGACCGACCTGGCGGACGCGCTGATCCAGAACGCGAAGGCGCCGGCCCGCTTCGCCATCGGGGCGCTGGCCGCGTTCCGGCTCGTGCCGCTGCTGGGGCAGGAGTGGCAGATGATCTCCATGGCCCGGCGGGCCCGGGGGGTCGAGGCCGGCCGCAACCCGCTGGCGAAGCTGCGGCTGTTCGCCTCGACGGCCTTCGCGCTGCTCGTCGGGGCGATCCGCCGGGGCACCCGGCTCGCCGTGGCGATGGACGCCCGGGGCTTCGACGCGGGCACCCCGCGCACCGTCGCCCGCCGCCAGCGCTTCGGCGCCGCCGACGGCCTGCTGATCGTCGGCGCGGCGGCACTCGCCGGGGCGGCGCTGAGCGTCAGCGTGCTGCTCGGCACGTTCCGCCCGTTGATCGGCTGACGCCGCCCGTCGCGGCGGCTGGCGGGCCGGGTGGAGCCGCCGGTGACGACGGCCCCACCCGGCCGGCACTGTCAGCTGCGCCGGAAGGCGTACCGACGGGCCTGCCCGGCCTTCTGGCCACGCAGCGTGCCGGAGCGGCCGGCGCCGGAGACCGGCGGGCCGGCCTTCGGCGCCGCCGGCCGCTCGACCGACGGCACCGGCGTGACCGCCGCGACCGCCACGTCGTCCAGGTTGACCGGCGTCAGGTCCGCGACGGTCGGCGTGGGCAGGGTGGTACGGGACTTCTTCGGGTTGCGCCTGGCGGGCATCGGTGCCTCCTTGGTCTGCGGGCTCGCGCGCCGCCGGCTCGACCGCCGGTGGCTGGGCCCGCTCTGGTTCGGCGACCGTCGCGCGACGGTCGGGCGGGATCGGGACTGCTGCCCGGGACCGACCACGAGGAACACCGCCGCTTCGGCGGCAGGTGCGGAATGCGGACGCCCGGGAGCACGCGGACCCGCGGCCGCGGGGGCGGCGGGTCGGCACGGAGGTGGGGCGTCAGATGCGCATGCCCACACGCTAACCGCCGGGCCGCCCGTCCGCACCCGAATTACCGGCACGATCCGCGCCCGGGTCCGACGGCGGGGCGCGGGCCTGCCCAACCCGGCATCCGCGCGACTCCGCCCGCGATACGGTCACCACGACAGGTGGCGACGGCGGAGGGCGGCGGGCGGATGGCCGAGCGGGCGACGGCGCGGATCGGCGTGACCGGGCTGGCGGTGATGGGCCGGAACCTCGCCCGCAACCTGGCCCGCAACGGCTTCGCGGTGGCGGTGCACAACCGCTCGCCGGAGCGCACCCGCGGCCTCGTCGCCGAGCACGGCGGCGAGGGGACGTTCCTGCCCGCCGAGTCGATGGCCGACTTCGTCGCGTCGCTGGAGCGACCCCGGGCGGTCATCGTGATGGTCAAGGCGGGCGACCCCACCGACGCCGTGATCGACGAGCTGGTCCCGCTGCTCGACCCCGACGACATCGTGGTCGACTGCGGCAACGCGCACTTCGTCGACACCCGCCGCCGGGAGGAGGCGCTGCGGGCCCACGGCCTGCACTTCGTCGGCACCGGCGTCTCCGGCGGCGAGGAGGGCGCCCTGCGTGGTCCGAGCATCATGCCGGGCGGGTCCGCCGAGTCGTACCGCACGCTCGGGCCGATCTTCGAGCGGATCGCCGCCCAGGTGGACGGGGTGCCGTGCTGCCGGCACATCGGGCCGGACGGGGCCGGGCACTTCGTCAAGATGGTGCACAACGGCATCGAGTACGCCGACATGCAGCTCATCGCCGAGGCGTACGACCTGCTGCGGGCCGGCCTGGGCGCGCAGCCGGCGCAGATCGCGGAGATCTTCCGGGGCTGGAACGCGGGCGAGCTGGAGTCCTTCCTGATCGAGATCACCGCCGACGTGCTCGCGCACACCGACGCGGCGACCGGGCGGCCGTTCGTCGACGTCGTGCTGGACCGTGCCGAGCAGAAGGGCACCGGTCGCTGGACGGTGCAGAGCGCGCTCGACCTGGGCATCCCCATCACCGGCATCGCCGAGGCGACCTTCGCCCGGTCGCTCTCCGGGCACGCCGACCAACGCGAGGCGGCCCGGCGGGCGTTCCCGGACGCGGGCGAGGCGTGGCGGGTCGAGGACTCCGACACCTTCGTCGAGGACGTCCGCCGCGCGCTGCTCGCCTCGAAGATCGTCGCGTACGCGCAGGGCTTCGACCACATCCGGGCCGGCTCCCGCGAGTACGACTGGGGCATCGACCTGGGCGGCACCGCGACGATCTGGCGGGGCGGCTGCATCATCCGGGCCCGCTTCCTCGACCGCATCCGCCAGGCGTACGACGAGCGGCCCGACCTGCCGACGCTGCTGGTCGCGCCGTGGTTCACGGAGGCCGTGAACGACGGCGTGCCGAGCTGGCGACGGGTGGTGGCCGAGGCCGCCCGGGCCGGGGTGCCCGCCCCCGCGTTCGGCTCCTCACTGGCGTACTTCGACGCGCTGCGCGCTGATCGGCTGCCGGCCGCCCTGATCCAGGCGCTGCGGGACAACTTCGGGGCGCACACCTACCAGCGCGTCGACCGCGACGGCACCTTCCACACCCGCTGGCCCACCGACCGCCAGGAAACAGAGGCCTGACCCCCCGCCCCGCCCCCGCCCCCGCCCTCTCGGCTCGGCGATCTTGCAGTTTCTGCCCGGGCGAAACGCGCAAAAGGGAACCGGCCCGGGCCGAAAGTGCAAGATCGCCGAGGCGGGGGGCGTGAGGGCGCGCGGGGGCGGGGGTGGGGGTGGGGGGTGGGTGGGGTGGGGTGGGTGGGGTGGGTGGGGTGGGGTCAGGGGAGGGTGGTGTGCATCTCCCAGGCCAGGATCTCGGTGGGTTCGGTGGCGGTGACCCGCCGTCCGCCGGTCATGGTGAGGCGGGCGGCGTCCCCGGTACCGAGCGGCCCGCTGCCCTCCAGGGTGACCGCTCCGGCCGGCACGTACAGGTGGACGAAGGGCGCGTCCGGGAGGGTGACCTCGTCGCCGGCGTCGAGCCGGGCGGCGTGCAGGGTGGCGAAGCGGTTGCGGATCCGGATCGCCGAGGCTCCGTCGTAGCGGTCCATGCCGGAGGCCACCGGCACCAGGGCGCCCCGCAGGAGCTGGCCGCCGATCTCCAGCTGCTCGTAGCCGGGCTCCACGCCCTGCTCGTCCGGGAGCACCCACATCTGCACGAAGTGGACGGGATCGGTGTGCGGGTCACGCCCGTCGAGACGCCAGGCGTCGTTCTTCTCGGAGTGCAGGATGCCCGTGCCGGCGCTCATCCGCTGCGCCAGCCCGGGATAGATCACGCCGGAGTGGCCGGTGGAGTCCTGGTGCACGAGCGACCCGCGCAGCACCCACGTGACGATTTCCATGTCCTGGTGCGGATGGGTCTCGAAGCCGGCGCCCGGCCGCACCACGTCGTCGTTGTTGACCAGCAGCACCCCGTGGTGGGTGTTGGCGGGGTCGTGGTGCCGGGAGAACGAGAACGAGTGCTTCGAGTCGAGCCAGGAGATCCGGGTGGCGAACCGTTCCTCGGCCCGCCGCACGTCGACCGAGGACGCGGGGGCGGTCGGCGCGGCGCCGGACGCCGTCACCAGGCACGCTGCCCGGTCTCGGCGGGCGCCCAGGTGAGCGCCGGTTCGCCGGTGGCCAGCTCGCCGATCTCGCCGGAGCGCAGCCGCGGCGCGTGGCCTAGCTCGGCGCAGTGCTGCTCGGCGATCTCGGCACAGATCTCGGCCACCTGCGCGCAGATCGGGTCGCCGAGGTCGGCGGCGTTCAAAGCCATGATCATCTTGTACCGGAGATCCCGCATCCCCACCCCCGAGGCTCGACGCGGCCCGGGGCAACCCGCCCCGCTCCCCGATCCTAGGCAGCCCCGCCCCCACCCACCCGTGAAACCCCGAACCCCCGAGCCGGCGGTCGATCACGCGCGCGTGCCGGGCGGCGCGCCCCGCTAGGAGGCGCCGGCGCGGCACGGGCGTGATCGGCGGACGGGTCGGGGGTTCGGGGTACGAGGCCGGCCGGTCAGAAGAAGCGGCGCCGCTTGGCCTTCCGGGGCCGGAGCATGTCGGCGCCCCGGGTGAGCAGGCGGCTCACCCCGGACGGGCCGCGGCGGGCCTCCAGCGTGCGGCTGAGCCGGCGCGCGCCGCCCGCCGCCAGCGGTACGGCGACCGCCATCATCGCCCACTGGGCAATACGCTTCTGGATCATGTGGGTTCACCTCCGTCGGTGGCTGCTGACCGAGGTGGTACCCCGTACGGCGGGCCGGTAAGCCTCAGACCGACGGGGCGACCGGGTTGGGCAGCGCGCCGCCGAAGCGCCGGTCCCGCCGCGCGTAGAGCTCGCAGGCGTACCAGAGGTGGCGGCGGTCGAAGTCGGGCCAGAGCGTGTCGAGGAAGACCAGCTCGGCGTACGCCGTCTGCCACAGCAGGAAGTTGGAGATGCGCTCCTCGCCGGACGGGCGCAGGAAGAGGTCCACCTCGGGGATCTCGGGGTGGTAGAGGTACTTCGCGACGGTCTTCTCGGTGACCTTCCCCGGATCGAGCCGACCCGCCGCGACGTCGCGGGCGATGGCGGCGGCGGCGTCGGCGATCTCGGCCTGGCCGCCGTAGTTGACGCAGAACTGGAGGGTCAGCGTCGAGTTGCCCCGGGACATCTCCTCCGCCGTCTGCAACTCGGAGATGACGCTCTTCCAGAGCCGCCCGGAGCGGCCCGACCAGACCACCCGGACCCCCAGGTCGACCAGCTGGTCGCGGCGGCGGCGGATCACGTCGCGGTTGAAGCCCATCAGGAACCGGACCTCGTCCGGCGAGCGCCGCCAGTTCTCGGTGGAGAAGGCGTACGCCGACAGGTAGGGGATCCCCAGCTCGATGGCGCCCTCGATGGTGTCGAAGAGGGAGAACTCCCCCGCCTCGTGGCCCCTGGTGCGGGGCAGCCCGCGCTCCTTGGCCCACCGGCCGTTGCCGTCCATCACCACGGCGACGTGCCGCGGCACCGCCTCGGCGGGCAGCGCCGGCGGTCGGGCGCCCGACGGGTGCGGTGTCGGCGGCAGCGGCTCGCGCCGGCCGGCCCTCATCGATCGGATCACTCGGTTCTCCCCCTGCTCACACCGTCCGCACCGGGCCCGACGCCACGCGGCTGCGGGACCGGACCGGCCGCCGGGGCACCCCGGTCGACCAGCGGCAGCGAGCGTAGCGCGCGCTCCAGGTGCCACTGCAGGTGCGCCGCGACCAGGCCGCTGCACTCCCGGCGTACGCCCGTCTCGGTGGCGTCGGCGATCCGCCAGTCGCCGGTGGTCAGTGCCGACATCAGGTCGATGGTGGCCGGGGCGGGATGGGCGGCGCCCGGCGGCCGGCAGTCCGGGCAGACGGCGCCGCCGGCCGGCACGGAGAACGCCCGGTGCCGCCCCGGGGTGCCGCAGACGGCGCAGGCGGTCAGCGCCGGCGCCCAGCCCGCGAGCGTCATGCCGCGCAGCAGGTACGCGTCGAGCACCAGGGTGGTGGCGTGGCTGCCCTCGGCGAGCGCCCGCAGCGCGCCGAGGGTCAACTGGAACAGGCGCAGCGACGGCTCCCGCTCGACGGGGGTGAGCCGCTCGGCCGTCTCGGCGATCGCGCTGGCGGCCGTGTAGCGGGGATAGTCGCCGAGGAACCGCTTGCCGTAGAGGTCGATGCCCTCGACCTGGCTGACGGTGTGCAGCGAGCTGCCCTGGTTGCCCTTGGGGTCGCCGGCGAGTTGGAGGTCGACGTGCCCGAACGGCTCCAGCCGGGCGCCGAACTTGCTGGTGGTGCGGCGGATCCCCCGGGCCACCGCGCGCAGCCGGCCGTGCCGGCGGGTGAGCAGGGTGATGATCCGGTCGGACTCGCCGAGCTTCTGCACGCGCAGGACCACCGCGTCGTCGCGGTAGAGCTGTCGGCGGTACCCGGCCATCGGACCATTCTCCCTCGGGGTGCGGAATCAGGGTCGGCTCGGGGTGCGGGCGCGTGACAACCCCGATGCGCGCCGCCCGGCCCGCCTCGTAGCGTGCCCCCATGGCCCAGTACCGCGCTGCCGCCACGCTCGCCGTGGCCGCCACCCTGATCGTCTCGTCCGGCTGCGACAATCTCGCCTCCCGCCGGCTCGACTACGACAACACCGAGACGGCCCGGATCAGCGCCGTCCGGGTGCTTCCGGGGGCCGGCGACGTGACCGTGCGTGGCATCGGCACGGCCGGCGAGGTGCGGATCAAGCGGGTGCTGCGCTACCACGGCGGCCAGCCCGACACCAAGTACGCGATCAAGGGCGACGAGCTGGTGCTGGACACCGACTGTGGCAACGACTGCAGCGTCTCCTACGAGGTCACCGTCCCCGAGGGGGTGCGCGTGACGGGCGAGACCGGTTCGGGCGACGTCAACCTGAGCAAGGTCGGCCCGGTGGAGATGAAGGTCGGTTCGGGCAGCATCCGGGTCTCCGGCTCCGCCGCCGTCCAGGCCGAGACCGGCTCCGGTGACGTCGCGGTGAGCCGCGCCGCGGGCACCGTCAGGGTCAAGACCGGCTCCGGCAACGTCGAGGTGGAGGACGCGACGGCCGAGGTGACGCTGCAGACCGGCTCGGGCGACATCACCGGGCGCCGGCTCGGCGCCGGGGTCGACGCGGAGGCGGACTCCGGCAACGTCACGCTCGACCTCGCCGCCCCCGCCTCGGCGCGCGCGCACGCCTCCAGCGGGGACGTCGAGCTGGTCGTGCCGGCCGGTCGCTACCAGGTCCGCTCCCGCACCGGCGGCGGCGGCGCCCGGCTGGGGGTCACCCACGACCCGGCCGCGACGCTGGTGCTGGACATCTCCACCGACAGCGGAAACCAGACGCTCACCCAGCGCTGATCTCGACGGTCGTCGGCTCCCGGGCGGCGCGGGGCGCCGGCACCGCTGCCCGCCCGGTCGCGGGGCCGGGGCGCGCGCCGCCGGGAACCAGCTCCGGCGGCCTGCGGGCGGCCACGTCCTCCACCCAGCCGACCAGGGCGGTCACCACCGCGACCAGCGCGAAGACCAGCACCACCCGGACAGCCAGGCCGAGCGGGTCCTGGTGCGACCAGCCCACCACGTCGACCAGCGGGGTGAGCGCCACCACGAACGGCATGTGCCACAGGTAGACGGTGAGCGCCCGCCGGTTGACCACGGTCACCACCCGCCCGAACGCCGCGCCGCGGTCCACCCAGGGCGCGCTGGCGGGGCCCCGGCCGAGCAGCACGAGGACGAAGGCCGCCGACCAGAGGGCGTTGCCCAGGGGATTGTCGTTGAGGTCGTACCCGCGGGGGCCGGGGTGGGTGACGAGCCAGGCGGCCCCGGCGGCGGCGAGGGCCAGCGCGACCGGCACGAGCACCCGGTTGGTCAGCGCGCGTAGCATCCCGGCCTGGTGCGCGAAGCCCAGCAGCCAGGCGCCGAAGTAGAGCCCGAACTGGTGCAGCGCCACCGGCAGCGCCGGGAGCAGGCCGAGTTCGGGGGCGGCCAGCAGGGCGTACGGGGCGACCAGGGTGGGCACCGGGGCGCGGCGGAACAGCCAGAGCGCGGCCGGCGAGGCGAGCACGAACCAGAGGTAGTCGCGCAGGTACCAGATCACGCTGAGCGCGATCGCGCCCCACCCGTTGGCCGGCGGGTCGGCGATCGGGAAGAGCCAGAGCAGCACCCTGGGGCTCAGCGGCAATCCGGTGAGCAGCATGGCCGGCACGAAGACGGCCGCGAGCACCCAGAGCGACGGCAGCAGGCGGCGCAGCCGGCGGACGACCGCGCCCGGACCCCAGCGGTGCAGCGAGGCCGCCATCAGCGAGCCGGCCAGCGCGAACATCACCGACATCGCCGGGAAGACGAGGGTCAGCGTGGCCCAGCCGGTGACGTGGTAGACGACCACTCGAACGATGGCCAGGAAGCGGAGCAGGTCCAGGTATCGGTTTCGCATCAGCCTGCATCTATGTCCGGGGGCTCGGGGACTGTCCTTCCCCTACCCTCCGGATCGACGGCGGCAAACGGCCACCGCCCCGCCGGGACGTGAAATCCCACATAGGACCGACCGACACCGATCACGGACCGCGGACGGGCCGCGCCCCGTTCGGGCGCGACCCGTCGAGGCCGGAGGGTCAGAAGCCCAGCTTGCGCAGCTGCTTCGGGTCCCGCTGCCAGTCCTTGGCCACCCGGACGTGCAGGTCGAGGTAGACCCGGGTGCCGAGCAGCTCCTCGATCTGCCGGCGGGCCGTGGTGCCGACGTGCTTGAGCCGGCTGGCCCGGTGGCCGATGACGATCGCCTTCTGGCTGGGCCGCTCGACGTACAGGTCGGCGTAGATCTTCATGAGCTGGCCCTCCGGGATCATCTCCTCGACGACCACCGCGATGGAGTGCGGCAGCTCGTCGCGGACCCCCTCCAGGGCGGCCTCCCGGATCAGCTCCGCGACCAGTACCTGCTCCGGGTCGTCGGTGAGCATGTCGTCCGGGTAGAGCTGCGGCGACTCGGGCAGGTAGCCGGTCATCACGTCGACCAGGGTGTCCACCTGGTGCCCGGAGACCGCACTGACGGGCACCACCTCGGCGAACTCGCCCAGCTCGCTGACCGCGAGCAACTGCTCGGCCAGCCGCTTGCGGTCCACCAGGTCGGTCTTCGTCACCACCGCCAGCACGGTCGCCTTCAGCTCGGCCAGCTCGCCGGTGATGAACCGGTCGCCCCGCCCGATCGGCTCGTCCGCCGGGATGCAGAGGCCGATCACGTCGACCTCGCTCCAGGTCTGCCGAACCAGGTCGTTGAGGCGCTCGCCGAGCAGCGTGCGGGGGCGGTGCAGGCCCGGGGTGTCGACCAGCACCAGCTGGGACTCCGGGCG
Organism: Micromonospora sp. CPCC 205561; assembly: GCF_036906775.1. Classification (NCBI taxonomy): domain Bacteria; kingdom Bacillati; phylum Actinomycetota; class Actinomycetes; order Micromonosporales; family Micromonosporaceae; genus Micromonospora; species Micromonospora sp. CPCC 205561. The sequence goes on along the minus strand of NZ_JBAKHV010000027.1, from coordinate 56,306 downwards.
GTGCAGCACCGCCCGGATGATGTGCCGGGTGGTCTGCGGCTTGTTGGACGTGATGGCGATCTTCTGCCCGACGATCGCGTTGGTCAGCGTCGACTTGCCGGCGTTCGGCCGGCCGACGAAACAGGCGAAACCCGCCCGGTAGGGGCGCGGCTGGAGGTCGCTCACGCCGCCCCGCCCCGCCCGTCGGTGGCGCGGCGTGCCGCGCCGGGGTGCCCGCTCACTCGACCACCGTGCCCAGCACCGTGCCGTCCGGGGCGGCCACGTGGACCGGCGCGTCGGCGGCGAGGTCGCGCACCGCCGCGTGCCCGGCGCCGTCCAGCGTCGACGCCTCGGTCACCACCACGGCCGCCTCCAGCCGGGTCGCGCCGGCCGCCGCCGCCGAGGCCACCGCGAGCTGGAGCGCCGTGATCGTCAGCGAGGGGAGCGAGACGCTGGCCGCGGCGTACGTCCGACCGTCCTGGTCGCGTACCGCCGCGCCCTCCACGGCGCCGATCCGGCCTCGCGCGCCCCGGGCCAGGACGACCAGCTTGCCGTCCTCGGCGCTGAGCTGGACCGGGTCGGACGGGGTGGGCCGGGCGGCCGGTACGGCGGGTGACTCAGGCATCGGCGGGTTGCCTCTCCTCGGATCGGTTCGGGTCGTCCCGGGGCTCGGCGTGCTCGCCGCGGCCGGGGCCGTTCTGTGTGTCGGTGGACTCCGCCCGGCTCACCAGCACGGTGTCGATCCGGTTGCGCCGGCCGGTGGTGCCCTCGGCGACCAGCCGGAGCCCGGCGACCTCCACCTGCGCCCCGGGGATCGGGACGCGGCCCAGGGACTGGGCGAGGAGGCCCCCGACGGTCTCCACCTCGTCGGTGGGGAGTTCGGTGTCGAACAGCTCGCCGATGTCCTCCACCGGGAGCCGCGCGGTGACCCGCACCGCGCCGTCGTCGAGGTGCTCGACCGGGGGACGTTCGACGTCGTACTCGTCGGTGATCTCGCCGACGATCTCCTCCAGGATGTCCTCGATGGTGACCAACCCGCCGGTACCGCCGTACTCGTCGACGACGATGACCAGGTGGTTGCGGGCGGCCTGCATCTCCGAGAGCAGGTCGTCGACGGGCTTGGACTCGGGCACGAAGGTGGCCGGGCGCATCAGCTCGGCGACCGGGAGCTGCCGGTCGGCCGGGGCGCCGCCCTGGGTGCGCCGGATCAGGTCCTTGAGGTAGAGCACGCCGAGCACGTCGTCGACGCTCTCGCCGATGACGGGGATCCGGGAGAAGCCCGAGCGCAGGAAGAGCGCCAGCGCCTGGGAGAGCGTCTTGTGCTCCTCTATCCACACCATCTCGGTACGCGGCACCATGACCTCGCGGGCGATGGTGTCGCCGAGCGCGAAGACCGAGTGGATCATCTGTCGTTCGCCGTGCTCCACGACCCCGCGCTGCTCGGCCAGGTCGACCAGCTCGCGCAGCTCCACCTGGGTGGCGAACGGCCCCTCCCGGAAGCCGCGCCCGGGGGTGACCGCGTTGCCGATCAGGATCAGCAGCGAGGCGAGCGGGTTGAGCGCCCGGCCCAGCCAGCGGACCAGCGGCGCCACGGAGCGCCCGACCACGTACGCGTGCTGCCGGCCGATGGTCCGCGGGCCGACCCCGACCACCACGAAGCTGATCACGGTCATCGCGCCGGCGGTGATCAGGGCCGCGCGCCAGCCCGCGCCGAAGGTGTCCACCGCGACCAGCGCGACCAGGGTGGTCGCGGTCAGCTCGGCGAGCAGCCGCAGCAGCAGCAGCAGGTTGAGGTGGCGGACGACGTCCCCGGCGACGGCCTGGAGCGTCCGCGCGCCGCGCACGCCGTCGCGGGCCAGCTCGGCGGCGCGGGCGGGCGAGACCGCGGCGAGCGCCGCCTCGGTCATGGCGATCAGGCCGGCCAGCACCACCAGGCCGGCCGCGGAGACCAGCAGTTGCAGGTCGGGCAGGCCGGTGGCGCCGGCCGCCAGTGTCGGGGTGGTCATCACCGGGACCGGGTCGACCGCCAGCTCGCCAGCAGCCGGGCCTGGAGCGCGAACATCTCCCGTTCCTCCTCCGGCTCGGCGTGGTCGTAGCCGAGCAGGTGCAGCACGCCGTGCACGGTGAGCAGGTGCAGCTCGTCGGCCGAGGCGTGGCCGGCGGTGGCCGCCTGCTTGGCCGCCACCTCGGGGCAGAGCACGATGTCGCCGAGCAGCGCCGGCTCCCCGCCGGCGGCGGACGACTCGCCGGGCCCGTGGTCGACGCTGCCCTCGTCCATGGGGAAGGCGAGCACGTCGGTCGGGCCGTCGCCGCCCATCCACCGGTGGTTGAGCTCGGTCATGTAGTCGATGTCGACCAGCAGCACGGAGAGCTCGGCGAGGGGGTTGACCCCCATCTCGTCGAGGGCGTGCCGGGCGACGGCGAGCACGGCGTCGGTGTCGACCTCGACACCGGACTCGTTGGCGATCTCGATGGACAACAGTCTTCCCTCGTTCTAGCGGCGCCGGCCGGGCCGGTTGCCCTGGGCGGACCGCCCCGGTACGGCGTGCACGCCCTGGGCCTGCTGGTTCTCCCGCTCGTCCCAGCGGGCGTACGCGTCGACGATCTCCCCGACCAGCTTGTGCCGGACGACGTCGGAGCTGGAGAGCTGGGCGAAGTGCACGTCCTCGACGTTCTCCAGGATCTCCCGGACCACCCGCAGGCCGCTGGTCGTCCCGCCCGGAAGGTCCACCTGGGTGACGTCACCCGTGACGACGATCTTGGAGCCGAAGCCGAGCCGCGTGAGGAACATCTTCATCTGCTCGGGCGTGGTGTTCTGCGCCTCGTCCAGGATGATGAACGCGTCGTTGAGAGTACGCCCCCGCATGTACGCCAGCGGCGCGACCTCGATCGTGCCCGCCGCCATCAGCTTGGGGATGGAGTCGGGGTCGAGCATGTCGTGCAGCGCGTCGTAGAGCGGGCGCAGGTAGGGGTCGATCTTCTCGTTGAGCGTGCCGGGCAGGAAGCCGAGCCGCTCCCCCGCCTCGACCGCCGGCCGGGTGAGGATGATCCGGTTGACCTGCTTGGCCTGCAACGCCTGGACGGCCTTCGCCATGGCCAGGTAGGTCTTGCCGGTGCCGGCGGGCCCGATGCCGAAGACGATGGTGTGCGCGTCGATCGCGTCGACGTAGCGCTTCTGCCCCAGGGTCTTGGGCCGGATGGTGCGCCCGCGCCGGGAGAGGATGTTGAGCGTCAGGACCTCGGCGGGCCGCTCGGCGCCGCCCTGCTCGAGCATGCCGACGGTACGCCGGACGGCGTCAGTGGTCAGGGTCTCGCCTTTCTCGATGAGTTCGAGCAGTTCGCTGAAGAGCCGCTCGGCGAGGGCGTTGTCCGCCGGGGCGCCGGTGATCGTGATCTCGTTGCCCCGGACGTGCACGTCGCTGTCGACGGAGCGCTCGACCAGTCGCAGGATCTCGTCGCCCGCGCCGAGCAGGTTGACCATGATCTTGGAATCCGGAACGGTGATCCTGGTCTGCACCCGGGGCGGGCCGGGAGGTGGGGTGCCGGTCATAGGTCGGGCCGAGGGGCCCTGCGCCACCTGCTCTCGATCTCGGCGCCGGGCCTGGCGGCGCGGCGTGCTGACGTTCCCTCCATCGTATCGGTTCAACAGCGGCGGCACCGCGTCCATTTCCCCCGCCCCGCGCCAGGGTCGCGGGCCGGGCGCCACCGGGGGGACGCGAAACCGGACGACGGCACCCACGGCGGCAGATCCCCGCGCCGCGGGGCGGGCGGCGCGTGCCGGCTCCGCCCCGCCCGCCGCCGGTCAGGAGCCGGAGCGGAAGTCGTACCGCTCGAAGGTCTCCTGGTGCCGCGTGAACCGGTAGGTCGCCCAGTGCATCCGGACCACCTCGCCCCGCTCGTCGCGGGTCAGCCGCAGCAGCTCCCCCGCCTCCCGGCCGGAGACCGTGCGGAACACGTCCGGCCGCTCCGGCAGCGGGGCGAAGACCGACGGGGGCCGGCCCGCCGGGTCGTCGGCCCCCCGGGCCCGCAGGGCGCCGTCGTGCCAGCAGAAGACGTACTCGAAGCCCTCGCCCCACCAGCGCCCCAGCAGCCCGCGTACGTCGGGCGGGGCGGGCGGGCCCGGCCGCCACGGCGAGACGTCGGCCGGGTCGTGCTCGACGGCGGCGGCCAGCAGCCGGTGCGGCAGGCCGAGGAGGTCGGCCGCGGTGCCGGAGGAGCCGAGCACCGCGACGCCCATCGCGCCGGGGGTGCCCTCCCCGCCCCGCCGGCCGTAGACGCCGGCCAGGAAGCCGGGCATCGCGCCGTCGTGCCCGACGTGCATGATCCGCTCGCCCTGCGGCACCAGGATCAGCCCGAGCCCGAAGCCGCCGGCCCAGAGCGTCTCGTCGGTGACCGTCGCCGGCCAGCGCATCTCGTCCAGGGTGGCGGGGGCCAGCACCGCGCCGGCCGGGTCCAGCGCCGCCGGGTCGGCGAGGAAGGCCGCCCAGCGGGCCATGTCCGAGGCGGTGCTCCAGAGCTGCGCCGCCGGCCCGACCGCGCCGAAGTCGGTGGGCGGCTCGGGGTGCGCCTCGTCGGAGTACGCGTCGACCAGGAAGCCGGTGGCGGCGTGCGGCCCGGGCGTCACCGAGGTCTCGGCCAGCCCCAGCGGGGTCAGCACCCGCTCGGCGAGGACCTCCGCCCAGCTGCCGCCGCGCAGCCGGCCGACGAGCCGCCCGAGCAGCGCCATGCCGAGGTTGGAGTAGTGGTACCGGCGGCCGGGGGGCAGCACCCGCTCGACCCTCACCAGGTCGGCCAGGAGCCGCTCGACGTCCGGCGCGCGCAGGTTGTCCCAGACGTCCCCGTACGGCTCCCGTTGCAAACCGGCGGTGTGCGACAGCAGCCGGCGCACCGTCAGCTCGCCGTGGGCCGGCAGGTCCAGGTGCCGGGCCAGCGGGTCGTCGAGGTCGAGCAGGCCGTCGTCGCGGCACTGGAGGGTCAGCACGGCGGTGAACGTCTTCGTCACCGACCCGATCCGGAACCGGGTGCCCGGTCCCAGCTCCGTGTCGTTGCCGGTGCCGCCGACGGTGCAGGTCCAGAGCGGCCGGTCGGCCCGGTGCAGGGCCGCCGACACCGCGGGCACCCGGGCGTGCGCCTGGACCGTGCGCACCAGCCGGGACAGTCGGTCGTCGACGCCCGTCACGCGGGGTTCCGGGCCAGCATGGGCCCCAGCGGCGCCCCGCCGAGCACGTGCGCGTGCACGTGGAAGACCTCCTGGCCGCCGTGGGTGCCGGTGTTGAACATCAGCCGGAAGCCGTCGCCGAGCAGCCCCTCGTCCTCGGCCACCGCGGCGGCCGTGGCGAGGACCTCCCCGGCCAGCGCCGGGTCGCCCTGGGCCAGCGTCGCCACGTCGGCGTAGTGCTCCTTGGGGATGACCAGCACGTGCACCGGCGCCTTCGGGCCGATGTCGCGGAAGGCGAGCGTGGTGGCGGTTTCCCGGACGATCGTGGCCGGGATCTCCCCGGCGACGATCCGGCAGAACAGACAGTCGGTTCCCATCGGGGCAGTGTAAGGAAGGACACCTCCGCCACGCCCGCGCCGGCGCGGGGAGGGCCTTACCGACGGCGGCCGGGCCGGGCATGATGGCCGGCGTGACTTCACGGGCGGTACTGGTGACGGGGGCCTCGCGCGGCATCGGGCGGGCGGTGGCGAGCGCGTTCGCGGCCGGGGGCGACCGGGTGGCGATCCACCACCGGGACTCGGCGGAGCTGGCCGAGCGGCTGCGCGCCGAACTGCCCGGCGAGGGGCACGTGGTGGTCCGCGCCGACCTGACCGACCCAGAGGCCGTACGGGCCATGGTGGACGAGGCGGCCGAGCGGCTCGGCGGGGTGGACGTGCTGGTCAACAACGCCGGGGTGTACGGCGAGCGGGACGCCCCGCACCCGGTCTTCGGTGCCTCCTACGAGCAGTGGCGCGCGCGGTGGCGCCAGGTGCTGGAGACCAACCTGACCGGCGCGGGCAACGTCATCTGGTGCGCCGCGCAGCACATGCGCGCCCGGGGCGGCCGGATCGTCAACGTCTCCTCGCGGGGCGCCTTCCGGGGCGAGCCGGAGCAGCCGGCGTACGGGGCGAGCAAGGCGGGGCTGAACGCCCTGGGGCAGTCGCTGGCGGTGGCCCTCGCCCCGTACGGCATCTCGATCGCCACCGTCGCACCGGGCTTCGTGGAGACCGACATGACCACCGGCCACCTGAGCGGGGAGCGGGGCGCCGCGATCCGGGCGCAGAGCCCGTTCAACCGGGTGGCCCGCCCCGAGGAGATCGCCGCCGCCGTGCACTGGCTGGCCTCGCCGGGAGCCGAGTGGGCCTCGGGCACCATCGTCGACCTCAACGGCGCCTCCTACCTGCGCAGCTGACCCGCCGGCACCGCACGGGAAGACCGCCGGCACCGCACCCGGGAGGCCGGCGGCGCCCGGCCCGGGGCGTCGGCGGGACAGCCCCGAACGGCTGCGGCGGCCCTCGTCGCCGCCGGGGCGGCTACCAGCGGTCGAGGCGGGCCGAGAGGACCGCGAGCGCGGCCACCCCGGCGGTGGAGGTACGCAGCACCGACGGGCCGAGCCGCACCGGACGGGCGCCGGCGGCCCGGAAGGCGTCCAGCTCCGCGTCGGCGATGCCCCCCTCCGGGCCGACGACCAGCACGACCTCCCCGGCGGCGGGCAGCTCGACGGTGCTCAGCCGCTCCCGCGCCTCCTCGTGCAGCACGAACGCGGCGGCGGCCCCGGACAACCGGCGGGCCAGCTGCGCCGTCGACTCGTCCGGCGTCCCGGCGACCACGGGCAACCAGGCGCGGCGGGCCTGCTTGGCCGCCTCCCGGGCAGTCGCCGCCCACTTCTCCCGCGCCCGTACGCCCCGGTCGCCGCGCCACTGGGCCACCGAGCGGGCGGCCGCCCAGGGCACGATCTCGTCCACCCCGACCTCGGTCATCGCCTGCACGGCCAGCTCGCCCCGGTCGCCCTTGGCGATGCCCTGCGCCACCACCAGGCGCGGGACGGGCGCGTCCACGTACCCCCGCGAGGTGATCTCGACGTCGAGGGTGCCCCGGCCGACGGCGGTGACCACGGCGGCGGCCGTGCCGCCCCGCCCGTCGGCGAGCGCCAGCCGCTCGCCGACCCGCAGTCGTTGCACGGTGGCGGCGTGGTGCCCCTCGGGGCCGTCCAGGGTCAGCCGGTCGGCGGTGGGCAGGGGGTCGACCAGGAACAGCGGCGCGGACACGACGACCAGGCTAGCCGCCCCGGTGGGCACCGGGGCGGCGAGGCCGGGGGCACCGGCCGGTGGCGACCCGCGACCGTCAGGCGTGACCGTTGAACGCGTCGCGCATCCGGGAGAAGAAGCCGCCCTGCTTGGAGAGCTCGGCGACCTCCTCGCCCCGGGTCTTGGCGAAGTCGCGCAGCATCCGCTCCTGGTCGGCGTCGAGCTTGGTGGGCGTGCGCACGTCGAGGTGGACGTAGAGGTCCCCCCGGCCGGTGCCGCGCAGGTGCGGCACCCCCCGGGCGCGCAGCCGCAGCGTGCTGCCCGGCTGGGTGCCGGCCTTGACGTCGACCGGCTCCTCGCTGTCCAGCGTCTTGATGGTCAGCCGAGTGCCGAGGGCCGCCGCCGTCATCGGCACGGTGACCCGGCAGTGCAGGTCGTCGCCCTTGCGGGAGTAGACGTCGTGCGGCCGCTCGTGGATCTCCACGTAGAGGTCGCCGGCCGTGCCGCCGCCCGGGCCGACCTCGCCCTGCTGGGCGAGCCGGATCCGCATGCCGTCCTCGACGCCGGCCGGGATCTTGACGGTCAGCGAGCGCCGGGTGCGCACGCGGCCGTCGCCGGCGCAGGTCGGGCAGGGGTGCGGGATCGTGGTGCCGTAGCCCTGGCAGACGGTGCACGGCCGGGCGGAGACGACCTGCCCGAGGAAGGTGCGCTGGACGGACTGCACCTCGCCCCGGCCGGCGCACGCCTCGCAGGTGGCCAGGTGGGTGCCGGCCGCCGTGCCGGCGCCCGAGCACGTCGTGCAGAGCACGGCGGTGTCGACGGTGATCGGCGCCTCGACGCCGAACGCGGTCTCGTGCAGGTCCAGCTCCAGCCGCAGGATCGCGTCGGCACCGGGCCGGGTCCGCGGTCGCGGACCCCGCGACCCGCCGGCCGCCCCACCGAAGAACGCGTCCATGATGTCCTGGAAGCCGACGAACGGCCCGGCGCCGCCGGGGCCGCCCGGGCCCCCCGCGCCCCCGCCGCCCGGGGCGAGCGGGTCGCCACCCAGGTCGACGATCTGCCGCTTCCGGTCGTCCGAGAGGACCTCGTACGCCGCGTTGATGTCCTTGAACTTCTCCTGTGCCTCCGGATCCGGATTCACGTCCGGGTGGAACTGCCGCGCCAGCTTGCGGTAGGCGCGCTTGATCTCGTCGTCGGAGGCTTCCCGGCTCACCCCGAGAATGCCGTAGTAGTCCCTGGCCACTGCGTTCCGTGTCCTCATGTTCGTCTCGCGTTGCGCCGGTCGTCGGCCGGAGCCGGCCGTCGGCCCTGACTGGTCAGTTCTGGGCCAGCAGCTCGCCCACGTAGCGTGCCACGGCCCGCACCGTGGCGATGGTGCCGGGGTAGTCCATCCGGGTCGGCCCGAGCACGCCGAGGCCGCCGAGGCTCGTCGAGCCCGGCCCGTAGCCGGTGCTGACCACCGAGGCGGCGCGCAGGTTGTCGATCTCGTTCTCGTCGCCGATCAGCACCCGCGTCGTAGTCGGTTCCGCCTCGCCGATCAGCTTGAGCATCACGACCTCCTCCTCCAGCGCCTCCAGGATGGGGCGCAGCGAGCCCTGGAAGTCGAGCAGGCCGCCACGGGTGAGGTTGGCCGTGCCGGCCAGCGCGATCCGCTCCTCGTGGCGCTCGATCAGCGTCTCCAGCAGCACGGTGGAGAGGGTGGTCATCGCCGGCCGCAGGTGCGGCACCGACTCCTCGACCAGCGCCTGCACCAGCGGCGGGGTCTCCGACAGCCGGCTGCCGACGAGCTTCTCGTTGACCAGCCGGCGCAGGTCCGTGACGTCCTCGACGGGGATCGGCGCGGGCAGCTCCACCAGCCGCTGCTCGACCCGGCCGGTGTCGGCGATCATGACCAGCATCAGCCGGGTGGTCGAGATCGGCACCAGCTCCAGGTGGCGGACGGAGGAGCGGGCCAGGCTCGGGTACTGCACCACGGCGACCTGCCGGGTGAGCTGCGCCAGCAGCCGGACGGTGCGGTGCACCACGTCGTCGAGGTCGACCGCGCCGACCAGGAAGCGCTCGATCGCCCGGCGTTCGGCCGGGCTGAGCGGCTTCACCCGGGAGAGCCGGTCCACGAAGAGCCGGTAGCCCCGGTCGGTGGGCACCCGGCCGGCGCTGGTGTGCGGCTGGCGGATGTAGCCCTCCTCCTCCAGCACGGCCATGTCGTTGCGGACGGTCGCCGGCGAGACCCCGAGCTGGTGCCGCTCGACCAGCGCCTTGCTGCCGACCGGCTCCTGCGTGGCGACGTAGTCCTCGACGATGGCGCGGAGCACGGCGAGTTTGCGGTCGTCGAGACCCATCCTCCCCACCTCCTGTCGCACGTCGGCTCCGGCACGCGTGGGCCGGGCGGGCTGACTGCTGGCACTCGACTGTAACGAGTGCCAGTCTACGTCGGCAGCCCTGCCGACGCGATGATCGACCTGGGGCGATCGGCCCGGCCCGCCCGCACGGGGCCCGACCATTCGGACATCACGCCCGGTGTCACGCTGGTGCCCCCTTGCCGGCTGCCCCTACCGTGACCCCCATGACTGAACCACCTCGCCCTCCCGGAGCGGGGGACCCCGGCGACCGGCCGGACCCGGCCGCCCCGTCGGGGTTCCCCGGGCCGCACCGCTCCGACGAGCCCACCGCACCACTGTCCGGGGCGCCGGGCCCGGGCGGCTATCCCCCGCCCGGCGGCTATCCGCCGCCCACCGGTGACCAGCCGCCATCGGCCGGCTACCCACCGCCCGGCGACCAGCCGTCGGCGGGCGGCTTTCCCCCGCCCGGCGGCGGTTACCCGGCCGGCGGCTACGGCCCGCCCGGCGGCGGCTACGCCGGCAACGACGACAGGAACTGGGCCCTGATCGCCCACTTCGGCGGCGCGGTCGGCGTGATCGTCGGCGGCGGCCTGCTCGGCTGGCTGGCGCCGCTCATCGCGCTGATGGCCCGCGGACAGCAGTCGCCGACCGCCCGGGCGCACGCCGTCGCGGCGCTGAACTTCCAGCTCACCTGGACGATCGTCGGGGTGCTGAGCTGGGTGGTCACCCTGATCACCTGCGGGGTGCTGTTCTTCGTCCCGATGCTCGTCTGGCTGGTTCCGCTGATCTTCGGCATCATCGGCGGGGTCAAGGCCAACGAGGGCGTGCTCTACCGCTACCCGATGACCTACAGCTTCACCAGGTGAGGCGGGCCGGCCGCTGCCCGGCCGGCCCCGCTGCGCGCGGCCGGTCAGGGCAGCAGGTCGCGCACGACCGCGTCGGCGAGCAGCCGGCCCCGCAGGGTGAGCACGGCCCGGCCGGCCGCGAACTCGCCGGCGGCCAGCAGCCCGCCGGCGCGGGCCCGCTCGGCGCCCCGGCGACCGGCGTCGTCGAGGACGTCCAGCGGCAGGCCGGAGGCGAGGCGCAGCCGCAGCATGACGTCCTCCATGTGCGCCTCGTCGGGGGTGAGCACCTCCCGGGCCAGGCCGGGCGACTCACCGCCGGCGAGGCGTTTCGCGTACGTCGTGGGGTGCTTGACGTTCCACCAGCGCACGCCGCCGACGTGGCTGTGCGCCCCCGGGCCGAGGCCCCACCAGTCGGCGCCGGTCCAGTAGAGCAGGTTGTGCCGGCACCGGGCCGCCTCGTCACGGGCCCAGTTCGACACCTCGTACCAGGAGAGGCCGGCCGCGCCGAGGGCGGCCTCCGCGGCGAGGTAGCGGTCCGCGGCGACGTCGTCGGAGGGGTACGGCAGTTCGCCGCGGCGCATCCGGGCGGCGAGCCGGGTGCCGTCCTCCACGATGAGGGCGTACGCGCTGACGTGGTCCACCCCGGCGGCGACGACCTGGTCGAGGCTGGCGGCGAAGTCCGCCTCGCTCTCCCCCGGCGTGCCGTAGATGAGGTCGAGGTTGACGTGTTCGAACCCGGCGTCGCGGGCCTCCCGGGCGGCGGCGGTGGCCCGGCCGGCGCTGTGCGTGCGGTCGAGGACCGCCAGCACCCCGGCGGCGGCGGACTGCATCCCCAGCGAGATCCGGGTGTAGCCGGCGGCCCGTAGCGCCCGCAGCGACGCCGGGGTGACCGACTCCGGATTGGCCTCGGTGGTCACCTCCGCGTCCGGCGCGAGCCCCCAGGTGCGGTCGATGCCGTCGAGGATCCGGGCCAGGTCGTCGGCGGGGAGCAGCGTCGGGGTGCCGCCGCCCACGAAGACCGTGTCCACCCGGGGCGGCGGGGCGTCGCCCAGCACCCGGCGGGCGAGCGCCAGCTCGGCGAGTACGGTGTCGGCGTACTCCTCCCGGCCCGCCCCGCCGCCGAGCTCGGCGGCGGTGTACGTGTTGAAGTCGCAGTAGCCGCAGCGGCTGGCGCAGAACGGCACGTGCACGTAGACGCCGAAGCCCCGGGCGCCGACGGCACGGGTGGCGGTGGCGGGCAGCGCGCCGTCGACGGGGACGGTCTCGCCTGCTGGAAGGACGCCGGGCATGGCCACTAGTGTGCCCGGCATGACCTCTCCCGACGTGCTCGTGCGGGTCGCCACGGCCCACGGGGTGACGACCCTCACGCTGGACAGCCCGCACAACCGCAACGCGCTCTCCACGCCGCTGATGACCCAGCTGCTGGCCGGGCTCGCCGAGGCGGTCGCCGACGACTCCGTACGCGTGATCGTGCTCGACCACACCGGCCCGGTCTTCTGCTCCGGGGCGGACCTGAAGGAGACCGCCGCCGCGTACGCCGCCGGCACCGTCCCGGCCGGAATGCTCGGGGACGTGCTCGCGGCGGTCTGGGAGTGCCCGAAGCCGGTGGTGGCGAAGGTGGCCGGCCCGGCCCGGGCCGGCGGGCTCGGGCTCATCGCGGCGGCCGACCTGGCGGTCTGCGCGCGGGAGGCGACGTTCGCCTTCACCGAGGTGCGGATCGGGGTGATCCCGGCGGTGATCTCGGCGACGGTGCTGCCCCGGCTGCACCCGCGCGCGGCGGCCGAGCTCTACCTGACCGGCGACACCTTCGACGGCCGGCGGGCGGCCGAGATCGGCCTGGTCACCGCGGCGGTGCCGGCGGACGGGCTGGACGCCGCCGTCGCGGCGTACCGCGACTCGCTGGTGCGGGGCGCACCGGGCGCGCTGGCCGGGGCCAAGCAGCTGCTGCGCCGGCCGCCCGCCACCGACCTGCGCACCGAGATCGCCGGACTCTCGACCCTCTCCACGGGGTACTTCCTCTCCGAGGAGGGACGGGAGGGCGTCCTGGCGTTCCGGGAGAAGCGGCCGGCGCGCTGGGTGCCCTCCGCCGGCGACGACGCCGCCTCCGGCGCGGACGGAGACGGCTGAGGCGACGCGGAACCGGTCGGACGACCCGGAAGGCGCAGCGGGGGACGTACGCTTGTCGGACTGTCGATCAGGGGGTGTCGGTGCGAACTCGGGCAGTCGTGGCGGGCGGCGTGGTTGTCGTCCTCGTCGCCGTGGTCGGGGTGTGGATCGTCCTGCGGCAGCTCGGCGGGAACCTGCGCCTTCCCCTGGCGGGTCGGACGTGCACCGTGCAGGCCGACGGCCGGGTGACCCTGGACGCCGACCAGATGGCCAACGCGGCGACGATCGCGGCGATCGGCATCCAGCGGGAGATGCCCGAACGGGCCGTCGTGGTGGCGCTGGCCACCGCGTACCAGGAGTCCGGCCTGCGCAACCTCGCCGGCGGCGACCGCGACTCGGTCGGGTTGTTCCAGCAGCGTCCGAGCCAGGGCTGGGGCACCCCGGAGCAGATCGGCGACCCCCGCTACGCCGCCCGGCGGTTCTACACCGCGTTGAAGAAGGTGCGCGGCTGGGAGCGGATGCGCGTCACCGACGCGGCGCAGCGGGTGCAGCGCTCGGCCTTCCCGGAGGCCTACCAGAAGTGGGCGGACGAGTCCGAGGTGCTGACCCGGGCCCTGGTCGGGCACGCCACGGGGGCGGTCGCCTGCACGGTGGGGCGCGACCCGGCGATGCGCGGCGAGGCGGCGACGAGCGCGCTGAACCGGGGCCTGTCGCTGGACTGGGGCGCGGCCACCGCCGCCGCCGCCGCGGACCTGACGGGCCTGACGGTGCCCGCCGCCGACGAGCGCCGCGGCTGGCGGTACGCGCACTGGCTGGTCTCGCACGCGCACGACCACGGCGTGAAGCGGGTGCGCTTCGGCGACCTGGAGTGGACGGCGCGCAACGGGACCTGGGACCGCACCGACGACGCCCCGGCCGCCGGGCGCGTGGTCGCGGAGGTCTTCGCCGAGGGGTAGCGGGCCCGATCTCCTTACCGGCAGTGACCGCACGAACCGGCATTTCCCCCCGCAAGCCGCATTCAGTCCCGCCGTCGTGACCGTTGGTCGTCGCTCCGCTTCCGACAGTCGGGACGCGGCCGCGCACGGCCCCGGGGAGTATCTGGCCCGGGAACCCGCGCGTTACGATCGGCGGCCTGTGCCAGCAATGGTTTCGCCTCATGGGGAGGGGTACGTCGAGGTGTTCGACTACGGCGACCGGACCGGTTACGAACCGATCAGTGACACCGACCGCAAGGAGTTCCACGAGCAGGGCTTCCTTCTGCTGCGCAACGTCCTGACGGAGGACCACCGGGCGGCGCTGGAGGCGGCGGTGGACCGCGTCTACGCCGAGGAGAAGGCGAAGGGCAAGACCACCAAGGACGGCACCCTGCACCTGCTGGGCTTCCTGGAGCGCGACGAGCTCTTCGGCGACCTGCTGACCCACCCGATCGCCTTCCCCTACATGTGGGGGCTGGCCGGCTGGAACATCTACACCCACCACAACCACCTGGACGTCACCCCGCCGGCGGCGGAGCCGGAGAAGCCGTACTGGGGCTGGCACCAGGACGGGTACCGGCAGAACTCCGACCCGGAGACGATGGACCCGAACCTGCCCCGGCCGATGTTCTCGCTCAAGGTCGCGTACGTGCTCTCCGACCTGTCGGAGAACGGCCGGGGCGCCACCAAGGTGATCCCGGGCAGCCACCTGTGGAACTCGCTGCCCCGCCCGGAGGACACCTCCGTGCACAACCCGGACCCGGAGGGGACGGTGGAGATCACCGCCAACCCGGGTGACGCCTTCATCTTCGACCGCCGCCAGTGGCACTCCCGGTCGACGAACCTGTCGACCATCACCCGCAAGATGCTCTTCGTCGGCTACACCTACCGGTGGATCCGCCCGCTGGACGAGCTGCACATCGACAAGGATGGCGAGTGGTGGGCCAACCGCACGCCGGTGCAGCGCCAGCTCTGCGGCGAGGGCACCCACACCGCCAACTACTGGGGCATCAACTGGGACGGCTACATCGACGACGAGATCCCGCTGCGCAAGGAGCTCAAGCAGCGCGGGCTGCTCGACCGCAACGTGCCCTGGCTGCGCTGAGCAGGTAGCCGGCGCTCACGACGCCGACGCCGGACGGGCCCCTCCCCCATGGGACGGGCCCGTTCCCGTACGCCCGCCCGGAGCCGCGCGAGGGCCGCGGGTGCGGTCGGGCGGCGGGGTCAGCTCCGGCCGGCGAGCCGGCGGCGCGCCTTCTCCCGCAACGACTCCGGCAGCTCCGGCGCGTCGAGCAGCCGGGGCAGCAGCTCCGGCTCCAGGCTCAGGGCGCGGAAGACCTCGCCGATCGTCACCCCGTGCGCGGGCCGGTCCACCACCTCGACCGGGTCGCCCGCGCCGACCTCCCCCTCGCGCAGCACCCGCAGGTACGCGCCGGGCGTCGCCCGCGCCGTGAACCGCCGGGGCAGGTCGGGCACGCCCCGGAAGCCGGCGAAGGTCGCGCACGGCGTCCGCGCCTTGGTGATCTGGAGCAGCGCCGACCCCACCGCCCACTGCTCACCGATCACGGCGCCGGTGACGTCCACCGCGTACGTGGTGAGGTTCTCGCCGAAGCCCCCGGCGCGCACGTCGAGACCCAGCTCCGCCGCCCACCACGCGGCGTCCTCCTCGGCGTACGCGTAGACCGCCTGGTCCGGGCCGCCGTGGCGGGCCCGGTTGCCGATGAAGTCGCCGGCCACCCCGTCCGTGCGCAGCAGCACCGGGCCGTCGACAGGCCGCTTGTCGATCCCGCTGCGACCGCTCGCGTCGCCCGCCCACCGCGCCTCGGTCACGATGCCGAGATTCACCGATGCCAGCCTGCCCGTCATGGCGGTCAGCCTAGCCGCGCCGGCCGCGCCGGGACCGCCGCCCGCACCCCCGCCGACGGGGCGCGGGCGGCTCGTCGGGTCAGCCCTTGACGGCCCCGGCCACCAGCCCGGAGACCATCCGCCGCTGCACCAGCAGGAAGAAGACGATCACGGGCAGGGTGAAGAGCGTGGAGGCGGCCATCACCGGGCCCCAGGCGGTGTCGTCCCGCCCGAAGAAGAAGGTCATGGCGACCGGCAGGGTGTAGCTCTCCTGGTCGTTGATGAAGGTCAGGGCGAAGATCAGCTCGTTCCAGGCGGTGATGAACGAGAAGATGCTCGTGGCCACCAGCCCGGGCGCCACCAGCGGGAAGAGGACCTTCCGGAAGGTCTGCGCCCGGCTGGCCCCGTCGATGGCGGCGGCCTCCTCCAGTTCCTTGGGCACCGCGGCGACGAAGCCGCGCAGCATCCAGACCGCGAACGGCAGCGAGAAGCCGAGGTACGTGAGGATCAGGCTGGGCAGGGTGTTGTAGAGCCCGAGCCGCTGGATCATCAGGAACAGCGGGATGACCAGCGCCTCCAGCGGGATCATCTGCACCACCAGCAGCATGATCAGGAAGGTGGTCCGCAGCTTGAACCGGAACCGGGCCACCGCGGTGGCGGCCAGCAGCGCGACCAGGCCGCTGAGCAGCACGGTGGAGACCGCCACCAGCACGCTGTTCAGGAAGAAGTCGCCGAAGGTCACGCCCGGGATGAGGTTGCCGGTGAGGATCTGCCGGTAGTGCTCCAGGGTCGGTTCCGTGGGCACCGGCCGGGGCGTGGTCGAGAAGATCTCCGAGCTCGGCTTCAGCGAGGTGGCGATCATCCAGTAGACCGGGAACGCGGCGAAGAGCGCCACCAGCAGCCCCGCGCCGTTGAGGGCGATCCGCTTCACCCCGGCACCGCCTCCGCGTCGCGTCACGCGTCCTCCTCCTGCTTGAGCACCATGCGGACGTAGAGCCCGGTCACCAGCAGCAGGATCAGGGTGAGGATCACCGCGATCGCGGCGCCGAGGCCGTACTTCGGCGGGGGCGAGAAGGCCTCCGCGTACGAGTAGATGGAGAGCATGAAGGTCGGCCGGTCCTGGGTGCCCCCGGCCAGCACGAACTGCTGGGTGAAGACCTTGAAGTCCCAGATGGTGGAGAGCACGACCAGGATCCCGAAGACCGGCCGCAGCAGCGGGAAGGTGATCTTCCAGAACACCTTCCAGGGCCCGGCCCCGTCGACCCGGGCCGCCTCGTGCAGCTCACTCGGCACGCTCTTCAGCCCGGCCAGCACGCTGACCGCGATGAACGGGAACGAGTGCCAGACCACCACCAGGGTCAGGATCGAGAAGAACAGCAGGGGCGAGTTGAACCAGCCGTAACCGGTCCAGTCGCTGCGCCCGAAGAGGCTCTGGGAAAGCCCGTCGGGCAGCGCGTTGAACAGCCAGGTGACCAGACCGCTGGTGTCGTCGAAGATCCACTTCCAGACGATGGTGCCGGTCAGGGCCGGGGTGGCCCAGGCCAGCATCACGCAGCTGGCGACGAAGGCGGCCATCCGCCGGCCGAGCCGGTTGAGCAGCAGCCCGACCAGGGTGCCCAGGATCATCGTGAGCACGACGTTGGCCACCGCGAAGAGGACGGTGTTGCGCAACACCGTCAGGAAGAACGGGTCGCCGAGGATCTCGGCGTAGTTCCCCAGGCCCACCCACGGCCACTCGCGGTCGCCGCGCAGCTGGCGGACGTTGTTGAGCTGGTGGAAGGACATCACCACCACCTGGCCGAGCGGCCAGAGCAGCAGCACGCCGATGATCACCAGGCAGGGCAGGAGCAGCAGGTAGGGCAGGCGGTCCACCCGGCGGCGCCGCCGCGCGGGGGTCTCCCGCGCGGCGGCCGCCTCCGGCGCCTCGGTCAGCGTGGTCACTTGGCGTTGAGGATGCTTTCCATCTCCGCGGCCGCGTCGGCGGTAGCCTTCTCGACCGTCTTCTGACCCTTCATGACCGAGCTGTTCATCGCCTGGGTCACCGTCTTGGTGCGGCTGACCTCGACCCACTTCGGGGTGAGCGGCGTGAGCTTGGTGTTCTGCATGGTGGTGGCGAACGCCGCCATGACCTTGTCGCTGGCGTACTTGTCGCCGCCGACCAGGTCCTTGTAGACCGGGAAGAAGCCGAGGCTGTCGGCGAAGGCCTGGTCGTTCTTCTTGTTCAGCAGCACGGTCAGGTAGTCCCAGGCGAGATCCTGCCGCTCGCTGTCCTTCCAGATCGCGACGTCGGAGCCGCCGGCGAAGCCGGGCGCCGCCTTGCCGTCCGGGCCGGGGATCGGGAACGTGCCCCAGACCTTCTCGATCTCCGGGTTGTCCTTCTTGATGGCGCCCTGCTGCCAGCTGCCGCCGAAGGCCATCGCCGCCTTGCCGGTGGCGAACTGGGTGCGGGCGTCGATCTCGTTCCAGCCCGCGGCGGCCGGCGGGGCGACCTTGTGCACGGTCACCATGTCGGTCCAGAACTTGACGGCCTTCTGCGCCTCCGGCGTGCTGTAGCCGGACTTCCACGAGCCGCCCTGCTGGGTGGCGATCTCCGCGCCGGCGCCCCAGAGGAACGAGTAGAAGGGCAGCTCGGAGTTGCCCGGCAGCGCGATGCCGTAGGTGCCCGGCTTCTTGGCCTGCACGGCCTTGGCGGCGGAGACCAGCTCCTCCCAGTTGGTCGGCGGCTTGACGCCCGCCTCCGCGAACCAGTCGGTGCGGTAGTACATCGCCCGGACGCCGGCGTACCAGGGCACGCCGTACTGCTTGCCGTCGAGCTGTGCGTTCTTCACCAGGTCGGGGAGGATGTCCTTGCCCTCGGCCCAGCCGTTCATGCGGTCGGTCACGTCGGCCAGGGCCTCCTGCGCCGCCCAGCCCTGGGTCTCGGTGTTGCCCAGCTCGGTGACGTCCGGTCCCTCGCCGCCGGCGAGAGCGGCCTGGAACTTCTTCGGCGCCTCGAGCCAGGGGATGTACTGGACCACCACGTCGGTGTCCGGGTGCTTCTGCCGGAACTCGGTCTCGACGCCGTCCAGGAACTTCGTCTGGGCCTCGCTACCCTCGCCCATCATCCATACCGTGAGCTTGCTGTTGTCGGCGGCCTTCTCCTCGTCGGAGCCACCGCAACCGGCCAGGACCATCGCGGCCGAGGCCACGACGGCGGTGACCGGGGCCAGCCGCTTCCACCTGTTCACGCCACATCTCCCTCGCGCCGCTTGGCACTAACCTTCTCCGCCGCACCTTAGTAGGAAAATTTCCTTTACGACAGTGGGCGGTCCGGCGAAGAGATGAGACGGTACCGCAGGGGCGGGGCCGCGCGGTGCGACGCCGCGTGGAAACGGTCGTACGCAGACGGACGGGCGCCCGACCTGTCAGGTCGGGCGCCCGTCCGGTGCGTAGGTGAGGACTACCGGTGGGTGACGCTGCGGCGACGACCCACACCGGCGACCAGCGCCACCGCGATCGCGGCCAGCACCACCTGGACCAGCAGCTCACCCCAGTCGATACCCGAGGTAGAGGTGGCGATACCCATCGCCCGCGCCAGCACGGTGCCCAGCAGGGCGGCGCCGACACCGATCAGCATGTGCAGCCACATCGGCATGTTCTGGCGGCCCGGCACGAGCAGGCGACCCAGAGCGCCGATGATAAGACCAACGACGAGCGCAGTGATGATGCCCCAAACGGTGAGCTCCACGTCGCCCTCCTCCTTCAAAAAGAATCAGTTCCACGGTCTGTGGTGTTCCTGTCGTGACCGCTAAGTTCCCGACCCGCCAAAAATCCAAACCGACTTTTCCGCCGACTGCGTGACGCCCCGCCCCGACGGGGACGGCGACATCCCCGGGGGCCGTCCGCGGACACGCGCGCCGCCACCGGGGCCGGCTCCGGACAGTCCTCTCCGGGCGCCCCGGGCCTGTCCGCGCAGGGCCGCGCGGGGCCCGTCCGGGTGCGGACCGGCCCCGCGCCGGCCGCTCGCGGACCGCAGGGCCGGCGGACGCGGACGGGCGCCCGACCTGTCAGGTCGGGCGCCCGTCCGGTGCGTAGGTGAGGACTACCGGTGGGTGACGCTGCGGCGACGACCCACACCGGCGACCAGCGCCACCGCGATCGCGGCCAGCACCACCTGGACCAGCAGCTCACCCCAGTCGATACCCGAGGTAGAGGTGGCGATACCCATCGCCCGCGCCAGCACGGTGCCCAGCAGGGCGGCGCCGACACCGATCAGCATGTGCAGCCACATCGGCATGTTCTGGCGGCCCGGCACGAGCAGGCGACCCAGAGCGCCGATGATAAGACCAACGACGAGCGCAGTGATGATGCCCCAAACGGTGAGCTCCACGTCGCCCTCCTCCTTCAAAAAGAATCAGTTCCACGGTCTGTGGTGTTCCTGTCGTGACCGCTAAGTTCCCGACCCGCCAAAAATCCAAACCGGCCCGATCGGCCAGGGACGACGTCGTCCATCAATGGCACGCCGGCCGGCGACGGCCGCCGGACGATCATCCGCGCAGGTCGCGCCCGCTGCCGGCCGGCGGTTGCGGACCGGCCCGGCGGGCCGAAATTTCCTTCGACGCGAACGGCCGACGCCCCGCCGGACGGGACTCCCCGAGGGGGTCCGCCGTCCGGCCGGGGCGCCGGCCGTCGTACGTCGTGGTCCGCCGGCGCACCGGCGGCGCGTCACTTCTTGCCGGACGCCTTGGTGTCGCCGGAGTCGGAGGAGAGCGCGGCGATGAAGGCCTCCTGCGGGACCTCCACCCGGCCCACCATCTTCATCCGCTTCTTGCCCTCCTTCTGCTTCTCCAGCAGCTTGCGCTTACGGCTGATGTCGCCGCCGTAGCACTTGGCGAGCACGTCCTTGCGGATGGCCCGGATGGTCTCCCGGGCGATCACCCGGCTGCCGATGGCCGCCTGGATCGGCACCTCGAACTGCTGGCGCGGGATCAGCTGGCGCAGCTTCGCCGCGATCGTGACGCCGTAGTTGTACGCCTTGTCCTTGTGCACGATCGCGCTGAACGCGTCCACCGGCTCGCCGTGCAGCAGGATGTCGACCTTCACCAGGTCGGACGCCTGCTCGCCGGAGGGCTCGTAGTCCAGCGAGGCGTAGCCCTTGGTGCGGCTCTTCAACTGGTCGAAGAAATCGAAGATGATCTCCGCGAGGGGCAGCGTGTAGCGCAGCTCCACCCGGTCGGCGGAGAGGTAGTCCATGCCGAGCAGGCTTCCCCGGCGGCCCTGGCAGAGCTCCATCACCGCGCCGACGTAGTCGTTCGGGGTGAGCACCGTGGCGCGCACGACCGGCTCGTACACCTCGGCGATCTTCCCCGTGGGGTACTCGCTCGGGTTCGTCACGACGATCTCCTGGCCGTCCTCGGTGATGGCCCGGTAGACCACGTTCGGCGCGGTGGAGATGAGGTCGAGGTTGTACTCGCGTTCCAGCCGCTCCCGGATGATCTCCAGGTGCAGCAGGCCGAGGAAGCCGCAGCGGAAGCCGAAGCCGAGCGCGCCCGAGGTCTCCGGCTCGTAGTCGAGCGCGGCGTCGTTGAGCTTGAGCTTGTCCAGCGCCTCGCGCAGGTTGGGATAGTCGGAGCCGTCGATCGGGTAGAGGCCCGAGTAGACCATCGGCTTCGGGTCCTTGTAGCCGCCCAGGGCCTTGGTCGCCGGCCGGGAGTTGATGGTGATCGTGTCACCGACCCGGGACTGCCGGACGTCCTTCACGCCGGTGATCAGGTAGCCCACCTCGCCGACGCCGAGCGCGTCGGCCTTCACCATCTCGGGCGAGATGACGCCGATCTCCAGCAGCTCGTGCACGGCGGCGGTGGACATCATCTTGATCCGGTCGCGGGCGCTGATCCGCCCGTCGATGACCCGGACGTAGGTGACCACGCCCCGGTAGACGTCGTAGACCGAGTCGAAGATCATCGCGCGGGCGGGCGCCGCGGCGTCGCCGACCGGGGGCTTGAACTGCCGGACGATCTCGTCGAGCAGGTACGGCACGCCGTCGCCGGTCTTGCCGGAGACCCGGATGCAGTCCGCCGGGTCGCCGCCGATGAGGTGCGCCAGTTCCTCGGCGTACTTCTCGGGCTGGGCGGCCGGCAGATCGATCTTGTTGAGGACCGGGATGACGTGCAGGTCGTTCTCGAGGGCCAGGTAGAGGTTCGCCAGGGTCTGCGCCTCGATGCCCTGCGCGGCGTCGACCAGCAGGATCGCACCCTCGCAGGCGGCCAGCGAGCGGGACACCTCGTAGGTGAAGTCGACGTGACCCGGCGTGTCGATCATGTTGAGCACGGCGGTCTCGCCGACCCGGTCGCCCTCCCGGATGGTCCAGGGCATCCGGACCGCCTGGCTCTTGATCGTGATGCCGCGCTCGCGCTCGATGTCCATCCGGTCGAGGTACTGCGCACGCATCTGCCGGGGGTCGACCACGCCGGTGAGCTGCAACATCCGGTCGGCCAGGGTCGACTTCCCGTGGTCGATGTGGGCGATGATGCAGAAGTTCCGGATGCGCGCCGGGTCGGTGGAACCAGGAGCGTTCGCGCCGGAATCGAGCGTCGGTGGCACAGCGGTCCGTTCTGGTCGGCTGACGTGAGCGGGCCGACACGACGCCGGCCCCCTCTATGCTCCCACGTCGCCGCCGCGCCCCCGTCGCGCGGCCGGGTCAGGTCACTCCGCGGGCGGCTCGACGAAGAGGGCGGCGAGCTTCGGCAGGTGCCGCTTCGCCTCCTCCTCGTCGTCGAAGTCCCAGAGGTCGTTGAGGTCGGGCACCGGCGCCGGCTCCCGGTCCGCCGGCAGTTCGGCGGCGGTGGCCCGGCGGTACGCGTCCCACGGCACCGCCAGCATCTCCGCACCCGCGAACTCCTCCCCGCTGAGCGAGGCCGCCCGGATCTGCGGCAGCCCGGCCAGCGAGTCCGGGTCGGCGACGGCACGGGCGAACACCTCGCGGCCCTGCGTCATCAACCAGCCCCGGAAGTGGTGGAAGCCCTCGTCGGAGACGCCGCCGTTGATCAGGTAGGCGGCGCCCCAGAGGTCCACCCGGTGCGAGGCGGCCAGCACCCGGGCCTGGTGGTGGGCGTACCCGACGATGTCCTCCGGATCGCGCTCGGCGAGCAGGGCGACGGCCCGCGCGGCGACGGCGTGCGGCTCTCCCCCGCCGCCGGCCCGGGCCCGGTCGATCAACTGCCAGAAGTCGTCGGTCCTCATGGCCCGCAGTCTGGCAGACCGCGCCGCCACCGCGCCCACGGCGGGGAACGGCCCGGCCCGGTCGCGGGCGCGCTGCGGGGCGCGCCGCCGAGCGGCAGCATGGTGGGCGTGACCTCGACGTCCCCGCCGCCCGTGCCGTACCACGCGACCGCCCGGCGGCCGGCGTGGGAGACGCTGCCGGCGGCGCTGCGCACCGCCGTCGCCGGCCGGCTCGGCGCACCCGTGGTCGCCGCCCGCAGCGCCGGCGCCGGCTTCACCCGCGGTTTCGCCGCCGTGCTCAGCACCGCCGCCGGGGACCACGCCTTCGTCAAGGCCGCCCCCGCCGCCGAGCAACCGCGGCTGGTCGACTGGTACGCCCGGGAGGCCGCGCTCCTCAGCCGGCTCCCCGAGCCGCTGCGGGCGCCCCGCCCCCGGTGGACCCTGCACGAGGCCGGCTGGTTCGCGCTCTGCCTGGACGCCGTCGACGGGCACACGCCCCGGCTGCCCTGGGACCCGGCCGAGCTGGCCGCGACCCTGGCCGGGTACGCCGACGTCGCCGCCGCCCTCTCCGCTCCCCCGGCCGGGCTGGTCGCGGCGGGGCTGCCCCACCTCGCCGACCTGGCGCGGGAGGACATCCTCTGGTGGGGCGAGGTGGCCGCCGGGCGGGAGCCCGCCCCGCCGCTGCCCGCGCCGCTGCGGGACCGCCTGCCCGACCTGGTCGCGCTGGAGTCCCGGCTCCCCCCGTACGCCGCCACCGCCACCGGCCTGATCCACGGCGATCTGCGGCTGGACAACGTGCTGATCGACGGGGCGGGGCAGGCCTGGTTCTGCGACTGGGCCTGGCTCTGCCACGGGCCGGCCTGGTTCGACCTGGCGACGCTGCTGCTCACCGCGTACGCCGACGGGCTGGACGCCGACGCGCTCTTCGCCGGGCACCCGGCGTCGGCCGGCGCGCCCTCCGACGCGCTGGACGTCACCCTCGCCGCCCTGTCCGGCTACTTCCTCACCACCGCCACCTCGGCGCCCAAGACCGCCTCGCCGCACCTGCCCGCGCACCAACGGTGGAGCGGCGAGCAGTCGCTCGGCTGGCTCGCCCGCCGACGAGGCTGGGGCTGACGGTCGGCGGGGCCCCGGAGTGCGGGCGGGGCCGTCGGTCGACGCGGCGCTCCGAGGCGGGGTGACCGGCCGACGCGGCTCCCGGGACGAGGTGACCTGTCGCCGCCCACGGGTCGCCGCGGCCCGGGGCGAGGCGCGCGCCCGCCAGGGGTGGACCGAGCCGTTTTGGCTCGTCCCGGGGCGACCTGGTAGCCTGGCTCTTCGCGCAGCGATGACGCATGCTCGTCGCGCGCGGAAGCAGACCAACCCGAGCTATCAAGACGAGGCTGTCGCGTGGCGAACATCAAGTCCCAGATCAAGCGCAACCGGCAGAACGAGAAGCGCCGGCTGCGTAACAAGTCGGTCAAGTCGTCGCTGAAGACCGCCGTCCGGAAGTTCAACGAGGCCGCCGAGGCTGGTGACGCCGAGAAGGCCGCCATCCTCATGCAGGAGGCCTCGCGCAAGCTGGACAAGGCGGTCAGCAAGGGCGTGATCCACTCGAACCAGGCCGCGAACCGCAAGTCCGCGATCGCCAAGCGCGTGGTGTCGCTCTCCGCCTGACGAGGCGACCCGTAGACCCGACCGGAAGCCCCGGGCACGCCCCGGGGCTTCCGGCTGTCTGCCGTTCCCCGCTCCGCCGGGCTTCCGGTGGCCTGCCGCTCCCGGCCTCCCGGGCCCTTCCGGCTGCCTGCCTTGGCCCGCGCCTCGCGGCCCCGGCTGCCTGCCTTGGCCCGCGCCTCGTGGCTTCCGGCTGCCGTTCCCCGGTCTCCTGGGGCTTCCGGCCACCTGCCCCGCCCCGCGCCTCGTGCCTCCGGACGCCTGCCGTTCCCCGGTGGCCGCAGAGAGCGTCGGCGCGGTCCTCCTAGCTCCGCTCCCCCGCGCCGCCACGCCGGTCAGGGCGCACCCGCCGGGCGGGCGCGGCACGCGGCACCGGTGACGCCGTCACGACCGCGCCCGGCACGCTGTGCCGGACCCAGTCCACCCTGGCGCGCCCCACCGCGGGCTCCATCTGCTGTCGGAACCGGTCCCGTTCCTGCTCGGGCACGAGAGCGGCGGAACGGACCACCGCCGCGGCCACCATGTCGTTGAGCTTCACCATCGCCGCCACCGTGGCGGGCAGGATCAGCACCGACCACCAGGTGACCAACTCGGCGAGGGCCAGCAGCGCGGCGAGCGCGACGGCGCCCTCGAAGAACAGGAAACAGAGCACCCCGCCCGGGTTGACGAAACGCAGCCCGAGCAGGCGGGCGTAGAGCGGGCGGTACCGCTCCTCGTCGGCCGGGATCGTGGCCCACGAGCCGCGAGGCGATCGACTCACCGGGCGCCGCCCTGCCGGGCGGCCGCGACCGAGAAGACGGCCCGCTCCAGCGCGTACGCCCGGTCGTCCGAACCGCCCTTGACGGCCGCGTTGCACTCGGCGGCGGCGCGCATCGCCTGAACCAGGCCCTCGGGCGTCCAGCCACGGGCCCGCTGCTGGGCCGTCCTGATCTTCCACGCCGGCATGCCGAGGGTGCCCGCCAGCTGGTAGGGGTCGCCCCGCCCGGCGGCGGCGACCCGGGCCACGGTGCGTACGCCGTCGGCGATCGCGTCCGCGATGGGCACCGGATCGACTCCCACGTGCAGCGCCCAGCGCAGCGCCTCCAGCGCCCCCGGCACGTCGCCCACCATCGCGGCGTCGGCGACGGTGAAGCCGGTCACCTCGACCCGGCCCCGGTAGTAGCGGGCGACCGTGTCGGCGCCGATCCGCCCGTCGGTGTCGGAGATCAGCTGGGAACAGGCGGCGGCCAGCTCGCGCATGTCGTTGCCGACGGCGGCGATCAGCGCCTCGGCGGCGTCGTCGGTGCACTTGCCGCCCGCACGGCGGATCTCGTCCCGCACGAAGGCCACCCGCTCGCGGTGCCCCTTGAGCCTGGCCGCGGGCACCACCGTGGCACCGGCGGCCTTCAACCCGTCGGCGAACGCCTTGCCCTTGGCCGCGCCGAGGTGCAGCACGACCAACTGCACGTCGGGGTCGGGGTTCTTCGCGTACGCCAGCAGGGCGGCCACCAGGTCCTTGCGGGCGTCCTGGCCGGCGCGCAGCACCAGCACCCGCCGCCCGCCGAAGAGGGACGGGCTGAGCATCTCGGCGATCTCGCCGGGGACCAGGGTGCCGGCCTGGTATTCGCGGACGTCCACGTCGGGATCGAGGCTGCGGGCCTTCGCGACGGCTTCGGTGACCGCGCGCGTGGCGAGCAGCTCCTCGTCGCCGAGGACGAGCAGAATAGGAGCGAGGCTGGCGGCGGTCACGCCGCCCATATTCGCACGGCCGGCGGCCGGATCCAGCCTGCTCATCGGCACTCCGGCTGCACGGCCCGCACTCAGCGCGAATCCAGACATTCCCCTCGACACCTCCTTATTGCCAACAATTGCCGTCTATTCCCTAGCGCTGCCGGCCGGACGGAGCACCCCGTGCCGCCACCGCGAGACCCGCTCGGCCGACCACCGCCGCCACGTCCCCCTCCGTGTCGGTACGCAACACCCGCGCCCCGTTCCGCGCCAGCCGCCCGAGCACCGCCGGGTTGGGATGCCCGTACGTGTTGCCCGCCCCCACCGGCACGAGGGCGACCAGGGGACGCACCGCGTCCAGGAAGGCCGGGTCCTGGTAGGCCGAACCGTGGTGCGCGACCTTCAGCACCTCGGCCCGCAGCCCGCCCGGCGCCGTGCTGTCCAGCAGCGCCCGCTGCTCCTCGGTCTCGGCGTCCCCGGCGAGCAGGATCCGCACGCCCGCGACGGTGGCGAGCAGCATCAGGGAGTTGTTGTTCGGATCCGACCGGGTGCCCCGCATCGGCTGGGGCGGGCCGATGACGCCGAACTCGACCCCGCCCTCCCGGTACCGCCAACCTGCTCCGCCCGCCACCACGTCGACGGCGTGCGCCGCCGCCTCGGCGAGGACCAGGTCCCGCCCCGCGGCGGGCTCCGGCCAGCGCGGGGTGAGCACGGCGTCGACCCGCCGCCCCCGGAACACGCCCGCGACGCCACCGGTGTGGTCGACGTGGAAGTGGCTGACCACCAGCAGCGCCACCTCCCGTACGCCCAGCCGACGCAGGCAACCGTCCGCCGCCGCCGGGTCCGGCCCGGCGTCGACCACCACCGCCCGGCCGGCCGTCACCGGAAGCACCACCGTGTCGCCCTGGCCGACGGCGCAGGCCGCGACCACCCAGCCCGCCGGCGGCCAGCCGGGGGCGGCCAGCCGCACCGGCAGCGTGCCGGCCAGCACGGCGACGACCACGACCGCCACCAGCCGGCGGACCACCGGGTGCCGGGTCGCCACCAGCAGCGCGACGGTGAGCCCGGCCAGCAGCAGGGCACCGGTCGTCCCACCCGGCCACGGCAGCGTGCCGGCCGGCAGGCGCGCGCCGTGCCGCGCCACCGTGACCAGCCACCAGGCCGGCCAGCTGGCCAGCCACGCGACGAACTCGGCTCCGGCGGGCCAGACGGGCGACACGGCCGCCGCCAGCACGCCGAGCACCGTGGCGGGCGCGATCGCCGGCACCGCGAGCAGGTTCGCCGGCACCGCGACCAAACTCACCGTGCCCGAGATCCCCGCCACCACCGGGGCGCAGGCGAGCTGCGCGGCGGCCGGTACGGCCAACGCCTCGGCGAGCCCGGCCGGCACCCCGCGGCGGCGCAGCCCGTCGCGCCACCTCGGGGCCAGCAGCAGCAGGCCGCCGGTGGCCAGCACGGAGAGGGCGAAGCCGGCGTCCCCGGCCAGCTCCGGGTCGAGCAGCACCAGCACGGCCACCCCGGCCGAGAGGGCGGGCAGCGCCGCCCGGGGACGCCCGGCCGCCAGGGCGGCCAGCCCGATCGCCCCCATGGTGGCGGCCCGCACCACGCTGGGCGAGGGGCGGACCAGGATGACGAAGCCCACCAGGGCCAGCCCGCAGAGCCCGGCGGCCAGCCAGGGACCGGCCCGCGCCCAGCGGGCCAGCAGCAGCACGGCGCCGACGACGATGGCCACGTTGGAGCCGGACACGGCGTTCAGGTGGGTCATGCCGGTGGCGAGGAAGTCCTCCTCGACCGTCGGCGGCAACCGGCTCGTGTCGCCGACCACGAGGCCGGGCAGCAGACCGCCCCGCTCGTCGGGGAGCGGCGCGCAGGCCCGTTGCAGACCCGCGCGCAGCACCCCCGCGGCCCGCTGCGCCGACGGCGGCGCGCCGTGCCGCGCGGGCGGGCCGGCCGCGCTCAGCACGGCCGCCGTCAGGTCGCCCCCGCGCGGCGCGGCCAGCCTCCCCTCGGCTGTCACCCGCTGCCCGGGCAGCAGCCCTCGCCAGCCCGGATCGGTGGCGAGGACCAGGACGCGGACCCGCGCGACGACCCGCCGCCCGTCGGGACCCGCGACCCTGGCCAGCTCGGCCGGCACGAGCAGGGTCGCCGGGCGCCCGGTGACGCCCCGGACCGGGCGGGGGTCGTCGCGGACGAGCAGCTCGGCGGTGACGGTGGCGCGCTCCTCGACGAGGGCGCGGAGCGGCGCGGCGTCGCGGACGGAGAGCCGCGCGGCGGTCGCCGTCGCGCCGCAGACCACGCCGAGCAGCACGGCCACGGCGATCCAGCCGTACCGCCGGACCGGGGCGGCCGGCCGCCCGAGGACGCCGGTCAGGTGCAGCCCACCGAGGCCGGCCGCCGCGCCCGCCACCACCGCCAGCAGCAGGGTCACGCCGGCGGTGAGGTGCAGCCCGGCCAGCGCCGCGAGCCAGGCGGCCACCGCCAGGCCGGCCAGCCGCAGGTCGATCGCGGCCGTGGCCTGCCCGCTCGCGTCGTCGCCGCCGGGGAGCCCGGCTCCGGGCGGCCCGGTTCTGCTGGCCGCCGTCACACCGTCACCAGGTCCTTGAGCTGCTCGTAGCGGGCGTCGCCGATGCCGTCGACCTGGCGCAGATCACCGACGGAGCGGAAGCCGCCGTGCTGGTCGCGGTGGGTGAGGATGCGCTGGGCGAGCACCGGGCCCACGCCGGGCAGCGCGTCGAGCTGCGCGAGCGTCGCCGTGTTGAGGTTGAGCCGGCCACCCGCACCGGGCGCCGCTCCCGGCGCGCCGCCGGGCGCCGTGCCGGGCGGGGGTGGCGCACCCGGCGGCGCCGCGACGCCGACCAGGACCAGTTCCCCGTCGGTGAGCTTGCGGGCCGGATTGAGCAGGGCCACGTCCACTCCCGGCAGTGCCCCGCCGGCCGCCTCGACGGCGTCGGCGACCCGCGCGCCGGCCGGCACCCGGACGAGCCCGGGCCGGCGCACCTTGCCGGCGACGGCGACCACCAGCTCGCCGGCCGCCGTCACCGAGGGTTCCGCGAGCCCCGTCACCGCCCCGGGCGCCGGGGGCGCCCCGGCCGAGGTCGCCGGGCGGACCGGCTCGGTCTGCGGCCGGGAGCGCCAGGCCCAGGCGCCGGCCCCGAGCACCACCAGCGCGGCGACGGCGGCCAGCGCCCGAACACCGCGTCGGCCGGGGTCGAAGGCCCCCGGCCCCGGCAGCCGGGACGGCGGCGCGACCCCGGCCGCCGCCTCGGAAACCCGGTCCGGCGGGTCGGGCTCCGGCAGCGCCGCCGACCCGGCCACGGCGGACGCCGACGGAGACGCCGACGGAGAGGCCGCGACCGGCGCCGGCCGGAAGGGCGCAACCGCCGGCGGCGGGAGAGCCGGGGTCGACGCCGAGACCGCGAGCGGGGCGGTCGCGCGGGCCGCCGGGGACGGCGGCGCGGCGGCGGCCGGCGGCGGCAGGTGATCCGGGTCGGCCGCGCCGACCGGCGCGGCCCCCAGCAGCCGGCGCAGTCGTTCCCGGACCACCGTCTCCTCGTCGTCTGACACGTCGTGAGGCTAGGAGCGCGGGGACCGATCGGAGAGTCGCGCGGAGTCAGGCTGTGGACGACGACGCCACCTGTGGACGGTGCCCCGATCATGCCGGCGATGTGCTAGCGCCGAAGCAGCCGCAGGTCGGCGGCGCCGTCGGCAGGCTCACCCGTCGGCGAGTCACCAGGTGTGGCAGCGACGTGGGCGGACGCCGCCGCGGGACCGGCGTCAGCCGACGGTGGGCGGGCGGCGGTGCACGACCACGCAGGCCAGGCCGGGACCGGCGTGCGCGGCGACGACCGCGCCGGCCTCCGAGACGTACGCGTCGCGCAGGCGGTCACCCAGCCGGCCCCTCAGCGCCTCCAGCAGCGCCTCGGCCCGCTGCGGCGCGGCGAGGTGGTGCACGCCCAGGTCCACCTCGGCGTCGCCGGCGGCCTCGACGGCCAGGTCGACCAGTCGCGCCACGCCCCGGCTGGCGGTGCGCACCTTGTCCTTGAGGACGATCGCGCCGTCCGGCATGTGCATGATCGGCTTGACCGACAGCGCGGTGCCGAGCAGCGCCTCGGCGGCGCCGATCCGGCCGCCCCGACGGAGGAACTCCAGCGTGTCGACGTAGAACCAGATGGTGGTGCGGGAGATGGCGGCCACGGCGGCGTCGCGTACCCCCGTCAGGTCCTCCCCCCGCTCGGCGGCCGTGGCGGCGGCGACGGCGGGGAAGCCGAGGCCCATGCCGGTCGAGCGGCTGTCGACCACGGCGACCCGGTCGCCGAACTCGGCGGCGGCCAGCCGGGCGGCCTCCACCGTGCCGGAGAGTTCGGCCGACAGGTGCACCGAGACGACCCCGGCGGCCCCGGCGTCGAGCAGGTCCCGGTACGTGCGGACGAACTGCTCCGGGGCGGGGCGGGAGGTGCTCACCGAGACGCGCCGGCCGCCCAGCGCCCGGGTGGCGTCGGCGGGGGTGGTCTCCACCCCCTCCAGCCCTTCGGCGCCGTTGAGCACGACGGCCAGCGGCACCACCGTCAGCCGGTGCGCGCGCAGCAGCTCGGGCGGGAGGTAGGCGGTGGAGTCGGTGACGACCGCGACGGGCATGCCCGGCACGCTAGCCGATGTCGCCGCCGGACGCCGGGGTCAGACCGGCTCGGTGGCGGCCGGCACACCCATCAGGCCGACGTTGTGGGCACGCAGGTGCCAGCCCCGCGTGTCGTCGTGCCGCAGCTCCGTCCAGTGGCAGTTCTGCAACGAGCCGACGGTGCGCAGGACGGCGGGCTCCCAGCCGAGCAGGTTGCCGCAGCCCTGGCGGGCCGCGCCGCCGTGGGTGACGACCACCACGGTGCCGCCCGGCGCGGCGGCGGCCGCGTCGACGAGGGCCGCGCCGACCCGCTTGCCGAGGTCATCGAGGGTCTCGATGCCGGCGCCCGGGTCCGGGTCGCCGGCCCGCCAGCGGGCGAACTCGGCGGGGTGGCGCTCGGCGGCCTCGGTGAGGGCCAGCCCCTGCCAGGACCCGAAGTGCCGCTCCCGCAACCGCGGGTCCTGGCCCACCGGCAGCCCGGTCAGCGCGGCCAGCGCGGCGGCCGTGTCCGCCGCACGGATCAGGTCGCTGGCCACGATGGCGTCCGGCCGCAGCGCGGCGAGCAGGGGCGCGGCCGTACGGGCCTGCTCGCGGCCCAGGTCGTTGAGCGGGACGTCGGTCTGCCCCTGTACGCGACTGGCGGCGTTCCAGTCGGTGTTGCCGTGCCGCCAGATGATCAGGCGGGTCATTCGGCGGTGGTGGAGCCCGTGCCGGACTCGGCGTCGACGAGGTCCCGGTCGACGAACGGGATCGTCGGGCAGTCCTTCCAGAGCCGGTCGAGCGCGTAGAACTCGCGCTCCTCGGTGTGCTGGACGTGCACCACGATGTCGACGTAGTCGAGCAGCACCCAACGGCCGCCCCGCTCGCCCTCCCGCCGGACCGGCTTGGCCTTCTCCGGCAGTTCGAGCAGCCGCTCCTCGATGGCATCGACGATGGCGAGCACCTGACGCTCGTTGGGAGCCGCGGCGAGCAGGAACGCGTCGGTGATGGCGAGCTGGTCGCCCACGTCGATGATGACGATGTCCTGCGCCTTCTTGTCGGCCGCGGCCTGGGCGGCGGCGATGGCCAACTCGTGGGCGCGTTCGGAAACTGTCACCGTTCTCCTTCGATCAACCGTGCGATCCTCCAAGCGTCTCACACCCGTCGGAATCCCGACTCGTCAGTTCTGGCGCGTTACCCGCCCGAACCACCCCAGAACGGGCCTAATCACCGCTGATAGAGGCGCCGCTTGCCGATGTACTGCACCACACCGTCCGGCACGAGATACCAGACCGGCTCCCCCCGGGCGACCCGGGCCCGGCAGTCCGTGGACGAGATCGCCATGGCCGGCACCTGCACCAGGCTGACGGTGTCGGCCGGCAGGTGCGCGTCGGTCAGCTCGAAGCCCGGCCGGGTCACCCCGATGAAGTGGGCCAGCTCGAAGATCTCGTCCAGGTCCTTCCAGGAGAGGATCCGCTCCAGCGCGTCCGCCCCGGTGATGAAGAACAGCTGCACCTTCGGGCCGTACTCGGCGTGCAGGTCGCGCAGGGTGTCGACCGTGTAGGTGGGCCCGCCCCGGTCGATGTCGACGCGGCTGACCTGGAAACGCGGGTTGGAGGCGGTGGCGATCACCGTCATCAGGTAGCGGTCCTCCGCCGGGCTGACCGCCTCGTCCGCCTTCTGCCACGGCTCGCCGGTGGGGACGAAGACCACCTCGTCCAGCCCGAACCGGTCGGCCACCTCGCTGGCGGCGACCAGGTGCCCGTGGTGGATCGGATCGAAGGTGCCGCCCATGATGCCGACCCGCCGGGTGTCTTCCTCCACCCCGTGATCCTAGGGCGGGCGGAACCGTCGGCCTCCCGGGGCCGCCGGTTCCGTCCCGGCCGGCGGACGCTCAGGCCCCCGCGGCGGCGACCGCGGTCCGGGCGATCAGGGCGCGGCGCAGGTCGTCGTCGGCGTCGGCGACCACCCGGCGCAGGCCGGGGGTGACGTCGTCGCGGGCCAGCAGCGCCGCGGCCGCCTCCCGGGTGGGCTGCGCCACCGCGTACCGGGGGAAGGCCAGCTTCGCCACCTGGTCGGCCACCCAGGGCGTACGCGACCGCGCGGCGGACGGCATGTCGGCGAAGTACCGCTCGACGTAGCCGGCGGTCAGCCCGGCCTGCTCGGGCTGCCAGAACCCCTCCGCGGTCGCCTCGACCAGCCGGTTGGACAGCTCGGTGTTCGACACGACGATCTCCCAAGCGGCCCGCTTGGCGGCCGGGTCGGGCAGCGCCGCGCGGCACCGGGCGGCCCGCTCGGCGCCGGCGGCGCTCGGGTCGGCCCCGGCCTCGGCGGCGATCTCCGGCGCGCCGGCCGCGCCGAGCACCACCAGCCGCAGCAGCAGCGCCCAGCGCAGCTCGGCGTCGACCGCGAGCCCCGGCGGGACGTCCCGGCCGGCGAGCCAGCCGGCCAGCCGCTCCGCGTCGATGCTGGCGGCGATCCAGCCCCGGGCCGCGGCGAGCTGGAGCGACCCGCCGGCCGGGGCGCCGTCGAGCAGTTTCCGACAGGCGGCGGCGAGCTGCGCCAGGGCGGCCTCGCGGGCGGGCGGGTCGAGGTAGCGGTCGACCAGCGAGCGGCCGAGCGCCAGCACGTCCTCGGTGATGATCACCTCGGTTTCGGCGGGGAGGGCGGCGGCGACCAGGGCGACCAGGCCGGCGACCGGCCGTTCCCCGTCGGTGGCGGCGTCCAGCGCCTCGCCCCAGAGCAGCGCCCGGGCCAGCGGGTCGGCCAGGGCGGGCAGCACCAGCGGCACGGCGTCCGCCGACGCGGGGTCGAGCCGGATCTTGGCGAACGTCAGGTCGCCGTCGTTCGGCAGCAGCAGCCGCGCCGCCGGCTCGCCGGCCAGCCCGGCGAGCACCGTCCGACCGCCGTCGGTGTCGGGGGCGAGGTCGACCTCCGTCCGGAGCACGGTGCCGTCGGCGGCGTACCGGCCGAGGCCGATGCGGTGCGGGCGCAGCACCGGGTGCGACGCGGGGGCGGTCTGCCTGATCGCGACCTCGGTGTAGCGGCCGCCCGCGTCGACGGTGACCTCGGCACGCAGCGTGTTGACCTGCGCCGAGCGCAGCCAGCGCTCCGCCCAGCCGGACAGGTCCCGCCCGGCCGCGGCGGCGAGGCTGCCGAGCAGGTCGGCCAGGGTGGCGTTGCCGAAGCGGTGCCTGGCGAAGTGGTCGTTGAGGCCGGCGAGGAAGACGTCGTCGCCGAGCCAGGCGACCAGCTGCCGCAGCAGGCTCGCCCCCTTGGCGTACGAGATGCCGTCGAAGTTGAGCAGCCCCTCGGCGGCGTCCGCGACCTCCTCGGGCGCCACCGGGTGGGTGGAGGGGCGCTGGTCGGCCGCGTAGCCCCAGGCCTTGCGCCGCAGGGCGAAGGTCGTCCAGGCCCGGTCGAAGCGGGTCGCCTCGGCGGTCACCCGGGTACCCAGGTACTCCGCGAAGGACTCGTTCAGCCACAGGTCGTCCCACCAGCGCATGGTGACCAGGTCACCGAACCACATGTGCGCCATCTCGTGGGCGATGGTGGTGGCGCGCTGCTCCCGCTCGGTGTCGGTGACGGCGGAGCGGAAGACGTAGTCGTCGCGGAAGTTGACCAGGCCCGGGTTCTCCATCGCGCCGGCGTTGAACTCCGGCACGAACGCCTGGTCGTACTTGCCGAACGGGTAGCGCTCGGCGAAGAGCCGGTGGAACCGGTCGAGGCACTGCTTCGTGACGGTCAGGATCTCCTCGGCGTCGGCGTCCAGGTGCGCCGCGAGGGAGCGCCGGCAGTAGACGGCGAGCGGGATGCCGTCGTGCTCGTCGCGCCGGACGTGCCAGGGGCCGGCGATCAGCGAGACGAGGTACGTGGCCAGCGGCGCCGTCGGCGCGAACTCCCAGCGCCCGGGGCGCGGGGTGGCCGCGAGCAGGCCGTTGGCCGCGACGACCCAGTGCGGCGGGGCGGTGACCGACAGGGTGACCGGCGCCTTCAGGTCGGGCTGGTCGAACGCGGCGAAGACGCGCTGCGCGTTGTCCAGGAAGGACATCGCGTAGAGGTAGGTCTCGCCGTCGGCGGGGTCGACGAAGCGGTGCATTCCCTCGCCGGTGTTCGAGTACGCCATCTCGGCGGTGACGGTGAGCGTGTTGGTCTCGGCCAGCCCGGTCAGCGGCAGCCGGTTGCCGGCCAGCGAGGCCGGGTCGACGTCGCGGTCGTTGAGGCGTACCGCCAGCAGTTTCGCGGGTTGGACCTCGGCGAAGGTCTCCGCGCCGGACGCCGCGCGGAAGCGGATGGTCACGTCGGAGCGGAACCGGTCGCCGTCGCCGGTCAGGTCGAGGTCCAGCTGATAGGACTCGACGGTGATCGCCGCGCCACGCGCGGTCGCCTCTACACGGGTCAGGCTCGGCATCCGCTTATCCTGCCCGATGGGGAACCGCACGTGTCTCCCCCATCACCCCGTGGCACTGGAGGACAGAACGATGGCTTCGCACCCCAAGGGCGACTTCGACCTCTCCCGGGCGGTCTGGCAGCGGGCCGAGGGTGACACCTCCGAGAGCGCCGTCGAGGTGGCGTTCGTCGACGACCTGATCGGCATGCGCAACTCCGCGGAGCCGGACGGCCCGGTCCTGGTCTTCACCCAGGCCGAGTGGGACGCGTTCGTCGCCGGCGCCCAGGACGGCGAGTTCGACCTGGACTGACGGCGACGCCCGTCCCGCGCGGACGCGCGCGGGACGGACTGCCGGTCGGTCAGGTGGCGGTGCAGGAGAGGGTCGGGACGGCGTTGTCGCCGCTCCACGACCCGAGGAAGCCGAAGGTCGTGGCGACGCCCGCGCCGAGGCTGCCGTTGTAGCTCACGTTCCGGGCGGTGACGACGGATCCGCCGGTGGTGACCGTCGCGTTCCAGGCCTGGCTGACGGCCTGGCCGGAGGCGAGGGTCCACGTGACGGTCCAGCCGCTGATCGCCGAGCTGCCGGCGGTGACCCGGACCTCGCCCTGGAAGCCGCCCGGCCACTGGCCCACCACCCGGTATTCGGCGGCGCAGGCCTTGCCGCCGCCGGTCGGGCTGGGGGTGGGTGATTCCGTCGGGGTGGGGGTGGGGATGGGCGAGGGCGTCCCGGTCGGCCCACCGCCGAAGATCGTGGCCTCGCTGGCCGTGGCCTTGATGCCGTTGGCGCCGTTGAAGATCCGCTGCCCCCAGGTGGTGAGCCGGGCGGGGTCGAAGTCGGTGGCCATGTCCAGGATGGGGTCGGTGTTGCCGCTCCAGGACCAGCCGAGGTAGCCCAGGCCGCGCGCCTGTGCCTCGGCCAGGATCGTCTCGTGGTCGACCTCGTTGGCGTTGAACCGCCAGCCGAACTCGCCGATCACCAGCGGCCAGCCGTTGGCCTCGAACCGGTCCAGGTAGTCGGTGATGGCCTTGGCCGTGTTGAAGACCGCGTACATGTGGATGGAGAGCACGGTGTTGTGCCGGCTGTCGGCGTCCAGGACCGTCTGCGCGTTGTCCCGCATGACGTACTGCCAGTCCTGGCCCCAGTTCGGCGCGTCGACCATG
This sequence comes from Micromonospora sp. CPCC 205561, assembly GCF_036906775.1. NCBI lineage: Bacteria > Bacillati > Actinomycetota > Actinomycetes > Micromonosporales > Micromonosporaceae > Micromonospora > Micromonospora sp. CPCC 205561. The sequence continues at coordinate 20,289 of NZ_JBAKHV010000027.1, read as the reverse complement.
AGCAGGTGCTCGAAGCCGTTGGCGCGCATCTTCGTGATCGCGGCGGCGGTCGCGGCGGTCCACTGGCCGGCGTTCACGTTGCCGATCGGCTCGTTGCCGATGTTGATGACGACGTAGCCCTCCTGGCCGACGAGCGCGCTCTTCTGGCTGATCCAGTAGTCGACGGCCTCGTCGAGCGAGGCGGCGGCGCCCTCCTCGCCGTAGCCGGTGGTGTCGTGGACCTCCAGGACGCAGATCAACCGGTTCTGCTTGCACAGTGAGATCACGTTCGCGACGTCGGTGGACGGACCCCACCGCTTGCCGCTGCCCAGCACCACCCGGACGGTGTTGGCGCCGAGCGCCTTGACGTCGGCGAACGAGTCCGTCTGGCCGGTGAACCAGACGTGCGGATGGTTGACGCCCCGCATGACGAACGGCCGGCCGTTCGCCTCGACGATGTCGCGCCCTTCGACGTGCAGTCCCACCGCCGCGTCCGCCGGCTTGACGAACACCAGGACGGACGCGACGACGACGAGGAACGCGGCGCCGAGGGTGACGATCCTTCTTTTCATTGCCTACCTCAGGGTGAGGCCCCGACGACTCGGGGCGCAGGCACGCCTGCCCTGGCGCACGTCGATGGGGTGCGCGGCGCGCTCGTGACGAGTGCGACGTACGGGTGTGAGACCGGCCCGGCTCGGCAACGTTGTCAAGCTACCCGCGCCCGGACGAGCGACGCAATAGGGGACGATCGATGCCCGAGGTCAGTCGCCGTCGCCCCAGCCCAGCCCGCCCGGCCCCGGGGCGTGGTGGAAGCCGGGATGGCCGGCCACGTCGGCGCAGCGCTCGCCGTCGGGGCCCGCGGCGCCGCAGAACAGCCGCTGGGCGCGCTGCCACGCGTCGGCCGGGGACAGCGCCGACGCGCCCAGGGCCAACTCGGGTCGCAGCAGACTAAGCGCCTCCGCGTATCCCACCGCGAGTTCCCGTGCCGACTCCTCGTCGCGCGCGGTGAAGCCGAGGTGCAGGGTGAAGAACCGACCCGGCCGCGCGGGGCGGCGGGGCGGGGCGATCAACGACGCGTCCGGAACCTCCCCTGCCGCGCCGAGCCCCGCCAGTGCCCGTCGTTGCCGCCAGTACGGCGGCCTGTTGTCGCGCATACGCCCTCCCCGTGGCGATCGGGACGGCCGCCGCCTTCCGGGTGCCGCACCCGTGTCGCGGGCGCGGCTGCCCTGCCGTCGGCACGCCGTCGGCGGCCCGGCCGGACCGCTCCCCGAGCACACCAGCTTTCCGGGCTCCCGGGAGGGGCCAGCAGCCGCGCCGCCCGCTGGCCCCCTCCCCGCACGTCGCGCCGACCGGTCGTCCGTGCCCGCGGGGTTCAGCCAGGCTGACCTGGGTAGACGCGGAGGCACGGACAGGATGCGGCCGGCAACGGCCACCACCCCGGTCAGGAGGCCCGATGGCGACGATCCCGACGGAACGCGGCCCGGACAGCTCGGTGGCGTTCCTGCGCGACGGCTACCGCTTCATCGGCCGGCGTTGCGACCGGCACGGCAGCGACATCTTCCAGGCCCGGCTGCTGCTGGAGCCCACCATCTGCCTGCGCGGCCGGCCGGCGGCCGAACTCTTCTACGACACCGAGCGCTTCGTCCGGGCGGGCGCGATGCCGAAGCGGGCGCAGCGCACCCTCACCGGGCGCGGCGGCGTGCAGGGCCTCGACGGGGCGGAGCACGCCGACCGCAAGGCCATGTTCATGTCGATCATGACCCCGGCCGCGATCCGACGCCTGGGGCAGCTCTTCGACGACGAGTGGCGGGCCCGCGTCGCGGGCTGGGAGGCGGGCGGGCCGGTGGTGCTGTACGACGAGGTCGGCAAGATGCTGACCCGCGCCGTCTGCGCCTGGGCGGGCATGCCGCTCGCCGACGCCGAGGTGGACCGGCGCACCGCCGAACTGCACGCGATGATCGAGGGCCCGGCGGCGCTCGGCCCGGCGCACTGGCGCGGTCTCTGGGGCCGCCGCCGGGGCGAACGCTGGGTCGGCGGGGTCATCGACCGGGAACGTGTCGGCACGGTCCAGGCCCCGGACGGCAGCGCGCTGCGGGTAATCGCCGCGCACCGGGACCCCCGCGGGCGCCTGCTCCCCCGCCGGGTCGCGGCCGTCGAGCTGCTCAACGTGCTGCGCCCCACGGTCGCCGTCGACCGGTTCGTCGTCTTCGCCGCGCTGGCCCTGCACGACCACCCGGCCTGGCGGCAGCGGGTCCGCGGCAGCGAGGAGGAGACCGAGAGCTTCGTGCAGGAGGTACGGCGCTACTACCCCTTCTTCCCGGTGGCCGCCGCCCGGGTCCGCCGCTCGTTCGACTGGCAGGGCTACCACTTTCCGCGCGGCCGGCGGGTGCTGCTCGACCTGTACGGCACCAACCACCACCGCGCCCTCTGGCCGGAGCCGGAGCGGTTCCGGCCGGAGCGCTTCACCGACTGGCGGGGCGACCCGTACGCCCTCGTCCCGCAGGGCGGCGGGGACCACCTGGCCGGCCACCGCTGCGCCGGGGAATGGATCACGATCGAGCTGATGAAGCGGGCGGTGACGAACCTGACCACCGCCATGCGCTACGACGTACCCCCGCAGGACCTCGCGCTGAGCCTGCACCGGATGCCGGCCCTGCCGCCCAGCGGGTTCCTGATCGCCAACGTGCGCCGCGCGGGCTGAGCCGCGCCGCGGGGCGGAACCCCGCGGCGTCGGCGTCTCAGGCCGGGTGCAGGACGCTACGCAGGCAGCCGTCCTCCTTCTTCTCGAACATCTCGTAGCCCCGCGCGCCCTCCTCCAGCGACATGGGATGGGTGGCGAGGTAACCGGGATCGATCTCGCCGGCGGCGAGCCGGTCCAGGAGCATCGGGATGTAGCGCTGGGCGTGCATCTGCCCCATCCGCAGTACCAGCGCCTTGTTCATCGCCGCGCCGAGCGGGAACTTGTCGACCAAACCGGCGTAGACGCCGACGATGCTCACCGTGCCGCCCTTGCGGCAGGCCATGATCGCCTGCCGGACGGAGGTGGGGCGGTCGGTCTGCAACCGGGCGGTCTGCTTCGCCTTGTCGTACGCGTACACCGGGCCGACGTCGTGGGACTCCATGCCGACCGCCTCGATGCACGCGTCCGGCCCCCGGCCGGCGGTCATCTCCCGCAGCGCCTCCAGCACGTCGGTCTCGGCGTAGTTGACGGTCTCCACGCCGAGCCGGTCGGCGGCCGTGGCGAGCCGATCGGGCAGCCGGTCGATCACGATCACCCGTTCGGCGCCGAGGAGCTGCGCGGACCGGGCCGCCATCTGGCCCACCCCGCCGGCGCCCCAGACCGCCACCACCTCGCCGCCGGAGAGCGCGCAGAAGTCGGCGGCCATCCAGCCGGTCGGCATCGCGTCGGAGGCGAAGACCACCGAGTCGTCGGGCAGGCCGTCGGGGACCTTGAACGCCCCGACGTCGCCGAACGGCACCCGGACGTACTCGGCGTGGCTGCCGGAGTAGCCCCCGGCCGCGTGGGAGTAGCCGAGGATGCCGGCCGGCGAGTGCCCCCAGAGCTTCTCGGTGAAGACGGGCTGCGGGTTGGAGTTGTCGCAGAGCGAGTACTGCTCGGTGCGGCAGTACCAGCAGCCGCCGCAGGCCACCACCGAGCCGACCACGACGCGGTCGCCGACGCGCAGCCGCCGTACGCCCGGGCCGGTCTCCACGACCTCACCCATGAACTCGTGGCCGAGGACGTCCCCCTCCCGCATGGCGGGCAGGAAGCCGTTGATCAGGTGCAGGTCGGAGCCGCAGACGCTGCTGGCCGCGACCTTGACGACGATGTCCCCCTCGGCGCGGATGCGCGGCTCCGGCACGTCGCGTACCGCCAGCTTGCCGACGCCTTCCCAGCAGAGCGCCCTCACGCCCGTCCCCCCGTCGTCAGCTTCTCGCGCATCTTGTCGGTCGCCTTCTCCTGGGCCGGGCCGCGCGCGGACGGGTCGCGCCGCGTGTCGATCACCTGCCCGCACTCCACGAGCGCCTTCACCCGGCGCAGTGCGTCGCGCAGCCCCAGGTCCGGATCGTCGCCGCCGACGAGCCCGAACGCCCGGCGCAGCGGCCCGGAGCGCCACCGCAGCTCGGCGCGGACCTCCGTACCCCGGTCCTGCGGCGCCGGCGTCAGCCGGACCGTGCCCTCCTGCTCGGGCCCGTCGACGACCCGCCAGCGCAGCTGCCCGGGCCCTTCGACGGTGATCTCGGCCCGCCACTCGGTGCCGCCACCGGCCGCGTCCCGGGCAACGCAGCGCCACCGCTCGTCGTCGAGCTGCTCCAGGGTCGCCCACTCGGCCAGCGCGCGGTCCATCCGCTCCCGGTCGGTCCAGAAGCCGATCACCGCCTCCACCGGACGGTCGATCGTCACCCCGCGCCGCACCACGTACCAGCCGTCGCGCCGCTCGGGCTGGCGCCGGCGTCGCCGACGGGCCACCGCCCGACCAACGCCGGCCACGGCCACAGTGGTGGCGCCGAGCAGCGCCCACCTTGTTCCGTTGCTGGTCATCACGTCTCCTCCGCCCGGGCGGCCGGGATGGACCACCCGTACCCGTTGCGCTACCCGGCGCCGCCCGGCCGAAACGACGGACCGGTTTGACCGTGCGATATCCGGGCACCTGCTGCGGGCACCCACCTGCACCGGGAGGCACGTTGTCCTTCGACGCCAGCGAGTACGGCCGCCACGTCGCGGAGGTCTACGACGAGGCATTCGCCCACCTCACGCCGGACGCCGCCGTGGAGCGGCTCGCCGCGCTGGCCGAGGGCGGTGCCGTGTGCGAGTTCGGCATCGGCACGGGTCGGCTCGCGCTGCCGCTGGTCGCCCGGGGGCTGACCGTCGCCGGCGTGGAGGGATCCCCGGAGATGGTCGCCGGGCTGCGGACCAAGCCCGGCGGGGACGCGATCGAGGTGGCCGTCGGCGACTTCGCCGCGACCCGGGTGCCCGGCGAGTTCGCCCTGGTGGTGCTCGCGTTCAACACGATCTTCGCGCTGCCGGACCAGGCCGCCCAGGTCGCCTGCTTCCGCAACGCCGCCGCCCACCTGCGCCCCGGCGGCCGGTTCGTGGTCGAGGCCTGGGTGCCGGACCCGGGAGCCTTCCGCGCCGGTGGCGCGCTGCGGCCGGTGCGGGTGGCGGAGGACGTGGTGCTGCTGGAGGCCGCCCTGCTGCACCCCGCCGAGCAACGGATGACCACCACGAAGATCCGGTTCACCAACGCCGGGGTGCACCTGCTGCCGGCCAACCACCGCTACGCCTGGCCGGCGGAGCTGGACCTGATGGCCGAGCTGGCCGGGCTGCGCCGCGAGCACCGGTGGGAGGACTGGACGGGCCGGCCGTTCACCGACCACAGCCGCGAGCACGTCTCCGTCTACCGCCGCCCGGAGTCGGCGTGAGCGCGCCGGCCCGCCCCGCCGGCCCGGCTCCCGACGGCCACGGCACCCCGGCGGCGCCGACGGGGGGCACCGCCGACCGGCGCCGGCTCCCCGTCGCGTACGTCCTGCCGCTGCGCTGGACCGACGACGCCGAGCTGGCCGGGCTGACCGACTACCTGCGCCGGCTGAGCGGCCTGGTCGACGTGACGGTGGTGGACGGGTCGCCGCCGGAGGTGTTCGAGCGGCACGAGCGGGCCTGGCGCGGCCTGGTCCGGCACCTGCGCCCGGATCCCGCCCTGCGCGGCGTCAACGGCAAGGTGACCGGGGTGCTCACCGGCGTCGGCGCGGCCCGGCACGAGCACGTGGTGATCGCCGACGACGACGTCCGGTACGACGAGGCGGGGCTGCGAGCCGTGCACCGGCTGCTCGACCGGGTCGACCTGGTCCGGCCGCAGAACTACTTCGACCCGCTGCCCTGGCACGCCTGGTGGGACACGGGGCGGACCCTGCTCAACCGGGCGCTCGGCGCCGACTACCCCGGCACCCTCGCGGTACGCCGGAGCACCTTCCTCGCCATGGGCGGGTACGACCCGGACGTGCTCTTCGAGAACCTGGAGCTGATCCGCACCGTGCGCGCGTACGGGGGCACCGAGGCGGCACCCGCCTGGCTGTACGTACGCCGGCTGCCGCCGGACACCGCCCACTTCCTGGGCCAGCGGGTCCGCCAGGCGTACGACGACCTGGCCCAGCCGGCGCGCCTGGTGGTCTCGCTGGCGGTCCTGCCGGCGCTGGCCACGGCGGTCGCGGCCCGGCGGCCGGGGCTGCTGCTCGGCGCGGCCGCGACCACGGTGGCGCTCGCCGAGGCGGGGCGGCGCCGGGCCGGGGGCGCCGCGGTCTTCCCGCCGGTCACCAGCCTGGCGGCCCCGTTCTGGGTGCTGGAACGCGGCGCGTGCAGCTGGCTCGCCGTCGGCCGGCGACTGCTCTTCGGCGGAGTCCGCTACGCCGGCGGCCGGGTACGCCGCGCCGCCCACTTCGAACGCACCCTCCGCCCCCACCGCCCCCACTGACCCACCCCCACCCCGCCCCCGCGGGCGCGGGTGCGGGCGCGGGAGGGCGGGGGCGGCGAGGGGAGAGAGGGAGGCGGGCGGGAGGCGGGGGGCAGGGGGTGGACAGCAACTCGCGGCCACCTCCCGGGAGAGCCCGGGAGTGGCCGCGAGGTGCTGGGTGTGGTGGGTGGGTTGGTCAGTACCGCACCTGTTCGCGCGACTGCTGCGCCTGGTCCTTGACGTCGTGCGCCGCGGAGCGGGTGTCGTCCTTGACGGCGTGCACCGCGTCCTGGGCGGTGGAGCGGAGCGACTCGGTGGCCTGCTGGGCCGGCTCGCGCAGCTCCTCCTTCAGCTCGCTGGCGACCTCGCCCAGCTTCTCCTTCACGGCCCCGGCGTGCTCGCCGGCCCTCTCCTTGACCTGCGTCGCCACCTGCTGCTCGCGGCGGGTGGCCGGGATCAGCGAGGAGGCGAGCCAGCCGACGCCGAAGGCGATCAGGCCGGCGGCCAGCGGGTTGCCCTCGGACTTCTGGCGGATCACCTGCGGCGCGCGCTGCGCGGCGTCACTCACGGTCGAGGCCGCCGAGTGCGCCTTGTCGCTGACCGTCGAGGCGGCGGAGTGCGCCTTGTCGCTCACCGAGGAGGCCGCCGAGGAGGCGTGGCCGCCCACCGCGTGGGCGCCGTGCTTGGTGCTGTGACCCAGGTCGGAAGCGGTTCCCATCACCTTGTCCCTCACATTCTGCAGTGCGTTGCGGGCCCGCTGCTTGCGGTCGTCGACGATGCGGGCGGGGCTGACCTTGTACGCCAGCGCGTCCACGTCGGAGCTCAGGTTGTTCCGGGTGGCTTCGATCTCCCGGCGGATCTGGTCCGGGTCGGTGCTCATCGAGTGACCTCCTGCGGGTGGGGCTTGAGCGCGTCGGGGATCCGCTGCACGCTGTCGTTGGTCTGCTTGAGGCCGCGGATGTGCTCGGCGCTCTTCTTGGCCTTGGAGTAGAGGACCGCGGCGATCGCGCCCCAGATGACGGCCACGATCAGCGCCGCCCAGCCGGCGTCCATCACGTTGGACAGGCCGGCCCAGAGGGCCAGCGACAGGAAGAGGGCCACCATGTAGCCGCCGAAGCCGGCGCCACCGAAGAACCCGGCGGTCTTGCCCGCCTTCTTGCCCTCCTGACGGATCTCAGCCTTGGCCAGCTCCACCTCCTGCCGCATCAGGGTGGACAGGTCGCTGGTGACCTGGCGCATCAGCTCACCGATGGAGCTGCCCCTGACCTCGTCCGCGTCGTGGGGGTGGTAACCGGAGTCCAGCCCCGCCCCCTGCGTCGGCATGCTCATGCCGCCGCCTCCCTTCGGATGACTCGTGGGCTCACGGACGGGTGGTCCCGGTCGACGGCACGCCCGGCAGCGGGTCGGTCTGGCTCACCGGCGGCAGCGGCTGACCGACGCCACCGGCGGGGTCCGCGTAGCTGGTGGTGGTCTGCGGGTCCGCGTACGCGCCGGGGGTCGGGTCGAGGTAGCCGCCCGGGGGCACGGCGTCCGGCACTGCGCGCGGGGCCGGCGGGGTCGGGATGACCGCGGTCCGCTCCGGGTCGTAGCCGGCGCCGGAGTCGTACCCGGAGAACCCGTTGCCGCTCTGGCTGTCGCCGGCGGCGGAGATGTTCTTGGTAAGCCGGCCGGCGAGGACACCCAGCACGGCGGCGCCGACCAGGAAGGTGCCGGGGTTGCGACGGGCGTAGTCGCGCACCTCGGCGATGATGTCCCCGGGCTCGCGCTGCTCCAGCCAGCCGGCCACACCGTGCACGCGGTCGGCGGCCTGGCGGGCGATCTCGCTGACCGGGCCGGACTGTCCGCCCTGCTCGGCCATCGAGCGCATCTCGTCGGCCAGCGAGCGGAGCCCGCTGGCGGCGCGCCGCTGCTGGTCGCCGGTCTGGCTGGCGAGCTGGCTACGGGCCTCGCCGTAGAGGTTGCGCGCCTGGCGCTTCGCCTCGCCGACGACCTCCTTGCCCTGCTCCTTGGCGGTGCCGGCGACGGCGCCACCGGCCTGCTTGGCCTCCGAGCCGACCTGACGGGCCTGCTCGCGGACGCCGCTGCCGTTGGTCGACTCCTGCCCGTACGTGGAAGTCGTGGGTGACAGATCGTAGGTCATGATTTCCCTTCCGCTCGGAAAGTCGTCGCGGTTGTGCTGGGGGGATGCACCGGCCGTTCCTGCCGGCGCATCTCTTGACCTACCCTCCGTCGCCGATTCCATACCTGGTTTGTGACTTCCGCTGCGCCCCGGCGTCGGCGGGCCACAAAATGGAGGATCGTCGGAACCGGTGTCGGAGGCGTCGCGCAGAGTGACGGCTGCGCCCGTGACCGACGCCCGCGGGCAGGGCGTTCCGCGGCCGCCACGGAGGGGAATCGATGGCACGCAACGTACGCGGCGGCGCGCCGGGCCGGAAGCCGTGGGTGCAGCTCGCCGCCGCGGCCGCGGCCGGGGTCTTCGCCCTGATCGGGGTGCTCGGCTTCATCCCCGGGATCACCACCGGCTACGGCGACATGACATTCGCCGGCCACCACTCCGAGGCCCGGCTGCTCGGCCTGTTCCAGGTGTCGATCCTGCACAACGCGCTGCACCTGGGCTTCGGGCTGGCCGGCCTGGTGCTGGCCCGCAGCGTCGGCGGGGCCCGGGTCTTCCTCGCCGGCGGCGGCGCGCTCTACCTCGGCCTCTGGCTGTACGGCTTCGCGATCGACCGGGAGAGCGCGGCGAACTTCATCCCGGTCAACGACGCCGACAACTGGCTGCACCTGGTGCTCGGCTTCGGCATGCTCGCCCTCGGGCTGCTGCTCTCCAACCAGGTGGGCACGGGCACCCGACCCGACGACCCCTTCGACCGTCCCTGACCCCTGCGGCGTCGCCACGTCGACGCGCGCCGCCGGAGTCGGGGCCCCGGTCACCGCCGCCCACGCGCGCACCGGCGACCGGGCGGCCGGCCGCCGTCAGACCGGCACGCGCAGCCGCTTGGCGAAGCAGACGCTGTACGGGTTGCCGACGTACTCGCCGTAGACCGGGATCGGCTCGTACCCGCTGGAGGTGTAGAGCCCGACGGCCGCCGGCAGGTACGTGCCGGTCTCCAGGCGGACCACCGCGTGCCCCTGCCGGAAGGCCAGCTCCTCCAGGGCGCTCAGCAGCTGCCGGGCGACGCCCCGCCCCCGGTACGCCGGGCGGACGTACATCCGCTTCACCTCGGCGGTGCCGGCGTCGAGCGCCTGGATCCCGCCGCAGGCGACCGCCCGCCCGTCGGCGACCACCGCCAGGTAGCGGATGTCGTCGTGGGTGACGGTCGCCTGGCCGTCCAGCCCGCCGTCGGCCTCCCGCAGTTCGCGCTGCTGGGCGGCGACCAGGGTGTCGATCTCCGGGTCGGTGGCGGGACGTGACTCGATCAGCATCAGGCCACGCTAGGTGCCGGGGATTTCGAGCAGGTTTCCGGCAGTCGACCCGCTCGCGGAGCGCGTCGAGCCATCGGGCGACGGGCTATCCGGCGTCGTCCTGCGCGGCGGCCCGCGACCGACCCGCCTCGTCGGAGGAGCCCGCCTCGTCGGAGGAGCCCGCCTCGCCGGAGGGACCCAACTCGTCGGGCCGGACCGCCCCGTCCGACGGGCCCGGCTCGTAGGAGCGGCCCGCCTCCCGGACGGGGCCGGCCTCGCCGAAACCGCCCTCGTCGGACGGGTCGACGTCGTCCGAGACGTCGGCGTCGGTCCCCTCGAACTCGTCCTCCGGGCGCCGCCGGCGGGCCTTGCGGGCCGCCAACCGCTCCGCGGCCGACGCCCGGGAGGACTTCTCCTCCAGCCGGACGTCGGTGCCCCGGTTGCCCGGGATGAAGTCGGCCCCCGCGTAGAGGGTCGGCTGCCAGTCGAACTCCCGCTCGCCGATCCGGACCAGGTCGCCCGGCTGCGCGCCGGCCTTGCCCAGCTTCTCCTCCACGCCCAGGCGGGCCAACCGGTCGGCCAGGTAGCCGACCGCCTCGTCGTTGTCGAAGTTCGTCTGCCGCACCCACCGCTCCGGGCGGACGCCGCGCACGACCCAGGCGCCCTCCGCGGCGGCCTCGATGGTGAAGCCCGCGTCGTCGACCGCCTGGGGGCGGATCACGATCCGGGTCGGCTCGGCCGGCGGCGCGGCGTTGCGGCCGCGCTCCACCACCTCCGCCATGGCGTACATGAGCTCCTTCAGCCCCTCCCGGGTGGCCGCGGAGACCTCGAACACCCGGAAACCGCGCTCCTCCAGGTCGGGGCGGACGATCTCGGCCAGGTCGCGGCCGTCCGGCACGTCGACCTTGTTCAGCGCCACCAGCCGGGGCCGGTCGGCCAGGCCGCCGTACTCGGCCAGCTCGGCCTCGATGGTGTCGATGTCGGCGACCGGGTCGCGGCCGGGTTCCAGGGTGGCGGTGTCGATGACGTGCACCAGCACGGCGCAGCGCTCGACGTGCCGGAGGAACTCCAGGCCGAGCCCCTTGCCGGTGGCCGCCCCCGGGATCAGGCCGGGCACGTCGGCGACGGTGAAGGTGTGGTTGTCCATCCGCACCACGCCGAGGTTGGGCACCAGGGTGGTGAACGGATAGTCGGCGATCTTGGGCTTGGCGGCGGAGATCACCGAGATCAGCGACGACTTGCCGGCCGACGGGAAGCCCACCAGCCCGACGTCCGCGACACTCTTCAGCTCCAGTACCACGTCGAGCTGTTCACCGGGCTCGCCCAGCTCGGCGAAGCCGGGGGCCTTACGCCGGGCGTTGGCCAGCGACGCGTTGCCCCGACCGCCGCGCCCGCCCCGGGCCACCTCGAAGGTCGTGCCGTCGCCGACCATGTCGGCCAGCACGGTGCCGTCGGTGCCCTGCACGACGGTGCCGTTCGGCACCTTCAGCACGAGGTTGCGGCCGTTCGCGCCGTCCCGGTTCGAGCCGGCGCCACCCTTGCCGTTCTCGGCCTTCACGTGCGGGCGGAAGTGGAAGTCGAGCAGCGTCGTCACCTGCGGGTCGACCACCAGGGACACGCTGCCGCCGTGCCCGCCGTTGCCGCCGTCGGGGCCGCCGAACGGCTTGAACTTCTCCCGGTGGATCGAGACACAACCGTGCCCCCCATCGCCGGCCTGCAGGTGCAGGACGACCCGGTCAACGAACGTCGCCACGGGCGTCAATCCTTCCAGCGAGGTTCACGCCCCGCACGAGAAAAGGCGAAGCGGGCCGGGACACGAGGTCCGCGGCCCGCTTCGCCGGAAGACTACTGCTGCGGCACGATGTTCACGGTCTTGCGACCGCGCTTGGTGCCGAACTGGACCGCGCCGGCGGCCAGCGCGAAGAGCGTGTCGTCTCCGCCGCGGCCGACCAGGTCACCGGGGTGGAACTTGGTGCCACGCTGACGGATGAGGATCTCACCCGCGCTGACGACCTGACCACCGAAGCGCTTCACGCCGAGTCGCTGGGCCGCGGAGTCACGACCGTTGCGCGAGCTGGACGCACCCTTTTTGTGAGCCATCTGAGGACGACCTACTTCCCGCTGGAGATGCCGGTCACCTTGACCTGGGTCAACGGCTGGCGGTGACCCTGGCGCTTGTGGTAGCCGGTCTTGTTCTTGAACTTGTGGATCCGGATCTTCGGGCCCTTGGTGTGCGCGGCGATCTCGCCGGACACCGCGACCTTGGCAAGCTTCGCCGCGTCGGTCACCAGGTCGTCACCGTCGACGAGGAGCACCGCGGTGAGCTTCACCGCGTCGCCGGGCGCACCGACGAGCTTCTCGACCTCGATCACGTCGCCCTCGGCGACCTTGTACTGCTTGCCGCCGGTCTTGACGATCGCGTACATCGGAGGCGGACTCCCTGTCGTTGAGGCTGCTGGCGGGTGTCCCCGCGGCGGCTCGCCGGGTAGCAGAGGCACGGCGGCGTGGGCACGCGGGAACTCGGCACACCAAAGTGCGCCGCAGGCCAGCGTACGCCATCGGAGGCCCGACGCCCAAACCGGCCCCGCCGGGTCAGCGGGCGCAGAGCTGGTCGAGGCGCAGCCGGAGCCGGTCGAGTTCGGTCTCGTCGATCGAGTCGACGTCGGTGCCGAGCGTGCCGACCTCCGCCGCCATGTCCGCGAGGAGCGTCTTGAGCTGCGCGTCCTCGGCCCGCGTCGACTCGCTGCGCAGGGTGCTCCGCCAGGCGGTCAGCGCGGCGGAGATGCGCTCGCGGGCGGTCCGGGCCCCGGCGGTGTCGTCCGCGCCGACGGCCGCGACCATCCTGCCCAGCTCCTCGACGTACGTCCGCACGGCGGTCTCGCCGGCACGCTGTGCCGCGGCGCACACTTCGGGGGCGTTGCCGCCGGCAGCCCCGCTGCCGGCGCCCGGCGACGCCCCGGTGGTCCCGCCCGGGGCGCCGCCGGGCGGGGCGGAGCTGGCGGGGACGTCGCCGGTTGGGGCGGCCCGCTCGGGCCGCTCGGTCCCGCAGCCGGCACCGGCGAACAGGACAGCGGTGACCGCGGTGACGGCGAGCAGACGGCGCATCGTTCTTCTCCTGACCGCAGGCGGCCGATCGTGGCCGGGGATCGACCATACGACAGGGCCCCGCCCATCGGACATTGCCGGGGACGGGGCCCTGTCAAACGTCGGCCTGCTCAGCCGGTCACGGCCGGGTACGCCGCCGCGCTCCGCTGCGGCGGGAGCGGCGCCGGCCGGTGCCGCCCTCCGCGTCGTCGCCGTCGGCGTCGGCGAGCGCGTCCGGGTCGTCCGGTGCGGCCAGCCGGGCGGACTCGCCCGTCTGGCTGTCGGCGACCTCGGCCGCGGCGGCGGTGTCCGCCTCGAAGCGGGACAGGTCGTAGCCCATCGTGTCGTGGTAGTCGGCGTCGGTGTCCACCACGGCGTCGGTCTCGGTGACCTCCGCCACGGTCCGCTCCACCGGGGCGTTCTTGCGGGCCCGTCGCCGGGACGGGCCGGCGCCCTGCTCGGCCGCCGGGGCGGCCACGGCCGACGCCACCGCCTTGACCTTCTCCCCCGCGCCGCCGCCGGATCGCGGCTTCTCGGGCACCGGCTCGGTGTGCACGATCACGCCCCGGCCCTTGCAGCACTCGCAGGTCTCGCTGAACGCCTCCAGCAGGCCCGCGCCGATCCGCTTGCGGGTCATCTGCACCAGGCCGAGCGAGGTGATCTCGGTGACCTGGTGCTTGGTGCGGTCCCGCCCCAGGCACTCGGTCAGCCGGCGCAGCACCAGCTCCCGGTTGGACTCCAGCACCATGTCGATGAAGTCGATCACCACGATGCCGCCGAGGTCGCGCAGCCGGAGCTGGCGGACGATCTCCTCGGCCGCCTCCAGGTTGTTGCGGGTGACCGTCTCCTCCAGGTTGCCCCCGGAGCCGGTGTACTTGCCGGTGTTGACGTCGATGACGGTCATCGCCTCGGTCCGGTCGATCACCAGCGAGCCGCCCGAGGGGAGGAAGACCTTGCGGTCCAGCCCCTTGATGATCTGCTCGTCGATCCGGTACTCGGCGAAGACGTCCGTGGTCCCGACGTGCCGCCGCAGCCGGGCGACCAGGTCGGGCGAGACGTGCGACAGGTACGACTCGACCATGTCGTACGACTGCTCGCCCTCGATCACCAGCTCGCGGAAGTCCTCGTTGAACAGGTCCCGGACGACCCGGATGACCAGGTCCGGCTCCTCGTAGAGCAGCACCGGCGCGCCACCCTCGGCGGCTTTGGCCTGGATGTCCTCCCACTGCGCCTGGAGCCGCTTGACGTCGCGCGCCAGCTCGTCCTCGCTGGCGCCCTCGGCGGCGGTCCGGACGATCACGCCCGCGCCGTCCGGCACCAGCTTCTTCAGCACGTCCCGCAGCCGCTTGCGCTCGGTGTCGGGCAGCTTGCGGCTGATGCCGGAGGCGTTGCCGTGGGGCACGTAGACCAGGTGCCGGCCGGAGAGCGCGATGTGGCTGGTCAACCGGGCGCCCTTGTGGCCCATCGGGTCCTTGGTGACCTGCACCAGCACCGAGTCGCCGGAGCGCAGCGCCTGCTCGATCGAGCGGGCCCGGCCCTCCAGGCCGGTGGTGTCCCAGTTGACCTCGCCGGCGTACAGGACGGCGTTGCGACCGCGCCCGATGTCGACGAAGGCCGCCTCCATGCTCGGCAGGACGTTCTGCACCTTGCCGAGGTAGACGTTGCCGGCCATGGTCCCGGAGGAGTTGCGGGTGACGTAGTGCTCGACGAGCACCCCGTCCTCCATGACGGCGATCTGGGTACGGTCGCCGCGCTGGCGTACGGCCATCACCCGGTCGACCGCCTCCCGGCGGGCCAGGAACTCCGACTCGCTGAGGATCGGAGGCCGGGTACGGCGCTGCTCGCGGCCGTCACGGCGGCGCTGCCGCTTGGCCTCCAGCCGGGTGGAGCCGGAGACGCCCTGCACCTCGTCGACGGTCTTGCGCGGTTCGCGGATCTTGACGACGGTCGGCACGCCGTCGTCGGCGCCCGCCTCCACGTCGCCGGCGCCCCGGCGGCGGCGCCGGCGGCGACGACGGGTCAGCGCGTCGCCGCCCTCGGCCTCGTCGTCCTCGTCGCCCTCGGGCTCGTCCGCCTCGGCCTGGGCGGCCTCCTCGGACTCCTCGTCGTCGGCGTCGTCGGCACCACCCTTGCCCCGGCCCCGGCCGCGCCGGCCACGCCGGCGCCGGCGCCGGGCCGCGGCGCTCTCGTCATCGTCGTCGTCATCGTCCTCGGCGGCCTCCTCGGCCTCCTCGGTCGGCTCCTCCTCGGGCTCCGCGACCTCGACGGCCTCGACGTCGCGGCGGCCACGCCGGCGGCGGCGCGCCGGCTCCTCCCGCTCGGCCGGCTCGACCGGCTCCTCGGCGGCCGGCTCCTCCGGCTCGGGAGCCGGGGTCACGACCCGCAGCACCGGGACGTCCTCCGGCTGGGGGGCCATGAAGAGCACGGTCGGCGCGGAGAGCGCGGCCCGCCGGCGGCGGGTGCGCGGCTCGGGCTCGGGGGCCGGCTCGGGCTCGGCGGCCGGCGTCTCCTCGGCGACCGGCTCCCGCTCGGCGGCCGCCTCGTCCTCGTCGGTCGGCTCCTCGTCGGCGCCCGGGGTGACCGGCACGCCCGGCGGGGCCTCGTCGGCGCGGCTGCGCGCGCCGCCGACGGCGGCGGGCGGGGCGGCGGCACCGAACTCGGTGCCGGCCTCCGGCCCGGTCCCGGCGACCACCGGCGGCTGCTCCGCCCCGGCGGGCGCGGTGGCGGCCCGGTCGGACGCGCCGGTTGCCGTCGGTGAGCCAGACGCGGCGTCGGCCGGGGCCTCCGCGGCCGGCTCGGCCCCGGCGGGGGCGGCCTTCTTCCGGCGGGTACGGGTCGCCTTGACCGGCGGCGCGACCGGCTCGGCGGAGGTCTGCTCCGACCCGGCGGGCTGCTCCTCGGCGGCCTGCCCGGTCGACTCCTCGGCGGCCTTCGCGGTGGTGGCCTTCCGGCGGCGGCGCGGCGTCTTCGGTGCGGCGTCGAGGTCGCCGGCGACCGGGGCGAACACCTCGGCCTGGGGGGCCTCGCCGCTGCCCGCCACGGGCGCCGTGGGCGCCTCGACCGGCGCCTCGGTCTGCTCCGACTGGTTCAACGGCGCGGTACGCCGCCGGGTGGTACGCCGCCGGACCGGCGCGGCCGGAGCCTGCTCCGCCTCGGCGGCTCCGGCGTCGCCCGGGCCGTTCCCCGCGCCGGTGGCGTTCCCGGCGGTGCCGTGGTCAGCGGTGCTGTTGTCGGCGGTCTGGTCGGCCGGCTGTGAACCGGTCCGTTCGCCGCCCTCGGGCTCGTTCTCGAGCATGGACGTTCTCCAGTTCTGGCTGCCCCGGGCGCGGGTGAGCGCTGCCACGCAGGGTCGCCGCAAAAGTGTTTCCGCCGAGCGCGCAGGGTGCGCGACCGCCGAAGTCTGCCTGCCTGAACGCTGACCGACGGTCAGCGTTCACCGATGGTTGCCCCGTCGCGGTCCGCGTCCAACGGATCCGCGATCGCATCCTGCGCGGTCAGCGTGCCCTGTGCCAGCCGGATCACCCTCGGCGAGACCGGCGGCTCCAGGTCGGCCACCACGCGGAGGCCGGAAAGGACGTCATCGGGCCGCACGGAGGGGGTGACCTGCCGCACGACCAGTTCGAGTATCGCACACGGTACGGCCGGGACCCCGGAAGGCGTCTCCGCCGAAGTGATCACATCGATCCGGATCACCGCCGCGCGGGCGTCGAAGGTGCGCCGGCCCTGCTTGGTCATCCGCTCGACCAGCACCTCGTCGGCGGCGGTGAAGGCGGCGACCGCCCCTCGCAGGACGCCCGGGTCGACCTCCGGCAGCTCGATGCGCCAGTGCGACGCCTCGATCCGGTCGGCCAGGCTCCCGCCGCCGGCCACGACGGCGTCGAGCACGTCGAGCCCGGGCGAGAGCGCGGCGTCCAGCGCGGCGCGCAACTGCTCCGGGTCGACCGCCTCGCGGAGCCCGATCTCCAGATACTCCGCCTCGCTCGCCACGCCCGTGGGGGCCGCGCTGGCGTACGAGATCTTCGGGTGCGGGGTGAAGCCCTGGGAGAAGGCGATCGGCACGCCCGCCCGGCGCAGCGCCCGCTCGAACGCGCGCGCGAAGTCCCGGTGCGAGGTGAAACGCAGCGGGCCGCGCTTGGCGTACCGGATCCGGACGCGCTGGACGACCGGGGCCTGGCCGCCCTCTGGCTGTGGTTTCCTACTGATCGTCGTGCTCCTCGGTGTCAGGGACCGGTTGATCGTGACGGCACGCTCGTCACTCGCGTGCCGCTGACGATAGCCACATGATCGACCCGCCGCGCGGCGGGCGGCCCGCCCGGCCGCCCGCCGGCGGCGGGGCTACTGCTGTGCGCCGGTGGGGAGCCGCAGAGCGTTGACCGGGGTGAGCGGGAGGAGCTTCTTCCCGGTCGGGCCGATCTGGATCTCGGTGTCCATCGAGGGGCAGACGCCGCAGTCGAAGCACGGGGTCCACCGGCAGTCGTCCTGCTCGTACTCGCTGAGCGCGTCCTGCCAGTCCTGCCAGAGCCAGTCCTTGTCCAGCCCCGAGTCCAGGTGGTCCCACGGCAGGACCTCCAGCCCGTCCCGCTCGCGGGTGGTGTACCAGTCGAGGTCGACGCCGAAGGCGGGCAGCACCTCGGCCGCGGCCTCCACCCAGCGCTGGTAGGAGAAGTGCTCGCTCCAGCCGTCGAACCGGCCGCCGTTCTCCCAGACCCGGCGGATCACCGCGCCGACGCGGCGGTCACCCCGGCTGAGCAGGCCCTCGATCAGCGACGGCTCGCCGTCGTGGTAGCGGAAGCCGATCGCCCGGCCGAGCGACCGGTCGGCGTTGATGGCCTGCTTGAGCATCTTCAGCCGGCCGTCGATGACCTCCGGCCGCTCCATGGCCGCCCACTGGAACGGGGTGTGCGGCTTCGGCACGAACCCGCCGATGGAGACCGTGCAGCGGATGTCCTTGGAGCCGGTGGCGGCCCGGCCCGCCCGGATCACCTCGTGGGCCATGTCGGCGATCTCGAGGACGTCGGAGTCGGTCTCGGTGGGCAGGCCGCACATGAAGTAGAGCTTCACCTGCCGCCACCCGTTGGTGTAGGCGGTCACGACGGTGCGGATCAGGTCTTCCTTCGACACCATCTTGTTGATGACCTTGCGGATCCGCTCCGACCCGCCCTCCGGGGCGAAGGTCAGGCCGGTGCGCCGGCCGTTGCGGGACAGCTCCTGCGCGAGGTCGATGTTGAACGCGTCGACCCGGGTCGACGGCAGCGAGAGCGAGACGTTGGTGCCCTCGTACTGCTGGGCCAGGCCGGAGCACATGTCGCCGATTTCGGAGTGGTCGGCCGACGACAGCGACAGCAGGCCCACCTCGTGGAAGCCGGAGAACTCCAGGCCCTCCCGCACCATCTGCCCCACGGTGGTGATGGAGCGCTCGCGGACCGGGCGAGTGATCATGCCGGCCTGGCAGAACCGGCAGCCCCGGGTGCAGCCCCGGAAGATCTCCACCGCGTACCGCTCGTGCACGGTCTCGGCCAGCGGGACCAGGGGCTTCTTCGGGTACGGCCAGGCGTCCAGGTCCATCGTCGTGCGCTTGTGCACCCGGAACGGCACGTCCGCCCGGTTCGGCACGACGCGCTGGATCCGGCCGTCGGGCAGGTAGTCCACGTCGTAGAAGCGCGGCACGTAGACGCTCTCGGTGCGGGCCAGCCGCAGCAGCAGCTCGTCGCGCCCGCCCGGGGAGCCCTCCGCCTTCCACTCCCGCACGATCCCGGTGATCTCCAGGACCGCCTCCTCGCCGTCGCCCAGCACGGCGGCGTCGACGAAGTCGGCGATCGGCTCCGGGTTGAACGCGGCGTGGCCGCCGGCCACGATCACCGGGTCGGCGTCGGTACGGTCGGCGGTGAGCAGCGGGACGCCCGCCAGGTCGATCGCGGTGAGCAGGTTGGTGTAGCCCAGCTCGGTGGAGAACGAGACGCCGAACACGTCGAAGTCGCGCACCGAGCGGTGGGCGTCGACGGTGAACTGCGGCACGCCGTGGGCGCGCATCAGCTTCTCCAGGTCCGGCCAGACCGCGTAGGTCCGCTCGGCCAGCACGTCGGGCAGCTCGTTGAGCACCTCGTAGAGGATCTGCACGCCCTGGTTGGGCAGGCCGACCTCGTACGCGTCGGGATACATCAGCGCCCAGCGCACGGCCGCGGTGTCCCAGTCCTTGACCACCGCGCCCAGCTCGCCACCGACGTACTGGATGGGCTTGGTCACCTGGGGCAGCAGCGGCTCCAGCCGGGACCAGACCGACGGCTCCAGGTCGCGGGGCTGCATCGGACGCGCCGGGCCGGGGCCGTCGCCGGAATTGGCCGCGGCGGGGCGCGGCGTGGTGGACGGGACGCTCATGATGCCCAAGGGTACGCGGCCCGGGGCCGGCCGCCGCGCGCACGCCGTCCGACGGCCGGGTCGGTGCCGGCGGCGCGCTCCCCGCCCACGCCCGGACGACGGGTGGCCGGGATCGCCCCGCTGGCGCGTCGGTACTAACCTCGGACCGGCGCGAGAGGAGATTGCCGCGATGCCGCAGCCGCAGCCGGGCACGGACCGGCCGGCCGACGGGAGCCCCCCGGGTCGGGACCAGGACCGGGATCCGGCCGTCACCGAGGAGTCCCCGGCCTCCCCCGCCGCACCCGCCCCCACCGGTGGCGGCACGGGCCCGGAGGGCACCCGTGAGCTGCCCGCCGACGACTCCGGTCCGACCGGAGCCGGCGCGCCGACGGGTGCCGACGAGGGCGTCCGGCGGGAGGCCGGCGACGCCGAGCCGCCGACGCTGGAGGACGCCGGCCCCGAGGGCGGGCGGGACCCCGGTCCCGCGTCCGCCACGGGCCCGGAGGGCACCCGCCGGCTGCCCGACGACGGGCCGGCCGACCGCCCGCGGGTCGGCCCCCAGGGCACCCGGATGTTTCCCGCCGACGAGCCGCCACCCGAGCCGCCCGCGCCGCGCTGGAGTGGTTCGGCGGCGGTTCCCCCGCCACGGCCGCGCAAGCCGGCCTGGGGCGAGTCGGCCGTACTCCCCCCGCTGCCGCCGACGCCGGCCGCGCCGCCCCCGCCGGTCGCCCCACCCGAGCACCTCACCCCGGTGGACCCCTGGGCGGGCGCCGACACCGGCGGGTGGGACCTGCCGCCCGCCGCGCCGCCCCCGCCTCCCACGCTGCCCTACCCGGCCGCGCCGTCGACCCGGCCGTACTCCGGGCCGCCGGCGCCCCCGGTCCACACCCCCGGGCCACCGCCGCACGCGCCCGGGCCGCCGGGCGGCCTCGACCACCAACTCGCCCGTGCCGGTGGGCGCCCAGGCCGCGACGGGGACGAACACCGACAGCGCGACCGCACCGAGGACCGCGCTCAGCCG
>NZ_JBAKHV010000026.1:0-84217 GCF_036906775.1 Micromonospora sp. CPCC 205561 | reverse complement strand
GCGTGGGGCGTGGGGCGTGGGGCGTGGGGCGTGGGGCGTGGGGCGTGGGGCGTGGGGCGTGGGGCGTGGGTCAGGGGATGGGGGTGTGGGCGGGGTCGACGCGCTCGGCCGGTGGGGGCGGCGGGGGCGGGGTGCCGTCGCCGAAGGGGCGGCCGCCGAGGGACTCCCGGTCGTGCGGGGTGAGCCAGTTGGCAAGGTCGGGGCCGAGCGGCACGATCCCGGTCGGGTTGATGTCGCGGTGCACCTCGTAGTAGTGCCGCTTGATGTGGTCGAAATCGATCGTGTCGCCGAAACCCGGGGTCTGGAACAGGTCCCGGGCGTACGCCCAGAGCACCGGCATCTCGGTCAGCTTGCTCCGGTTGCACTTGAAGTGGCCGTGGTAGACCGGGTCGAAGCGGACCAGCGTGGTGAAGAGTCGCACGTCCGCCTCGGTGATGGTGTCCCCGACCAGGTAGCGCTGCCCGGCCAGCCGCTCGCTCAGCCAGTCCAGCCGGTCGAAGAGCCGGTGGTACGCCTTCTCGTACGCCTGCTGGTCGCCGGCGAAGCCGCACCGGTAGACGCCGTTGTTGACGTCCCGGAACAGCACCGCGCTCACCTCGTCGATCTCGTCGCGCAGGCGCTGCGGGTAGAGGTCGGGCGCGCCCTCGCGGTGGTACGCCGTCCACTCCGTGGAGAGATCCAGGCTCATCCGCCCGAAGTCGTTGGTGACCACCTGCCCGGACGGCACGTCCACCAGCGCCGGTACGGTGATGCCCCGCTCGTAGCCGGGGAAGCGGGCGAAGTACGCCTCGGCCAGGCGCTCGATGCCGAGCACCGGGTCGCGCCCGTCGGGATCGAGATCGAACGTCCAGCTCCGCTTGTCGTGGGTCGGGCCGGCCACCGCCAGCGAGATCGCGTCCTCCAGCCCGAGCAGGCGCCGGACGATGATCAGCCGGTTCGCCCAGGGGCAGGCGCGGCTGACCGCCAGGCGGTACCGGCCGGGCTCCACGGGCCAGCCGTCCCGGGCGTCGGCGGTGATCCGGGTGGCGATGTAGCGCTGGTCCCGGGTGAACTCGCCGCCCGGCTCGACGTACCTGCCCCCGGTGCGCATCAGCACCTCGTCGCCGCTGGTCGCCGTGCCGCCGCCCGCCGTGCCGCGCTCGGTCGTGTCCTCCACGTCCGCCCCCTCCGCCGTCGCCTCCGCTCGTCCCATCATGGCGGCTGAACCGCCGTCGGGCGCGCCGAGTGCCGACCTCCACCGTGCGGCGGGCGGTTAGGCTGCCGCGGTGACCGATGTGGAGGCGGCGACCCGGCGCCTCATCGCCGACGTGTGGAACGCCCGGCGGGAGGAGTCCGCGTACGAGCTGGTGTCGCCGGAGTGCCCGGGGCTGGGCGGGGCCGGCCCGGAGGCGACGCTGGCGTGGCACCGGGAGCGCCGCGCGGCCTTCCCCGACCTGCGCTACAAGATCGTGGATGTGGTGGCCGCCGGGGACCGGGTGGCCGTGCACTGGCGGGCGGCCGGGACCCACGCCGGGCCGTTCGGGCCGGTGCCGCCGACCGGGCAGGTGGTCAGCTACTCGGGGGCGAGCTTCCTGCGCTTCGACGACGCGGGCCGGATCGTCGACGTGTGGAGCTGCAACGAGCTGTTCCAGCTCCTTCAGCAGCTCGGCGTCGAGATGCTCCCGCCCGCGGCCGGCGGGCTCAGCGGGACCGGGGCGTGATCCTGCCGGGCGGTATGTCGATCTCCCACGGCTCGGGGACGACGCCGTCGGTCATCCGGGCCTGCTCGACGTGGACCCGCTTGGCCGGGTCGAGCTTGTGGGCGTGCACGACGCTCCCCGACCCGGTCTCGATCCGCCAGAAGTAGGGGATGTCCGCCTCGGCGTAGAGCGCGGGCTTGAGCACCCGGTCGAGGCTCCGCGACCATGAGGCGGCCGGCGATGGACTGGTGGAGTCGCGTGGGGGAGGGCGACACGATGAGGTTTCCGTCCAGGAGTTCGTGGCGGCGGCCGTCGTCGGGCAGTCGGTCGAGGCCGTCGACCGGCCACCCGCCCGGCGGCGGATGGCCGCCCCGCGGCGCGGCGGTCATGGCGAGCCCTTTCCGGTGGGTCGTTCTCCCCGGGGCAAGGTACCGCCGCCGACCCCCGGGTGGTGGTCGCGCGCGCCGCGGCCACAGGGCAGGATGGTCGGCATGACCGACCGCAGCGAGCGCAGCGAGCCGGGCGGCGCCGGCGGAGACCGTGGCCTGCCCGGCGCGGGCCTGGTGAAGGGGCTCGCGGTCACGTTGAAGACGATGACGCGCCGCTCGACCACCCAGCAGTACCCGGACGTCGCCCCCGAGCTGCCGCCCCGCTCGCGCGGGGTGATCGCGCTGCTGGAGGAGAACTGCACGGTCTGCATGCTCTGCGCCCGGGAGTGTCCCGACTGGTGCATCTACATCGACTCGCACAAGGAGGAGGTGGCGGTGCCCGGCGCCGCCCGCCCCCGCCAGCGCAACGTGCTCGACAAGTTCGACATCGACTTCTCGCTCTGCATGTACTGCGGCATCTGCGTGGAGGTCTGCCCCTTCGACGCCCTCTACTGGTCGCCGGAGTTCGAATACTCCGAGTACGACATCAAGGACCTGCTGCACGACAAGGACCACCTCGGGCAGTGGATGGGCACCGTACCGCCGCCGCCCGCGCACGACCCGAACGGTGAGCCGGCGAAGGAGGAGACCGCCGCCGCGCGCAAGGCCGCGGTCCCGGCCGCGCCCGCCGCCCCGGCCGTACGCCCCGAGCCCGAGGCCGGCGCATGACCGGTGCGGACGCGCTGCTGCTCGCCCTCGGCGCGGTGGCGGTCGGTTCGGGGACGCTGGTGGTGGCGACGCGCCACCTTGTCCGGGCCGGCCTCTACCTGGTGGTCTGCCTCGGCGCGCTGGCGGGGATGTACCTGGTGCTCACCGCCGAGCTGGTGGCCTGGGTGCAGGTGCTGATCTACGTCGGCGCGGTGGTGGTGCTGCTGCTCTTCGCGGTGATGCTCACCCGCGCCCCGATCGGCGCCTCCGACGACCTGGACCGGCCGGGCTGGGCCGCGGCGTTGATCGGCGGGGGCACGGGGCTCGGGCTGGCCGCCCTGCTGGTCGACGCCTACCGCTGGACGGCCGTCGAGCTGCCCGACGCCGGCACCGCGGAACGCCTGGGCGACCAGATCTTCACCGGCTGGGTGCTCCCCTTCGAGGTGCTCTCGGTGCTGCTGCTCTCCGCCCTGGTCGGAGCCATCGTGCTCTCCCGGCCCGACATCGGCCGGGCGAAGGCCGACGAGCCCGACGCCGGCCGGGCGAGGGCCGCCGGGTCGGGCACCGGCCGGGCGAACGCCGCCGGCCAGGGCGTCGGCCCGTCCGGGACGGCGGCCACCGGCGGGGGTCCGGTCGACGACGGCGGGCGGGCGCGGTGAGACCCGTCATCCCGTACGTCACCGCCGCCCTGCTGTTCGGCCTCGGCGTCTACGGCGTGCTGCGCCGGCGCAACGCGGTACTGGTGCTGATGGCCGTCGAGCTGATGCTCAACGCGGTCAACCTGATCCTGGTCACCGCCGACACCACCGTGCGCGCCGGGCTGCCGCACGGCGGGCAGGTCTTCGCGCTCTTCGTGATCGTGCTGGCCGCCGCCGAGATCGGGGTCGGCCTGGCGATCGTGCTCCAGCTCTACCGGCTCCGGGCCACCGTCGCCGTCGACGAGGTGCCGCTCACCGAGCGGCCCGGGCACGCGCCGGCCGGAAGCCCGGCCGGTTCGACCCCGGCGCAGGGCGCCGCCGGGACGCAAGCCCGGTCCCCGGCCGAGGCGCGGTCCGGTTCCGCCGACCGCCCGGAGGGGGAGCGGTGAGCACGACGACCCTGCTCGGCGTACTGCTGCCGGCCGTACCGCTGGTCGCGGGCCTGCTCGGCCTGCTGCTGCCGCCCTCCCCGCGCGGCGCCGGGACGGACGGGGGCCCGGCCCGGCGGGTCGCGATCGCGCTCGGCGTGGCCGGCGCGGCCGGTGCGCTGGCGCTTGCCGTCGCCCTGCTGGTCACCCTCGACCGGCCGGCCGAGGCGTCCACCACCTGGGTCGACCTGGGCGGGCTGACGGTCAGCCTCGGGGTGCGGCTGGATTCAGCCGCCGCCCTGGTCGCCGTGGCGGTCGCCGCGGTGGCCCTGGCCGTGCAGGTCTACTCGATCGGCTACCTGCGTCGGGGCCCGCACGACGACGTCGACACCGACCACCGCTACCCGCCGTACGCGGCGCAGATCAGCCTCTTCACCGCCGCCATGCTGCTGGTGGTGGTCGCCGGCGACCTGATCCTGCTGCTGGTCGGCTGGGAGGTGATGGGCGTCTGCTCCTACCTGCTCATCGCCCACGACCGCCGGCTGCCCGAGGCGCCGGCCGCCGCGATGAAGGCGTTCCTGGTGACCCGGGTCGGCGACGTCGGCTTCCTGCTCGGCATCGCGCTGCTCGGCGTCTCGGCCGGCAGCTTCCGGATCGCCGACGTGCTCGCCCACGACCACGCGGCCGGCACGCTGACCGCCGCCTGCCTGCTGCTGCTCGCCGGGGTGGCCGGCAAGAGCGCCCAGTTCCCGCTGCACACCTGGCTGCCGGACGCGATGGCTGGCCCGACGCCGATCTCGGCGCTGATCCACGCCGCCACGATGGTCGCCGCCGGCGTGTACGCCGTGACCCGCCTCTACCCGCTGTTCGAGGCGGCCCCCGTCGCGCTGGCGGTGCTCGGCGTGCTGGGCTCGGTCACCCTGCTGCTGGGCGCGTTCGCCGCCACCGCGCAGGACGACCTCAAGCGGGTGCTGGCCTGGTCGACGGTCTCCCAGATCGGCTACATGACCGGCGCGCTCGCCGTCGGCTCCCCGCCGGCCGCGCTGTTCCACCTGCTCACCCACGCCGCCTTCAAGGCGCTGCTCTTCCTCGCCGCCGGCGCGGTGATCCACGCGGTCGGCACCACGCTGATGTCGCGGATGGGCGGGCTGCGCCGGGGCATGCCGGTCACCTTCTGGTGCACGGTCGTAGGGCTGGGCGCCCTGGCGGGGGTGCCGCCGCTGTCGGGCTTCTGGAGCAAGGACGGCGTGCTCACCGTCGCCGGGGACGCCGCCCGGCACGGGACCGGCCCGGCCCCGTCCTGGGTCGGCTGGCTGGTCTGGCTGGCCGGGCTGCTCGGCGTCGCGGTCACCGCCTGGTACGCGACCCGCCTGCTGCTGCGCACCTTCTTCGGCGAGATCCGGCTCCCGCTGGCCCACCCGCACGACCCGCCCGCCGTGATGCGTTGGCCGCTGCTGCTGCTCGCCGTGCCGGCGGCCCTGCTCGGTCTCGCCGGCTTCGTCCAGTCCTTCGCCCGCCGGCTGCTGCAGACGCCCACCTCCGGCGCGCCGGCCGAGGAGCACCTGCTGATCCACGTCGGCCCGGAACTGCTGCTGCCGCTGGCGCTGCTGGCCGCCGGGGCGGGGCTGGCCTGGCTGCGCTGGCGGCGGGACCCGGCCGCCGACCCGGCGACCGCGCTGGGTCCGCTGCGGCCGGTCCTCGCCGCCGCGTTCCGGCTCGACGACGTCCAGCGCGCCCTGGTCGTACGCCCGACGAAGGCGCTCGCCCGCGCGACGCGTACCGCCGACGAGGTGGTGGTGGACGGCGCGGTCGAGGGCAGCGGCCGGGCCGCGTACGGCCTCGGCGGCGGCCTGGCGGCGCTGCACCGCGCGGCGCTGCCGCGCGCGGCGGTCGGGGTGCTGGCCGGGGCGCTGCTGATCGGCCTCGCGGCCGTCCTGGTCGGAGTCTCCGCATGAGCGGCGTGAGCGCGAGGAGTGAGCCGGGGTTGCGGGCCCCGCAGTCGCGAACCGAGGTGGCGCGTTGAGGTACGGGGAGTTCCTGCTGGTGGCGGTGCTGGCGCTGCCGGCGCTCGGCGCGCTGGCGGTGGCGGCGACGCCCCGGGACCGGGCGGCCCGGGCGCTCGGCACGGCCGTCGCCGCGCTGACCCTGGTGGCCGCCGGGCTGCTCTTCCTCGGTGACCGCGGCTGGAGCGCCTACGCGGCCGGCACCCCCGCCGTGCGCCCCTGGCACCGGCTCGACCTGCCCTGGGTGCCCGGCCTCGACCTGCGCTTCCATCTCGGGGTGGACGGCATCTCCTGGCCGCTGGTCGTGCTGACCGCCCTGCTCACCCTGCTCTGCTGCGGCTACACCATGTGGCGCGTCCCCGACGGCGGCAGCGGCCGGGCGCTGGTCGCGCTGCTGCTGGCCGTCGAGGTCGGCATCCTCGGCACGTTCCTCGCCCTCGACCTCGTGCTCTTCTTCGTCTTCTTCGAGGTCGTCCTGCTCCCGATGTACGCGATCATCGCCGGCTGGGGCGGCGCGGAGCGGCGGCGGGCGGCGGCGAAGTTCGCCCTCTACACGCTGCTCGGCTCGGTGCTGCTGCTGGTCGGCGTCTACGTGGTGGTGGCCGCCGCCGGGACGGCCGACGTGGTGGCGCTGACCGGCGGTACGGGGCTGTCCCGGGGGACCCAGCTCACCGCGTTCACGCTGCTCGCGCTGGCCTTCGCGGTGAAGAGCCCGCTCTGGCCGCTGCACTCCTGGCTGCCCGACGCGCACACCCAGGCGCCCACCGTCGGCAGCGTCGTCCTCGCCGGGGTGCTGCTCAAGATGGGCACGTACGGGCTGATCCGCATCGCCGTCGGGGTGGCCCCGGAGGGCGCCCGCTGGGCCGCCCCGGTGCTCGGCGTGCTGGCCGTGGCGGCGATCCTGGTCGGGTCGCTGGTCTGCCTCGCGCAGCGCGAGCTGAAGCGGCTGATCGCGTACTCCAGCGTCGGGCACATGGGTTTCGTGCTGCTCGGCGTCGCCACGCTCACCGCCACCGGCATCCAGGCGGCCCTGATCGGCAACGTCGCACACGGGGTGATCACCGGCCTGCTCTTCTTCCTCGCCGGTGCCGTCAAGGACCGTACGCACACCGGGTCGCTTGACGAGCTCTCCGGGCTGCGGGAGACCGCCCCCCGGCTCGCCGGGCTGCTCGGCTTCGCCGCCGTCGCCTCGCTCGGCCTGCCCGGGCTGGCCGGCTTCTGGGGCGAGGCGTTCGCGGTGGTCGCCGCCGTCGAGGCCGGCGGGGCGCTCTGGACCACCCTCGGCGTGCTGGCCGCGATCGGCGGGGCGCTCACGGCCGCGTACCTGCTGCGGCTGCTGCGCAGGGTGACGCACGGGCGGCCCAGCCCGGCGGTCGGGCGGCTCGACCCCGGCCTGGCGGGCGTGGAGGTGGCCGCGTGGGCGCCGCTGGTGCTGCTCGCCCTCGCGGTCGGGCTGGCGCCGACCCTGGTGCTCGGCGTCGCGGAGGCCCCCGTCGACGCCCTGGTGGAGGTGCTGCGGTGAGCGGGACGGGCCGACGGCACGGAGACGGCGGGGTGTCGGGATGAGCGTGGTGCAGAGCGTCGACAACGTGGCGCTGCTCCCGGCGTACCTGGCGGCCGGCACGGCCGTGCTGGTGCTGCTGGCCGACCTGCTGGTGGCGCGCGCCCGGGTCACGCTCGCCACGGCCGCCGTCGGCGCGGCGGCCACGGCGCTCGGCGCGGTCCTGGTCGGCGGCGGGCGGCGGACGTTCTGCGTCGGCCCCGACTGCTCGTACGTCTTCGGCGGTCGGGCCGCCCTGGTCGCCGTCGTCGTCGCCCTGCTCACCCTCGGCGTGCTCGCGCTCTCCGGGCCGTTGCTCAGGGCGGGGCAGTCGCCGACGGGGGAGTACTGCTTCCTGCTCGCCTGCTCGATGACGGGCGGCGTGGTGCTCGGCGCGGCCGGCGACCTGATCACCCTGATCGTGGCGCTGGAGACGCTCACCCTGCCGCTCTACGTGCTCGTCGGGCTGCGCCGGGGCAGCCTGGCCAGCGCCGAGGCGGCCGTCACCTTCTTCGTGGTCAGCGTCGTCGCCACCACGCTGACCCTGCTGGGGGCGGCGCTGCTCTACGCGGCCACCGGCGGGCTGCACCTGGGCCGCATCGGCGCGATCCTCGCCGACCGGCCGGAGCTGCTGGACCTGCCGCTGACCACCGCCGCCGTGGCGCTGGTGGTGCTGGGGCTGGCGTTCAAGGTGGCGGCGGTGCCGTTCCACGCCTGGGCGCCGGCCACGTACGACGGCGCGCCGCTGCCGGTGGCGGCGTACCTCTCCACCGCCTCGAAGCTGGGCGGCGTGGTGGCCCTGCTCGCCGTCGTGCAGCACGCGCTGCCGGCCGACGTGACCGGCCCGGTGCTCGCCCTGCTCGCGGTGCTGACGATGACCGTCGGCAACCTGGTGGCGCTGCGCCAGCGGCGTACGGTGCGGCTGCTCGCCTGGTCCTCGGTCGCCCAGGCCGGCTACATCCTCGCCCCGCTCGGCGCGCTGGCGCTGGCCTCGGGGCGCACCGCCGACGCCCGCACCGCCGCGTACGCGGCCGCCGTCGCGTACGCCGTCTTCTTCGTGGTGCTGGAGCTGGCGGCCTTCGCGGGGGTGGTGGCGCTGCGTCCGGCGGGCGCGGACGGCGGCACCGTCGACGACCTGCGCGGGGCGGCCCGGCGGCACCCGTGGCGGGCGGCGGCGCTGGGGCTGGCACTGGTCGGGCTCGCCGGCCTGCCGCCGGGCCTGGCGGGCCTCTTCGCCAAGGTGACCGTGGTCCGTTCGCTGCTGGACGGCGGCGCCGGCTGGCTCGCCGCGGTGGTCGCCGTGAACGCGGTGATCGGTCTCGCCTACTACCTGCGCCTCACCGCCGCCCTCTGGGCCGCGCCGACCGCCGAGCGGGCCCTGCCGGCCGGGACGGCCGCCGTACCGGCCGCCGGACGGGCGGTCCCGGCCGGTGCGGATGCCGGGTCGGCGGTCCCGTCGGGCCCGGAGGCCGGTCCGCTCGCCACCTCCGGGGCCACCTCGGCCGTGCCGCCCGTGCGGGCCCGGACGATCGGCCTGGTGCTCGCCGTGGCGACGGCGGTGGGTCTGGTGCTCGGCTTCGCGCCGCAGCTCCTGCTCGACGCCGCCGCCCGCTGAGCGCCGCTCCCCGGCGGTCGTCGCCCGGCACGGCGCTGCCTGCCCGGGCGGTCGGGACGGCTCCGGGCGGCGCCTCCCGGCGGTCGGTTTCCCGGTCCGCGGCGCGGTAGGCATCGACGGGCATCCCGGACATCTCAGGCAACTCACAGCCATTAGACGGATGGCTGGCGGGTACCGGGTTGTTGAACCGGTCAGCGGATCCCGCGCGATTCGTGCACCGAAGGAGTGATCGTGCACCACAACCGTCTGAAGACCGCCGCGCTGCTAGGCCTGCTCACCTCGCTGATCCTGGCGGTGGGCTACTGGTTCGGCGGCAGCGGCGGCCTGGTCATCGCCGTCGTCCTGTCGCTGGTGATGAACGGCGTCACCTACTTCTACTCCGACAAGCTCGCGCTGCGCTCGATGCGGGCGCAACCGGTCACCGAGGCACAGTTCCCCGAGCTTTACCGGATGGTCCGCGAGCTGGCCACCGAGGCCGGGCAGCCGATGCCACGCCTCTACCTGAGCCCGACGTCGCAGCCCAACGCGTTCGCGACCGGGCGGAACCCGCAGCACGCGGCCGTCTGCGTCACGCAGGGCATCACCGAGATCCTCGACTACCGCGAGCTGCGCGGGGTGATCGGCCACGAACTGTCGCACGTCTACAACCGGGACATCCTCATCTCCAGCGTGGCGGCCGGTCTCGCCGGCATCATCACCATGCTGGCCAACCTCGCCTGGTTCATCCCGCTGGGCGGTGGCGACGACGAGGATTCCCCGAACCCGGCCGTGCTGCTGCTCACCATCATCCTGGGCCCGATCGCGGCCACCGTCATCCAGCTGGCCATCAGCCGCAGCCGGGAGTTCCAGGCGGACGCCTCGGGCGCCAAGCTCACCCGGGACCCGCTGGCCCTGGCCAGTGCCCTGCGGAAGATCCACATGGGTACCCGGACCCGGCCGCTGCCGGCCCAGGGGCAGCTCACCAGCACCGCCCACCTGATGATCGACAACCCGTTCCGGGGCGGCGGCGTGGCCGCGCTCTTCTCCACCCACCCGAAGATGGAGGAGCGGGTCGCGCGGCTGGAGCGGATGGCCGCGAACAGCGGCCCGGTCCAGTTCCGGCGCTGAGGCCCTGATCACCTTTCCGCCCGTGTCCGCCCGCCGGACACGGGCGGAACTGCGGTTGGGCGCGTGGACGGTTTTTCCGGAGCGGCGCGCGGCGTTAGGGTCGGAAGGTTCCCCGCTCGTTACATCCCCTGGAGGTCGACCGTGGCCGCACTGCGCCAGTACCTGGGCGTCTGGCGGATCCCGGGAGCGCCGATGCTGCTGCTCATCGGCATCATCGGCCGGCTCGGGATCGGTATGACGCCGCTGGCGCTGCTGCTGGTCGTCGAGCAGAACACCGGGCGCTACTCGCTGGCGGCCGTCGCCGGCGGCATCTACGCCCTCGCCGGCGCCGCGCTCAGCCCCGTGGCCGGCCGGATCGCCGACCGGATCGGCCCGAGCCCGGTGCTCGTCGGCACCGCTGTCGCCCACCCGGTCGCCCTGCTCGGCCTGCTCTGGGCCGCCCGCGCCGACGGCGGCGGCCTGGCACTGGTCTTCGTGGCGTCCGGGGTCGCCGGAGCCACCTATCCGCCGCTGACCGCCGCGATCCGGGGCGCCTGGAACGACCTCACCTCGCCCGCGTCCGGCCGGTGGCAGCTGCGCAACACCGCCCTCGCCGCCGAGACCACCCTCTTCGAGATCGTCTTCGTGCTCGGCCCGCTGCTGGTCGCCGGCTTCATCCTGGTCGCCGACGCCGGGGCCGCCCTCGTCGGCGCGGCCGTGGTGACCCTCTTCGGCACCCTCGCGGTGGCCCTCGGCCGGGTGATGCGCGGCTGGCGGCCGCACCCGCGCGAGCACCACACCAGGGGGCTCGGGCCGCTGCGCGTACCCGGCTTCCCGGCGCTGCTGCTCTGCGTCGCCAGCCTCGGCATCGCCTTCGGCGCGGCCGGCGTGACCGTGCCGGCGTTCGCCACCGCCTACACCTCCGACGACCCCGACAGCCTCGCCGGCGTGCTGCTGGCCGTCTGGGGGGTCGGCAGCGCCGCGGGCGGCTTCTGGTTCGGCGTACGCAAGCCGGCCCGGAACATGACCCGGCAGTTCTCGCTGCTGCTCGGCGCCGTGGCCGCCAGCTTCGCGGTGTTCGCCGTGATGCCCACCCCGGTGGCGCTGGGCACGGCCCTGGTGGTCGGTGGCGCCACGATCGCGCCGGCGCTCACCCTGGAGAACACCCTGGTCGGCAGGATCTCCCCGACCAGCATGCTGAACGAGGCGTACACCTGGGTGGTGACCATGTCGGTGGGGGCCAGCGCCGCCGGCGGCGCGGTCGCCGGTCTGATCGTCGACCACGGCGGCGGCGTGCCCTGGGCGTTCGTCTTCGCCGGCGCCGCGGTCGCCGTCGGGGCCGGGGTCGCGGCCCTGCCCGCCGGGCCCATCGCCACCGCGGAGGCCCGGGCGGTACGCACCGAGGAACTGCTGCCGGCCTGACGCTCCGCTACCCGCCCACGGTTCTCGCCGCGGTGGCGGGGTATCTCCCTGCCATGTTCCTCTTCTTCTCGAACCGGGCGGGTTGCCTCGGTTCCCTGCTGATCAGCGCGATCCTGACGGTGGTCCTGCTCCTCCTGTTCGCCGGCTGACCGCGCGCCGCCCGTGCCCGGTCCGGCGACCCGCCGCGCGCTGCCGCGGCGCCTCGTACGCCGGTCGCCGCCGCGCCGACGGCCGCCCGTCGGTGCCCGGGGCGGGCAACGACGAGAGCGGGCGGGCCGCCGCGGCGCGTCGAGCGTCAGACCAGCTGACGGACGACGAGCGCCGGCGACGGCCCGCGGCGTCCCAGACGGCGTACGGGCGCGCGTTACCGGTAGTTGGTGAACTGGAGGGCGACGCCGAAGTCATCGCCCTTGAGCAGCGCGATGACGGCCTGGAGGTCGTCCTTCTTCTTGCCGGTGACCCGGAGCTGGTCGCCCTGGATCTGGGCCTGGACGCCCTTGGGGCCCTCGTCGCGGATCTTCTTGCTGATCGCCTTGGCCTTGTCCGAGTCGATCCCCTGGATCACCTTGCAGTCGATCTTGAAGGTCTTCCCCGACGAGCGCGGGTCGCCGGCGTCCAGCGACTTCATGGAGATGTTCCGCTTGATCAGCTTCTCCTTGAAGACCTCCAGCGCCGCCCGCACCCGCTCCTCGGTCTCGGCCTGGAGGCTGATCGCCTCCTCGCCCGACCAGGAGATCTCGGCGCCGGTGCCCCGGAAGTCGAACCGCGTCGCGAGCTCCTTCTCCGCCTGGCGGAGCGCGTTGTCGACCTCCTGACGGTCGACCTTGCTCACGATGTCGAACGACGGGTTCGCTGCCATGCTCATGCTCCTGCTGTCCGGCGGTCTGTGGTCCTTCGTCCCCCGCTGACCAGCGGTACGACCCCCTGACGGTACCCGGTTGCGCCGGTGCGGGGGTGAGCCGCTATCCTTGCTTCCGCCGCCGCGTTGCGACGCGGTGGGGTGCCCTGGCGGGTTGCCCGAGCGGCCAATGGGAGCGGACTGTAAATCCGTCGCGAAAGCTACAGAGGTTCGAATCCTCTACCCGCCACCAGGTGCGATTACGGCCGGCCCTGTGAGCAGCGGAAACGCTGACACAGGGCCGTTCTCGTGGGTCCGGCGGAGTCCAGCTGGATCCGGTGGTCTGTGAGCCTCCACGGGAACACGACGGGAACGTGATCCGGGAAGTGAGCCGTGGCTCGGGCTCCTCGTGCACCTGTGGTGAGCGTGACGCGTGGTTGCGGCGTCGTTCCCCTCATCGACCACCTGGCCCCCGCCGGGTCGGGACGCCCTCCCGGGTGACAGCACGCGGTGGCCATGTCGGCCTCACCTGACACCGGGAGTCGGTCTCGGTCAACTCCGGCATCGGTGAGACGTATCGGATGTCGATGGCGTCGACACCGCAGGGCGGAATGCCGGCCATGGCTTATATAAGACATGCCTGGTACGATCCTCGCCGTGCACGCATTCGACATCCTCGGTGACCCGGTGCGCCGGCGCATTCTCGAGCTGCTCGCCGACGGTGAGCAGACCTCGGGCGCGATCACGGAGGTGATTCGGGCCGAGTTCGCACTGTCCCAGCCGGCTGTCTCCCAGCATCTGCGCGTTCTGCGTGAGAGCGGATTCGCGTCGGTCCGGGCTGAGGGGGCCCGCCGGTTCTACGCCGTCGACCCCTCGCCGCTGAGCGAGGTTGACGTGTGGTTGGACCGGTTTCGCGGGTTCTGGGATCAGCGGCTCGATGCCCTGGGAACTGAACTGGCCCGCGGCAGACGCGCATCCCGGACCTCAGGTGTCGGCAAGGCCCGATCCACCAACGGAAGGAACATGACATGAAGGACGTACTGGACGAACTGGCCGCTGTGCGCCGGACGATGGGCGCAGCGACCCTGCCCGCCGGAGAGGCGTACACGATGGAGTTGCGGCGTCACTACGACGCGCCGGTCGACGACGTGTGGAACGCCATCACCGACCCCGAGCGACTGGGCCGCTGGTTGAAGTCGGTCACCGGGGACCTGCGGCTCGGCGGGTCGTTCGAGCTGGACGGCGGTGAGCACGGCGAGATCCTCCGGTGCGACCCGCCGCGGCGACTGCGGGTGTCCTGGCTCTTTGGACCGGAGGCCGACGAGTGGCCGGGTACGAGCGAGGTCGAGGTGCGCCTGTCCCCGGGCCCTGCCGGGGGCACGGAGCTCGAACTGGTCCATGCGGCGGCCGTCGGGGAGCCCATGTTCCCGACCTACGGCCCCGGTGCCGGCGGCGTGGGCTGGGACCTGCATCTCCTCACCCTGGCCCGGTTCCTGGCCGACGGCGAGACCCTCGACCACGAGGAGTTCCGGAACTTGCCCGAGGGGCGCGAGTTCGCTCGGCGCAGCGCCGTGGCATGGGGCGAAGCTCACCTGGCCGCCGGCGGCAATCCGGCTCAGGTGGCGTCTGCGGTCGAGGCCACCACCGCGTTCTACGCCCCCGGACAGAACGCTCGATGAAGTACACCACCTCGATCGAGATCGGCCTGCCACGCGAGAAGGTGGTCCAGCTGGTCGCCGACCCGGCGCACATGCCGAAGTGGCTGCGCGGCCTGGTACTGCACGAGCCGGTAGACGGGGTGCACGGCCAGGTCGGCACCACCTCGCGAGTCGTGTTTCAAATGGGGAAGCAGAGGATGGAGGCCACCGAGACCATCACGCGCCTGGAACCTGCAGACCTGCACGCCATCCCCAGTTCGGTCGTCGTGCACTACGACCGCGAGATCGTCGGCGAGGGCATGTGGCAGGCCCAGCGCGACCGGATCATCGACGCCGGTCCGGACACGACGCTGTGGGAGAGCGAGAGCGAGTTCCGGTTCGACGGGTTGCTGATGCGGCTGATGGGGCGTCTGATGCCCGGCACCTTCCGGAAGCAGTCCCGGCAGCACATGCAGGACTTCAAGGCGTTCGCCGAACAGGGGACGGACGTCCGCCAAGGGACGAACTGATCTGTCGCAGTCAGCGACGGCCATCGCCCCCGGCGATGGCCCGATTCTTGGAGCGCCCCGTTACGGGATCTTGGGGCGTGACCATCATCTAGCACTCGCGTTCTCACGGCCCGGTTCTTGGTGAGCGCTCCCATCCGGGTGTCAGCTCACCGCCGCGATCGAGCTGCTCATCGCCCACGACACGTGGCTGTACGACCCGGCGCTGCGTACGTCAGGTGCCGGTGCGGCTGTCAGGGCTCAGACGATGTCGAAGATGTCGAGGACCGTCCGGCGCGGGCTGTGTGGTGGGATGAGCAACGACGACAATGGGCCGAGGACGAGACCGGCGACTCCCGCCACAGCCCCGATCACGAGCGGTGCGCTCTCGTTCCGGTCCACGGCGGCGACCGCCGTGGCTACGCCCCAGGCGGCGAGGTATCCGCATGGCGTGGTCAACAGCGCCGGCCAGAGGCGACCGCTGCCCGCGACCACCGTCATGATGAGCACCACGCCGACGGCGCCGATGCCGGCGGTAACCGGGTACAGGTCGTGCTGGACACCACCTACGATCGCGGCACAGATCGCCACGGCGGCCGGCACGATGAGCACGAAGGTCACCAGGACGACCAGGAAGTTCCCGAGGCGGGTCCGCATGGTTCCAGGAGACTAGTGCCAGGGCGCAAGGGTGCCCGCCGCGGGGACGGTCACGGTCTCAGGGGCGGAATCGTCTCGATGGCAGCTCCCAACCACCCACCCTGTCCGCACCTTCGTATTGCTGTTCGCAGCTTCCCCTCCAAGCGCGGGAGGGCCCCTCATGGTCGGCCCTCACGGCGCAACTGACTCGGGTCCACGGCACAAGCCGGCCCGCGGTCGTGAATCGCCGGCCAACTCCGGTGCCTCCCACGCTGCGCGACAGGTCGCGTGCCGAACGCTACCTTGCAGGCATGGTCCGTCACGCCTTCCGCACCACGGCACCGCTGTTGCTTCTCGCGACGATGCTCTCCGTGTCCAGCTGCGCGAGCGAGCCGCCCCCGGCGACGCCGCCCACGCAGGTGATCCCCTCCGCCGGAGTCCCACGCAGCAGCGGTATCACGGTCACGCCGGAGCAACTGTCGGGTTCGGACCCGTGTGGGCTGCTGAGATCAACGGCCCTGTCGAGGTTCGGTCGGGTGTCGACCGAGATGGGTTGGCAGTACACCACCTGCCAGGGGACCATCAGCCTGACCGATGGCGGTGCCGCCATGGTGAGCAGCGAGTTCAGGTTCAAGCCGCACGAGGGGACGCCCCTGACGCCAGCCGACCGGAACGGCGTCACGGTCTACGGCGCGCCGGGGGACTCGAACGGATGCAGCCGCCACGTCGTCGTCTCCGACCACGCCACCGTCACCGTCATCGCGAGCCTGGCCCAGGGTCCCGATCTTCTCTGCGCCATCGCGGACGCCGCCATCGACGGGATGCTGCCTCAACTGACGCGGGGCGAACTGCAACCGCTCGTCCTGCCTCCGGACTCGCTCGGCAGGCAGGACGCCTGTCGCCTGCTCGATCACACCGAGGTCCGGCGGATGGCCGGCATCGACGCCCGCCAGGTCCACCCCTCCTTCAACGGTCAGGGCTGCGAGTGGAGCACCGGCGCGGAGCGCGGTCCGAGCGTGCTCGTGTCGTTCCGGCGGGCGCCGCAGCCCAAGATCGATGAAGGCACCGACCGCGCGATCAACATCGACGGGCGTACGGCCATCGTCGACACGTGGGTCGGCGGCGCCCTCAAGCTCCCGAGCTGCGAGGTCCAGATCGCGCACCGGCCGCTGGAGCGCCCCACCTCGACCAGCACGGTCGAGCAACTGAGCGTGAGCGTCTACACCGAGGCGCCCGAGGAGTCGAACTGCGCACCCGCGACCGAACTCGCCACCGCGGCCCTGGGCCGGCTGCCACGGGGCTGACGTCGAGCCGGCCACCCGCGATCCGGCGCGGGGAGTCCCGCTGCCAGAGCGAGCTCCGGCTGGCCGCGCGGGGCCATGGGACGGTGGGGCAGGTGGCTGGCGGGTGAACGGATGACGAGCGAGGCGGGCGCGTCGCCGATCAGGACGAAGCGGCTCGTCCTGCGCGAGGTCCGTACGGCCGACCTGGCCGTGCTCGAGCGGATGTGGCGCGACCCGGTGATGCGGCGGCACCTCGGCGGCCCGTTGACCGACGAGGCGGTGGCCGCGCGGCGGGCGGGTGACCAGACAGGCGGGCTGATGGTGACGACGAGCTCCGGAACGGCCGTCGGCTGGTGTCACCTTGGCCGGTACCGGACGGGGGACGTCGAGCTGTCGTACGTCTTCCTTCCCGAATGGTGGGGTCGGGGGTACGCCCGGGAGGCGTGTGCGGCGGCCGTCGGACCGGCCTTCGACCTGTTCCCCGACGTCGCCCGGCTGGTCGCCGTCACCCAGGAGTCGAACGTCCGGTCGGTCCGTCTCCTGGAAGCCATCGGCATGGTCCGGGTCGACGCGTTCGAGGAGTTCGGCGCGGGCCAGGCGATGTACGCCATCCGTCGCCCGGGCGCGGAGCGCGGTGCGTGGGCAGGCGGTGGTGGTCGGGGCCCGTCGGATCAGATGTGAGTTCAGCCCCGGTCGGCGCGTCTCGGGATGA
Organism: Micromonospora sp. CPCC 205561; assembly: GCF_036906775.1. NCBI lineage: Bacteria > Bacillati > Actinomycetota > Actinomycetes > Micromonosporales > Micromonosporaceae > Micromonospora > Micromonospora sp. CPCC 205561. Next base: position 67,118 of record NZ_JBAKHV010000026.1, on the reverse strand, counting down.
TCGATTTCGATGAACCCTGGCGTAGTGGCGTAAAGCAGGTATGGTGGTCGATGTCCAACTTGCCATCCGAGTGGTCCGACACCACCAGACTAATCACGCAGGGTAACGGATCGAGGGATTCGGGGACCGTTTCCTGACCTCGATCGAATTGCACTGAAGGTCGCAATCCGCAATGTGCGAAGCGCATGGTGACCGCTCAGCCCCGTGATCAGGCCTCGGTCGAGGCGACCCCTGGGCCGAACGGCGGAACCTCGCCGACGCATCGGGTCAGCGGTGTACGCACCGCTTTTCTGGACACCTGCCGTGTGGCACGATCGTGGAACCTCCACCATCCCCGTGACACTTCCCCGACAGGAGCAAACATGTCTGGTCGAAAGCTGGGCCGACTGCGTGGCTCGCTCCTCGTGCTCGCCGCCGCCGCACTCGTCGGCCTCTTCGACGCCAGCGGTGCCCTCGGCACGGAGGACCTGATCTGGACCAGCGGGGATCTCATCTGGACCGCCGGGGACCTGATCTGGACCGTGCGTCCGGAGGACGCCCTCGCCGGCGGCGGGCGCTGAGTCCTGCTCCGTGACGTCGCCGGCCTGACCGGCGGAGGCCGGACAGGCCAAAGGGAGCGGCATGCCGCAGCGTGATCACAAGCGACGCCCGTCGACGCAGCACGCCTGGTTCATCACCGGACCGCTGGCGTTCTTCGCCATCACCTGCTCCACCCTGACCAGCCTCGTCGCCGACCGGGCACTCGGGGAGTGGTGGCTGGCGGCCGCGCTGCTGGGCGCGATGATCGGCCTCGGCATGCCGGTCCTGAACTTCGTCGTCCGGCGGCAGTCGTTCGGCGTCACGCTGACCGAGATCCCCCTCGTCGTCGCCTTCTTCGTCCTGCCCCCGGTCACCGTGGTGGTCATCTACACGGTGGCGTCGGCGGTGACCCAGACCAGGCACCGCTTCGCGCCGGCGAAGTTCTGGTTCAACGTCGCGAAGGCGGCGGCCGGGACGTCCCTCGCCGGGCTCGTGTTGCAGGCGCTGCCCCCCATGCGCGGCGTCGGACCGGGCACCTGGGCCACCCTCTTCGCGGCCGTCGCCGCGGTCTTCCTCGTCAGCCTCGCGGGCGTCGTGGGCGTGCACACCCTGTTGCAGGGGTGGCAGGCCGGGCGCGACGCGCTGCGTTCCGTTCCGCCCGGGATGCTCACCGCCGCGATCAACGTGTGCCTGGGCCTGATCGTCCTGATCGCGGTCACCGTGACGTGGTGGTCGGTGGCGCTGCTGGCGGCGCTGGGCGCGGCGCTCATCCTGATCTACCGGTCGTACGCGCAGTTCTTCCGCCAGCACCGCACGCTCGCGGAGATGTACGACCTGACCCGCGCCATCGCGGAACGGGGCCAGGACGGCACGCTCGTCGACGCGCTCCTCGGCCGGGTGCGCGCCCTCATGCAGGCCGAGTACGCCACGCTCTGGCTGCCGGCCCAGGGTCGGCACCCGGAGGTCCTGCTCACCGCCCGGGTGGACGACCCGGGGCTGCTGGACGTCGTGCCGACCCCGCCGGCCCTGCGCGACCAGGCGGCGAAGGAGGGGCGCACCGTCGCCGTCGGCCGGGCGTTCGAGGGCGGGCAGGCGGCCCGCCGCGCGCTGAACGACGGCAAGATCAAGGACGTCATCGTGGTGCCGCTCCGTTCCGGCCAGGCCGTGATCGGCACGCTGGAGGTGGCGAACCGGCTCAGCGACGTCGGTCACTTCACGAGCAGCGACCTGCCCGTCTTCGAGACGGTGGCGGCGCACGCCGCGGTGGCGCTGGAGAACTCGCGGCTGGTGGACCGGCTGCGGCACGACGCGTACCACGACGCGCTGACCAAGCTGCCCAACCGCCGGCGGATCACCGGCGCGCTGGAGGAGGCCGTCAAGATCCGGGCGCCGGGCGAGGTCGTGGCCCTGCTGCTGTTCGACGTCGACCGGCTGCGTCAGGTGACGAGTCGCTCGGGCACGCCGCCGGCGACAAGGTCCTGGTGGAGGTCGCCGACCGGCTGCGCTCCTGCGTACCCTCGTCGGCGCTGGTCGGCCGGGCTGGCGGGGACGAGTTCCTGGTGACGCTGCGGCTGGAGAGCGCCGAAGCGGCGACGGAGCTGGCCGCGCAGCTGCGCGAGCAGATCCGCGACGAGATGGTCTTCGACGCCCTCACCCTCGACGTGGACACGGCGGTCGGCGTCGCAGTGCACCCCGACCACGGCAGTGACGCCGCCTCCCTGCTGCAACGGGTGGATCTGGCGGCGACGGCGGCCAAGTCCGTGCCGGGGAGCGTGCAGCTGTTCAGCCCGGTGCTGGAGTCCCGGTCGCTGCGGCGGCTCGGCCTCGCCGGCGACCTGCGGCGCGCGCTCGACGAGGGGGAGCTGGAGGTCTACTTCCAGCCCAAGGTCACGCTGCGCGACCGTCGGCTCGTCGGCGTGGAGTGCCTGGCCCGCTGGGAGCATCCCGCGCACGGCACGGTCGCCCCGGAGGACTTCGTGGCGGTGGCCGAGCACACCGGCCAGCTCGGCCGGTTCACCGAGTTCGTGCTCCGGGAGGGGCTGCGGCGCAGCCGGGACTGGACGCACGCCGGCCAGCCGCTCGCCGTCGCGGTCAACCTCTCCGCCCGTACGCTCACCGACCAGCACTTCCCGGCCCGGGTGGGGGAGCTGCTCGACGAGTACGGCGTACCGCCGCAGCTGCTCACGCTGGAGATCAAGGAGGCCGGGGTGCTGGACGGCACCGACCGGCCCATCCCGACCCTGCGGCGGCTGCGGGATCTCGGGGTACGCCTGTCGGTGGACGACTTCGGCACGGGCGACTCCTCCCTGGCCCACCTGCGCCGGCTGCCGGTGCACGAGGTGAAGGTCGACCGCTCCTTCGTGCAGGGCATGGCGACGGACCCGGGCGACCTGGCGATCGTCAACGCGGTGGTCACCCTCTCCCAGCAGTTCGGGCTGGCCGTCGTCGCCGAGGGTGTGGAGAGCGAGCTGACCCTGGAGCTGCTGCAGGACATCGGCTGCGAGATCGGCCAGGGCTTCCTGTTCAGCCGCCCACTGCCGTACGAGCGGCTGGAGGCCTGGTTCGGCGCCCAGGTGGACCCGGAGACGATCTCCCCGGGGGAGCTGCCCCGGCTGCGGGTCGTGCCCTGATCTGCGGCAACGCGCGGGTGGGGGATCCGATTTCATCTCCGTCGCGTGGCCGTGTAATGTATCCCCTGCGCGTCACCCCCCGGGGAGATCGCGCAGGCCCCCTTAGCTCAGTCGGCAGAGCGTCTCCATGGTAAGGAGAAGGTCTACGGTTCGATTCCGTAAGGGGGCTCAGAGGGTCCGGCTGGACCCGCCACGGCGGTGTAGCTCAGATGGCAGAGCAAGCGGCTCATAATCGCTGTGTCGCCGGTTCAAGTCCGGCCACCGCTACTCTCGTCCACCGGGTCAGCTCCCGGCGGTCGGTGGGACGGGCGCCACAGGCGCCCACTTTGCATGTCCACGCCGTCAGCGCGTAGGCTGACGCGCCGTAGTTGTTACCCGTTAGAGGAAGGCACTCCGCCGTGGCGAAGGCGACCGATGTCCGGCCGAAGATCACTTTGGCGTGTGTGGAGTGCAAGGAGCGCAACTACATCACGCGCAAGAACCGCCGTAACGACCCCGACCGCATCGAGCTGAAGAAGTTCTGCCCGCGGGACGGCAAGCACACGGTTCACCGCGAGACCCGCTGACCTGCGGCCGGCACCGCCGGCCCGGTCCCTGGCACTTCCCGAACGCCGGTTCGTACGGCACGGGGCGGCTCCGGCCGCCACCGACCGTCCGGACCGGCGTTCGTCGTCGGCGTGTAGGTTCGCGGCATGTCCCTGGACCCGTCCTTCGTCGGCCGGACGTATCCGCCGACCGCCCCCTACCAGGTGGGCCGAGAAAAGATCCGCGAGTTCGCCGCGGCGATCGGTGCCGCCGACCCGGCCCACCACGACCCGGAGGCCGCCCGCGCGCTGGGCCACCCGGACGTGGTCGCCCCGCCGACCTTCCCCATCGTGCTCACGCTGGCGGCCAACCAGCAGATCATCGATGATCCGGCCCTCGGCGTCGACTACAGCCGCGTCGTCCACGGCGACCAGCGCTTCGCCTACACCCGTCCGGTGGTGGCGGGGGACGAGCTGGTCTGCGTCAGTGTCATCGACGACGTCAGCAGTCGCGGCGGGCACGGCTTCCTGACCACCCGCACCGAGGTCGCCACCGCGGCCGGCGACCCGGTGGTGACCGTCTGGTCCAAGCTCGTCGTACGTGGGGAGGGCTGAGATGGAGCTGCCAGCCAGGACGTTCCGGGTGACGCGCGCGGACCTGGTCCGCTACGCCGGCGCCTCGGGCGACTTCAACCCGATCCACTGGAATGACCGGACCGCCGCGAAGGTGGGTCTGCCGGGTGTGATCGCGCACGGCATGTTCACCATGGCGCTGGTCGGCCGCGCGGTGGCCGACTGGGCCGGGGCGCCCGACGCGATCGTCGACTACAACGTCCGTTTCACCCGGCCGGTGGTCGTACCGGACGACGACGAGGGCACCGAGATCGAGGTCACCGCGGTGGTCCGTGAGGTCACCGGGGAGGGGCTGACCCGGCTCGACGTGACCGCCACCTGCCGGGGCGAGAAGGTGCTTTCGCAGGCCCGGGCGACCGTGCGGAAGCCCCGCTGACCAGGCTCCCGACTCGCGAGGGGCAGACCGGTTGGGAAAGTGGTGCCGCTACCCGTACACTGGTCCGCCGTGGGGCAAGTAACCCCTGCACGGTCGTCCGTGACCGGGTGGGGTGAGCATTGCCGCACAGGGGTGTAGCTCAATTGGCAGAGCAGCGGTCTCCAAAACCGCAGGCTGCAGGTTCAAGTCCTGTCACCCCTGCGCCTCAGGCCTGACCGTTCCCGTGGGTCGCGCCGCCGAACGGCGGCGTCCGGCCCGTGGTGGTGGCATCGGCGGGGTGGCTCCGAGGCATTCGGGCCCTCCGGCTGATCCGCCGGCCGCGGCCCGTCGCGGGACGGTTGGTCCGGCCGGCGTGACCAAGCGCCGCGCACGCCCGACAGCGTGTGACCCGACATCCCGCGACGGAGGGCGAAGTGGCCGACAAGAAGCGCCGCGGCGAGGACGCCGGCGACGACGGTCTGCACGACGAGGTCGTCGACGACGTGGCCGACGCCGACGCCACCGACGACGAGGAGCCGGTCTCCCGGGGCGGCACCGCGACGCGGTCGCGGGCGAAGGCGGATTCGGCGGACAGCCGTCCGAAGACCAAGGCGGAGACGGAGCGCGTGGGCCTGTTCGGCCGCATCGCCCGATTCATCCGCGAGGTCGTGGCGGAACTGCGTAAGGTCATCTGGCCGACCCGCAAGGAGCTGCTGACCTACACGGCCGTGGTGGTCGCCTTCGTCGCGGTGATGCTGACGATCGTGGCCGGCCTGGACTTCGCCTTCGCGAAGGGCGTGCTGTGGGTCTTCGGCAACCCCAGCTGACCGGCCGACTGAGCCGATAGTGACGGAAGTGAGCAAGCGTGCCTGAGTACGACGAGACCGCCGAGACCACGGACGAGCAGTCCACGGTGGCGACGGCGGCTGGTGACGAGTCGGTCGAGGCCGCCAGCGAGCCGGAGTTCCCCACCACCGAGCCCGCGCCGGACGAGGATTACGACCCGGTAGCCGAGCTGCGGCAGAAGCTGCGCTACGCGCCGGGTGACTGGTACGTGGTGCACTCGTACGCCGGCTACGAGAACAAGGTCAAGACCAACCTCGAGACCCGGATCACGAGCCTCGACATGGAGGACTACATCTACCAGGTCGAGGTGCCGACCCGGGAAGAGGTGGAGGTCAAGAACGGGAAGCGGTCGCAGATCCAGGCCAAGGTCTTCCCGGGCTACATCCTGGTCCGGATGGAGCTGACCGCCGAGTCCTACTCCTGCGTACGCAACACGCCGGGCGTCACCGGCTTCGTGGGTGCGACGGACCGGGCCGACCGCCCGGCCCCGCTCTCCCTCGACGAGGTGCTGAAGTGGCTGGCGCCGGCCGTCGAGACCGAGCAGAAGAAGGCCAAGCCCGAGGTCAAGGTCCTCGACTTCGAGGTCGGCGACTCGGTCACGGTCACCGACGGCGCCTTCGCCTCGCTGCCGGCGACGATCAGCGAGATCAACGCCGACCAGCAGAAGCTCAAGGTGCTGGTGTCGATCTTCGGACGCGAGACGCCGGTCGAGCTGAACTTCAACCAGGTCACCAAGATCTGACGTCCGGGGCGCCGGCGGTGGGCAGCGGCCCGCCGCCGGCGTTCCCGTTCCGCCGCCCCGCCCCGCCCACCTCGGCGTGGGGGGCGACGGGATGCTGCGCTACCCTAGAACGTCGCCGCCGTCGCGTCGCGCTGACCGTGCGCGTTCGTGACCGGCACATTTCCCAGTTCCAAGCCCCAGGAAGAGACATGCCTCCGAAGAAGAAGCTAGTCAAGACGTTCACGCTTCAGCTGAAGGCGGGCCAGGCCACGCCGGCGCCGCCGGTCGGCCCCGCGCTCGGCCAGCACGGCGTGAACATCATGGAGTTCTGCAAGTCCTACAACGCGCAGACCGAGTCCCAGCGGGGCGACATCGTCCCCGCCGAGATCAGCGTCTACGAGGACCGCAGCTTCACCTTCGTCCTGAAGACCCCGCCCGCCGCCCGGCTGCTGCTCAAGGCCGCCGGCGTGGAGAAGGGCTCGGGCGTCCCGCAGAAGGACAAGGTCGGCTCCGTGTCGCAGGCCCAGGTGCGTGAGATCGCCGAGAAGAAGATGGTCGACCTCAACGCCAACGACGTCGACCAGGCTGCGAAGATCATCGCCGGCACCGCCCGGTCGATGGGCATCATCGTCAACGACTGACCTCGGTCAGCACTCACCCGACCAGTTCGTGGGAGGGCGCGCGACCACCGCGGCCCGCCAGAGACCACAGGAGTACGCAGAAACATGCAGCGCAGCAAGAGCTACCGCAAGGCCGCCGACGTCATCGACCGGTCGAAGCTCTACACCCCCGCCGAGGCCGTGAAGCTGGCCAAGGACACCACCACCGCCAAGTTCGACGCCACGGTCGAGGTCGCGATGCGCCTCGGCGTCGACCCCCGCAAGGCGGACCAGATGGTCCGCGGCGTGGTCAACCTGCCGCACGGCACCGGTAAGACCGCCCGCGTGATCGTCTTCGCCGCCGGCGCGAAGGCCGAGGAGGCCGCCGCCGCCGGTGCGGACGAGGTGGGCACCGACGAACTGGTCGCCCGGATCCAGGGTGGCTGGCTCGACTTCGACGCGGCGATCGCCACGCCGGACCAGATGGCCAAGATCGGCCGGATCGCGCGGATCCTGGGCCCGCGCGGTCTCATGCCGAACCCGAAGACCGGCACGGTGACCATGGACGTCACCAAGGCCGTCTCGGACATCAAGGGCGGTAAGATCACCTTCCGGGTGGACAAGCACTCCAACCTGCACCTGATCATCGGTAAGGCCTCGTTCTCCGAGACCCAGCTGATCGACAACTACGCGGCGGTCCTCGACGAGGTCCTGCGGGCCAAGCCGTCCGCCGCCAAGGGCAAGTACCTCAAGAAGGTCACCCTCACCACCACCATGGGCCCGGGCGTCCCGGTCGACCCCAACGTGGTGAAGAACCTCCAGGAGGGCTCGGCCGAGGCCTGAGCACCCGCTCCCGCAACGGGGCGTCGCCACATCGTGGCGGCGCCCCGTTCCGTGTCGGTTGTGACATGCTCGGCCGGTGCGCCTGGAGAACGTCTGGCTGCGGTACCGGCGACGGGGGCCGTGGGTGCTGCGGGAGGCCGGGGTGCGGGTCGGCCCCGGCGAGGTCGTGGTCGTGCTCGGCCGCAACGGCGTGGGCAAGTCGACCCTGCTCCAGGTGGCGGCCGGCGTCCTGCGGCCGAGCCGGGGGCGGGTGACGGGCCGGCCCCCGCACGTCGGGTGGGTGCCGGAGCGCTTCCCGGCCGACCAGCCCTTCACCGTCGAGCGCTACCTGACGGCCATGGGCCGGGTCGCCGGCCTCGATCCGGCGGCGGCGCGGCGCGCGGTCGAGCACTGGACCTCCCGGCTGGGCCTGGCCGGCTTCCGCCGCGTCCGGCTGCCGGAGCTGTCCAAGGGCACCGCCCAGAAGGTCGGCCTGGCCCAGGCGATGCTGCGTCCACCCGGCCTGCTGGTACTCGACGAGCCGTGGGAGGGCCTCGACGCCGCGACCCGGGAACTGGTGCCCGCGGTCATCGACGAGGTGGCGGCGGCGGGCGGCTCGGTGCTGGTCAGCGACCACCGCGGCGAGGTCGCCCGGCTGCCCGGGGCCCGTCGCTGGACGGTGGCCGACGGCACGGTCACCGAGAGCACGCCGTCGGCCGACGCGGCGCTGGCGGTGGTCGAGGTGGCGGTCCCGGCCACCCGGGTCGAGGGCACCGTCGCCCGGTTGCGCGCCGACGGCCACCAGATCCTTCGCGTACGCCCCCCGGCGCGGCCCGGCGCCGAGGGGCCGTCGGCGGGCGCCCCGGACGCCGGCGCCGCACCCGTTCCCCGGGCGCCCGAGGCCACGGGCGGCACCACCGGGGGGCCGCGGTGACCGCGCTGCTCCGGCTGCGGTTGGCCGGCTTCCTGCGTACGGGGCGGGCGCTGGCCCCGCTGCTCGCCGGCCTGGTGGCCCTGGGCGTCCTCTACGGGGGCGGCCGGGCGCAGCCGGGGGAGGCGTACGGCGTCTCGGCGGTGGTGCTCTTCCCGGTGCTGGCCTGGCAGACGAAGGTGCTGCTGGACGTCGAGCCGGACGTGCAGCGCCGGTTGGCCCAGGCGCTGGTCGGGGCGCGCCGGGAGCGGCTGGCCGGGCTGCTCGCGGCCGGGGCGGCCGGCCTCGTCACGGTGGCCGTCGCGCTGGTCTTCCCGTGGCTGGTCGGTGGGGTCAGTGGCCCGGTGGGGCCGGACGACCGGCCGGTGCCGGTCGGCATCCTCGTCGGGCTCTGGGCGCACCTGCTGGCCGTACCGGCGGCGGTGGCGCTCGGGGCGCTGGCCAGCCGCGCCTCTACGGGCAGCGCCGGGTACGGCGTCGCGGTGCTCGCGCTCGGCGGGGTCGGCGCGGTCGTCCTCGGCCTGAGCGGCTCGGTGGCGCCGTGGCTGGCCCCGCCGGTCATGGCGACCGCGCGGGCCGCCGCGGGCGACCCGGCCCCGCCGACCGTGGCCCTGCTCACCGCCTGGGCGGCGGCCTGGAGCGTGGCGGCGGGCGCCGGCTACCTGTGGCGGCGCCGGTTCCGCCCCTGACCGCCGCCGGGGTGTGGGACCGTCGCAACCGGTGATCCGGCCCACCCGGAGGCGATTTGGTGGTCGGGGGGGTGCTCGCGTAACCTCAACCTCGAAGTTCCACCCAGAGACCGCTGGTCACCGTGCCCCGGCACGGTCGAAGGTCCCGCGATGACGGGCGACCCGCGCAGGGCGGTAAGCGATAATCGGTGCTGAGCATGGTCCGCCGACCGTGCCCGCGTGCCGACCCTCGCCCCGTGCGCCCTGCGCCGGGGCTTTTCTCGTTGTCGTGGCGCCTCCGTCCCCGTCGAAAGCTCCGGCCGACGACGGTGACCGGCCTCGAGTAACGAGAGAGGAGGGACATGGCGGACAAGCCGATCCGGGCCGACAAGGCCACGGCCGTCGCTGAGCTGACCGAGAGCTTCCGCAACGCGGGCGCCACGGTGCTGACCGAGTACCGCGGTCTGACGGTTTCCCAGCTCACCCAGCTGCGGCGCTCGCTCGGCAAGGAGACCAGCTACACGGTCGCGAAGAACACGCTGGCGAAGCGTGCCGCGTCCGACGCTGGCATCTCCGGCCTCGACGAGATGTTCACCGGTCCTACCGCGCTGACTTTCGTTTCGGGCGACGTCGTCGAGGCGGCGAAAGGGCTTCGCGACTTCGCGAAGGCCAACCCGAAGCTCGTCATCAAGGGCGGCGTCTTCGAGGGCAGGGCCATCAACGCGGCCGAGGTCACGAAGCTCGCCGACCTCGAGTCCCGCGAGGTGCTGCTGGCCAAGCTGGCCGGCGCGATGAAGGGCAACCTGAGCAAGGCCGCGGCCCTGTTCCAAGCCCCGCTGTCGAAGACCGCCCGCCTGGCGGCCGCCCTGCAGGAGAAGCGCGAGAAGGAGGGCGCCGAGGCGGCCTGAGGCCCCGCGGCGCACCCAGTTCTTACCTAACAGATCCAGGAAAGGACGCCAGACATGGCGAAGCTCAGCACCGACGAGCTGCTCGACGCGTTCAAGGAGATGACGCTGATCGAGCTCTCCGAGTTCGTGAAGCAGTTCGAGGAGACCTTCGAGGTCACCGCCGCGGCTCCGGCCGCGATGATGGTCGCCCCGGGTGCCGGCGCCGCCGCCGCCGAGGCCGAGCCGGAGAAGGACGAGTTCGACGTCATCCTCGAGGCTGACGGCGGCAAGAAGATCCAGGTCATCAAGGTCGTGCGTGAGCTGACCGGCCTGGGCCTCAAGGAGGCCAAGGACCTGGTCGAGGCCGCTCCGAAGGCCGTCCTGGAGAAGGCCAACAAGGAGACCGCCGACAAGGCCAAGGCCAAGCTCGAGGGCGAGGGCGCCAAGGTCACCCTCAAGTGACCTGACGTACCACCGGGCGCGCGCGTCCGGCTCGGCCGAGCTCCGACGCGCCGCGTCACGGCGGGCGGCGATCCGACACCGGATCGCCGCCCGCCGTGTTGGTGGATCCGGCGGCACCGGCGGTGAGCAGGGCGTGGACGTCCGGGGCCGGCCGACGCGGCGGCGCGCGACGGTCGCCCGGGGGTGGGAAAGACGCGGCGACCCGGATGCGGGCCTTGACGCGGCCCCGGGCTGACAGGCACGCTGACACAGCAAGACCTTCCGCGCTTGCAACGGCCACCGTTCGGGTAATGGCAGCGGCGACACCGTCGGCCGCCGCACCCGAGCGGCCCGGCAGGAACGTCGCGTTCCGAGCGGCCCGGTGCGACCCCGGATCAGGGGTCCCGAGGCACGTTCCGCGACGACCTGCGGGGTGGGCTGGACAGCGGTTAGCCTCTCGGCTACACTGCTAGTTTGCGCTGCCTTCCGACTTGACCCCTGCTCGGAAATGTCCGGTTACGGATATTTCTGGTGGGGTCATTGGAGTGCACGCGTACCAGCCGTTCTGCAGCACCGGTCCTCGGAAGGACGCATCTTGGCAGCTTCCCGCCCTGCGAAGACCAGTCGTACGTCGAGCGCATTCGCTCCCCGCCGAGTTTCATTCGGCAGGATCACCGAACACCTCGAGGTCCCCAACCTCCTCGCCATCCAGAACGAGTCCTTCGACTGGCTCGTCGGCAACGAGGCTTGGCAGGGCCGGTCGGCGGACGACCCGCACGCACGCTCGGGTCTCGCGGAGATCCTCGACGAGATCAGTCCCATTGAGGACTTCTCCGGCACCATGTCGCTCTCCTTCTCGGCTCCGCGCTTCGACGAGGTCAAGGCCTCGATCGAGGAGTGCAAGGAGAAGGACCTGACCTACTGCGCCCCGCTGTTCGTGACCGCGGAGTTCACCAACAACACCACCGGCGAGATCAAGAGCCAGACGGTGTTCATGGGTGACTTCCCGATGATGACGCCGAAGGGCACCTTCATCATCAACGGCACCGAGCGCGTCGTGGTCAGCCAGCTCGTCCGCTCCCCGGGCGTCTACTTCGACAAGCAGCCGGACAAGACCTCCGACCGCGACCTCACCAGCGTCAAGGTCATCCCCAGCCGGGGTGCCTGGCTCGAGTTCGACATCGACAAGCGCGACACGGTCGGCGTCCGCATCGACCGCAAGCGCCGGCAGGCCGTCACCGTCCTGCTCAAGGCCGTCGGTTGGTCGGCCGAGCGGATCCGTGAGCGGTTCGGCTGGTCCGAGCTGATGATGACCACGCTCGAGAAGGACCACATCGCCGGCGCGGACGAGGCGTTGCTCGACATCTACCGGAAGCTCCGCCCTGGCGAGCCGCCGACCCGTGAGAACGCCCAGACCCTGCTCGACAACCTCTTCTTCAACCCGAAGCGGTACGACGTCGCCAAGGTCGGTCGTTACAAGTTCAACAAGAAGCTCGAGCTGGAGGTGCCGATCACCACCGGCACCCTGACCGAGGACGACATCGTCGCCACCGTGGAGTACCTCTGCCGGCTGCACGCCGGTGAGGACGGCTACGAGGCCGACGACATCGACCACTTCGGCAACCGGCGCCTGCGCACCGTGGGGGAGCTGATCCAGAACCAGGTCCGGGTCGGCCTGTCCCGGATGGAGCGCGTCGTCCGCGAGCGGATGACCACCCAGGACGTCGAGGCGATCACGCCGCAGACCCTGATCAACATCCGCCCGGTGGTGGCGGCGATCAAGGAGTTCTTCGGCACGTCGCAGCTGTCCCAGTTCATGGACCAGACCAACCCGCTGGCGGGCCTGACCCACCGGCGCCGGCTGAGCGCGCTCGGCCCGGGTGGTCTGTCCCGGGAGCGGGCCGGCTTCGAGGTCCGCGACGTGCACCCGTCCCACTACGGCCGGATGTGCCCGATCGAGACGCCGGAAGGCCCGAACATCGGCCTGATCGGCGCGCTCTCCACCTTCGCCCGGGTCAACCCGTTCGGCTTCATCGAGACGCCGTACCGGAAGGTCGTCGACGGTCGGGTCACCGACCAGATCGACTACCTGACCGCGGACGAGGAGGACCGGTTCGTCAAGGCGCAGGCCAACGCGCCGCTGAGGGCCGACGGCACGTTCGCCGAGGACCGGGTCCTGTGTCGTCGTAAGGGCGGCGAGACCGAGGACGTGGTGCCGAGCGCCGTCGACTACATGGACGTGTCGCCGCGGCAGATGACCTCGGTCGCCACCGCGATGATCCCGTTCCTCGAGCACGACGACGCCAACCGGGCACTGATGGGCGCGAACATGCAGCGCCAGGCGGTGCCGCTGGTCAAGGCCGAGTCCCCGCTGGTCGGCACCGGCATGGAGTACCGCGCCGCGGTCGACGCCGGTGACGTGGTCGTCGCCGAGGTCGGCGGCGTCATCGAGGACCTCTGCGCCGACTACATCACGATCCACCAGGACGACGGCCACCGCCGCACGTACCTGCTGCACAAGTTCCGCCGCTCCAACGCCGGCTCCTGCGTCAACCAGAAGCCGGTGGTCTTCGAGGGCGACCGCGTCGAGGCCGGTCAGGTCATCGCCGACGGTCCGTGCACCGACGAGGGCGAGATGGCGCTCGGGCGCAACCTGCTCGTGGCGTTCATGTGCTGGGAGGGCCACAACTACGAGGACGCGATCATCCTGTCGCAGCGCCTCGTGCAGCAGGACGTGCTCACCTCGATCCACATCGAGGAGCACGAGGTCGACGCCCGGGACACCAAGCTCGGCCCGGAGGAGATCACCCGCGACATCCCGAACGTCAGCGAGGAGATGCTCGCCGACCTCGACGAGCGCGGCATCATCCGGATCGGCGCCGAGGTCGTCCCCGGCGACATCCTGGTCGGCAAGGTCACGCCCAAGGGCGAGACCGAGCTGACCCCGGAGGAGCGGCTGCTGCGTGCGATCTTCGGTGAGAAGGCGCGCGAGGTCCGGGACACCTCGCTGAAGGTGCCGCACGGCGAGACCGGCACGGTCATCGGCGTTCGTACCTTCTCCCGCGAGGACGGCGACGAGCTGCCGCCGGGCGTCAACGAGCTGGTCCGGGTCTACGTCGCCCAGAAGCGGAAGATCCAGGACGGCGACAAGCTCGCCGGCCGGCACGGCAACAAGGGCGTCATCTCGAAGATCCTGCCCATCGAGGACATGCCGTTCCTGGAGGACGGGACGCCCGTCGACATCGTGCTCAACCCGCTGGGTGTGCCGAGCCGGATGAACATCGGCCAGGTGCTGGAGACGCACCTCGGCTGGGTGGCGAAGACGGGGTGGAGCGTCGACGGCGACGACACCGAGTGGAAGCGCCAGCTGCGCTCCATCGAGGCGCACGAGTCCGAGCCGGACACCAACGTGGCCACGCCGGTCTTCGACGGTGCCCGCGAGGAGGAGATCTCCGGTCTGCTGTCGTCGACCCTGCCCAACCGGGACGGCAAGCAGCTGATCGGCGCCTCCGGCAAGGCGCAGCTCTTCGACGGCCGCTCCGGTGAGCCGCTGCCGGACCCGATCGCGGTCGGCTACATCTACATCCTCAAGCTCAACCACCTGGTCGACGACAAGATCCACGCCCGGTCGACCGGCCCGTACTCGATGATCACGCAGCAGCCGCTGGGTGGTAAGGCCCAGTTCGGTGGCCAGCGCTTCGGTGAGATGGAGTGCTGGGCGATGCAGGCGTACGGCGCCGCGTACGCCCTGCAGGAGCTGCTGACCATCAAGTCCGACGACGTCCTCGGCCGGGTCAAGGTCTACGAGGCCATCGTCAAGGGCGAGAACATCCCGGAGCCGGGCATCCCGGAGTCGTTCAAGGTGTTGCTCAAGGAACTGCAGTCGCTGTGCCTCAACGTCGAGGTGCTCTCCAGCGACGGCGTGGCCCTGGAGATGCGCGAGACCGACGACGAGGTGTTCCGGGCCGCGGAGGAGCTGGGCATCGACCTGTCCAGGCGCGAGCCGAGCTCGGTCGAAGAGGTCTGAGGTGAGCGGTCGGGGGCCGGCTCGCCGGCTCCCGACCCCACCCACTAGCTAGCAGTACAGACGACGACATAGGGGACATAGTGCTCGACGTCAACTTCTTCGACGAGCTGCGCATCGGCCTCGCCACCGCCGACGACATCCGTCAGTGGTCGCACGGTGAGGTCAAGAAGCCTGAGACGATCAACTACCGCACCCTGAAGCCGGAAAAGGACGGGCTCTTCTGCGAGAAGATCTTCGGTCCGCAGCGGGACTGGGAGTGCTACTGCGGTAAGTACAAGCGGGTCCGGTTCAAGGGCATCATCTGTGAGCGCTGCGGCGTCGAGGTGACCCGGTCGAAGGTCCGTCGTGAGCGGATGGGGCACATCGAGCTCGCCGCTCCGGTGACCCACATCTGGTACTTCAAGGGCGTGCCGAGCCGGCTGGGCTACCTGCTGGACCTCGCCCCCAAGGACCTCGAAAAGATCATCTACTTCGCCTCGTACGTCGTGACCAGCGTGGACGCCGAGTCGCGTCACCGCGACCTCTCGACGATCGAGAACGAGATCCTGGCCGAGAAGCGGCAGGCAGAGAACAGCCGCGACTCGGAGATCGAGAAGCGGGCCACCAAGCTCGAGGCCGACCTGGCCGAGCTGGAGGCCGAGGGTGCCAAGGCGGACGTCCGGCGCAAGGTCAAGGAGGGCGGAGAGCGCGAGATGCGCCAGATCCGCGACCGGGCCCAGCGCGAGATCGACCGCCTGGACGAGGTGCTGGACACCTTCCGCAAGCTGGAGCCGAAGCAGCTCGTCACCGACGAGCTGCTCTACCGCGAGCTGCGCGACCGCTTCGGCGAGTACTTCACCGGCGGCATGGGCGCCGAGGCCATCAAGGCGCTGGTCCAGAACATGGACCTCGACGCCGAGGCCGAGAGCCTGCGCGAGACCATCCGCTCCGGCAAGGGGCAGCGGAAGATCCGGGCGCTCAAGCGGCTGAAGGTCGTCGCGGCGTTCCTGAACACCCGCAACTCGCCGCTCGGCATGGTGCTCGACTGCGTGCCGGTCATCCCGCCGGACCTGCGTCCGATGGTGCAGCTGGACGGTGGCCGCTTCGCGACCTCCGACCTGAACGACCTGTACCGCCGCGTGATCAACCGGAACAACCGCCTCAAGCGGCTGATCGACCTCGGCGCTCCCGAGATCATCGTCAACAATGAGAAGCGGATGCTCCAGGAGGCCGTCGACGCGCTGTTCGACAACGGCCGCCGCGGCCGGCCGGTCACCGGGCCGGGCAACCGCCCGCTGAAGTCGCTCTCCGACATGCTCAAGGGCAAGCAGGGCCGGTTCCGGCAGAACCTGCTGGGCAAGCGCGTCGACTACTCCGGCCGTTCCGTCATCGTCGTCGGCCCGAAGCTCAAGCTGCACCAGTGCGGCCTGCCCAAGCAGATGGCGCTGGAGCTGTTCAAGCCGTTCGTGATGAAGCGGCTGGTCGACCTCAACCACGCGCAGAACATCAAGTCCGCCAAGCGGATGGTCGAGCGGCAGCGTCCGGTCGTCTGGGACGTGCTGGAAGAGGTCATCGGTGAGCACCCGGTCCTGCTGAACCGGGCGCCCACCCTGCACCGCCTGGGCATCCAGGCCTTCGAGCCGCAGCTCGTCGAGGGCAAGGCCATCCAGATCCACCCGCTGGTCTGCACCGCGTTCAACGCCGACTTCGACGGTGACCAGATGGCGGTGCACGTGCCGCTCTCCGCCGAGGCCCAGGCCGAGGCGCGGATCCTGATGCTGTCGTCGAACAACATCCTCAAGCCGGCCGACGGCAAGCCCGTCACCATGCCCACCCAGGACATGGTCATCGGCCTCTACCACCTCACCCACCTCACCGCGGGCGAGAAGGGCGAGGGCCGGGCGTTCAGCTCGGACGCCGAGGCGCGGATGGCGTACGACAACGGCGAGCTGCACCTCCAGGCCCCGGTGAAGATCCGCCTGCGCGGCGTGGTCGGGGTCGACAACGGCGCCGGCGCCGAGGCGTGGAGCGCCCCGGAGGGCTGGGTCGAGGGCGAGCCGCTGACCGTCGAGACGACGCTCGGTCGGGTGCTGTTCAACGAGACGCTGCCGCAGGGCTACCGCTTCGTGAACTACGAGATCCGCAAGGGTCAGCTCTCCGCGATCGTCAACGACCTCGCCGAGCGCTTCCCCAAGGTGGCGCTGGCCGCCACCCTGGACGGGCTCAAGGAGGCCGGCTTCCACTGGGCCACCTGGTCCGGTGTGACGATCGGCATGGAGGACGTCATCGCCCCGCCGCGCAAGCGGGAGATCCTGGCCCGGTACGAGAAGGACGCCGACCAGATCGACAAGCAGTACCAGCGCGGTCTGATGACGCCGGAGGAGCGCCGCGGCGAGCTGATCCAGATCTGGACCAAGGCGACCAACGAGGTCGCCAAGGAGATGGACACCGCCCTGCCGCAGGAGAACCCGCTGTGGAAGATGATCAACTCGGGTGCCCGCGGTAACCTCCTCCAGCTCCGGCAGATCGCGGCGATCCGTGGTCTGGTGGCCAACCCGAAGGGCGAGATCATCCCCCGGCCGATCAAGGCCAGCTACCGGGAGGGTCTCTCCGTACTGGAGTACTTCATCTCCACGCACGGTGCCCGCAAGGGTCTCGCCGACACCGCGCTGCGGACCGCCGACTCGGGTTACCTGACCCGTCGTCTGGTGGACGTCTCGCAGGACGTCATCATCCGCGAGGAGGACTGCGGCACCGACCGCGCGATCCCGATGCAGATCGGCGAGCGGCTCGACGACAGGCTCGTCGTGCACACCCACGCCGAGACCAGCGTGCACGCCCGGACGCTGGCCGACGACATCAAGGGGCCGGACGGCACCGTGGTGGCGGAGCGGGGTCAGGACCTCAACTCGATCCTGGTCGACAAGATCGTCGCCGCCGGGACGGAGACGGTCCGGGTGCGCAGCGTGCTCACCTGCGAGTCGAAGCTGGGCGTCTGCGCGGCCTGCTACGGTCGGTCGCTGCCGACCGGCAAGTCGGTCGACATCGGCGAGGCGGTCGGCATCATCGCCGCCCAGTCCATCGGTGAGCCGGGCACGCAGCTGACGATGCGTACCTTCCACACCGGTGGTGTGGCGGGTGAGGACATCACCCAGGGTCTGCCCCGGGTCCAGGAGATCTTCGAGGCCCGCGTCCCGAAGGGCAAGGCGCCCATCGCCGACACCCCCGGCCGGGTCCGGATCGAGGACGGCGAGCGGTCCCGGAAGATCATCGTGGTGCCGGACGACGGCAGCGACGAGATCGTCTACGACAAGATCTCGAAGCGGGTCAAGCTGCGGACCCACGACGGCGGTCACGTCGCGGTCGGCGAGAAGCTGACCGAGGGCACCATCGACCCGCACGAGCTGCTGCGGATCATGGGTCCGCGGGCGGTCCAGGTCCACCTGACCAGTGAGGTCCAGGAGGTCTACCGCTCGCAGGGTGTGCTCATCCACGACAAGCACATCGAGATCATCATTCGCCAGATGCTCAAGCGGGTGACGGTCATCGACTCCGGCTCGACCGAGTTCCTGCCGGGCGTGCTGGTCGATCGGGCGCTGTTCGAGTCGGAGAACCGCCGGCTCGTCTCGGAGGGCGGCGAGCCCGCCGCCGGCCGCCCGGTGCTGATGGGTATCACCAAGGCGTCGCTGGCCACCGACTCCTGGCTCTCGGCGGCCTCCTTCCAGGAGACCACCCGGGTGCTGACCGACGCGGCGATCAACTCGCGCAGCGACTCGCTCGTCGGCCTCAAGGAGAACGTGATCATCGGTAAGCTCATCCCGGCCGGTACGGGCATCAGCAAGTACCGCAACGTCCGGGTCGAGCCGACCGAGGAGGCGAAGGCCAAGGTCTACTCGATGACCGGCTACCCGGAGACCGACTACGGCTTCGGGCCGGCCAGCGGCCAGGCGGTTCCGCTGGACGACTTCGACTTCGGGTCGTACCGCTAGGCAGCACTGTCGACGAGGCCCCCGGCGTCCCGCCGGGGGCCTCGTCGCGTCCCGGCACCGGGTGAGCGGTGCGGGCGCCGTGGCCCGGCGGGGCGGGGCATGATGGGGACATGACGACCGCACCCGGGCAGGCGCCCGTCGCCCAGCCGGGGCCGCCGCGCCATCCGCTCGACCCGGACCCGGTCCGGGCCACCAAGGCGCGGGCCGTCTTCGCGCTGGGCCTGGTGGGCGCGCTGACCGGCCTGTTCATCGGCGGCGTGGTGCCGGCGACGGTGGCGCTCCAGCTGGCCCGGCAGGCCCGCCGGGAGGCGTACGCCTCGGGGGGGTTCCTGACCGGCGCGGCCTGGCTGCGCCGGGGGGAGCGGCTGGCGTGGGCGGGCCTGGTGCTGGTGGCCGTCAGCGTCGTGACCGCGGTGGTGATCGGGGTGGTCCAACTCGCCGACGCGCCCTCGGGGCAGGACTTCGCGCCGAACGTGGACTGACGACCAACCGGGGGAGCGGTCGCGCCCGGCGCGGCCCGTCCGGCCGACGGCGGTAGCCTGGCCCGGTGTCCGCCGCGCGGCGGCGGACGCTCAACGTCGACAGGAGGACCCGTGACCGAACCGGCGCGCTTCCCGGGCAGCGATCCCGTGGCGCCCCGGGGCGCCACGACCGGGGGCGTCGGCCCGGGGCCGGCTCTCGGCTGGGGCCCGGCCGCGGCCCCGGTGCCCCCGCCGCCGCGCGAGGCGGCCCTGCCGCCGAAGCGGGTCGAGGCGGTCGCCGGTACGCCGTTCGGCGTCGTGCACCTCGACGTGCCGCCGGTCACCTCCGGCCTGGCCGTGGGGTCGCTGGTGGCCGGGGTCGTCTCGACGCTGGTCGCCATGGTGGTCGTCTGCTTCGGCGCGGTGGCCGGCGCGAACGGTGCCTGGGCGGCCGGGGCCTTCACGGTGCTGGGCGTCCTGGCGGGCGCGGGCGCGGTCGTCGCCGGCCTGCTCGGGCTGCGGCAGATCCGGCGGCCGGCGGCGCCACCGGCCGTCCGCTTCACCGGTCGCGGCCTGGCGATCGCGGGTGTCTGCTGCGGCGGCGCGGGGCTGCTGCTCAGCCTGCTCGGCCTGGGGCTGGCGTTGCTGCTGGCGCTGGCGTGACGCCGGCGCGCGGGTGGGCGCCGCCGTGACGGGGTCGACGGGTCGGTCTCCGGGGAAGCCGTTACACTTGTTTCCGTAGGTGCCCATCACGGGCGGGCAGGCGCGACGGGTTCGATCGGCGGGCGGTGGGATGCTCCGCCAGCCGCTCCGTTTTGACCTGTGCGGTTGTGATAGGTACTCTTTCCCCTTGCGCCCGGGCAAGCCCGGGCAACTCGTGCGTGCGCTGGATCCGGTCCCCCGGAGATCGCGCGGGAGCACGACAAAGCCAAAGACCCGGCGCGCGGCCTGCCGTGTGCCGGTGCAAGACCCGGTCGACACGCGAGAGCGTCGGCGCCGGGACCGTGAGCTGGGCGACACGCCCGACCGCGGGTACCGGGACCTCCGCGAGGTGGCCCTGGTCGGAATGTAGGAGAGTCGGCCATCAGGTCGGCTACGGCAGACGGCGCGGCCGCCACCAGGCGGTCGAAGGGAGCGGAGAAACCCGGTGCCCACGATCCAGCAGCTGGTCCGAAAGGGCCGCCAGGCGAAGACGAGTAAGACCAAGACCCCGGCGTTGAAGGGTTCCCCTCAGCGGCGCGGCGTGTGCACCCGCGTGTACACCACCACCCCCAAGAAGCCGAACTCGGCGCTGCGCAAGGTCGCTCGTGTCAAGCTCAGCAGCCAGATCGAGGTGACCGCCTACATCCCCGGTGTCGGCCACAACCTCCAGGAGCACTCGATCGTGCTCGTCCGCGGCGGCCGGGTGAAGGACCTCCCCGGCGTGCGTTACAAGATCGTCCGCGGTTCGCTGGACACCCAGGGTGTCCGCAACCGCAAGCAGGCGCGCAGCCGCTACGGCGCGAAGAAGGAGAAGAGCTGACATGCCGCGTAAGGGACCCGCTCCGCGGAAGCCGCTGGTCGCTGACCCGGTGTACAACTCGCCGCTCGTCACCCAGCTGGTGAACAAGATCCTGCTGCGCGGCAAGCGTCAGCTCGCCGAGCGCATCGTCTACGCCGCCCTCGAGGGCTGCCGCGAGAAGTCCGGCACCGACCCGGTCGTCACCCTCAAGCGGGCGATGGACAACGTCAAGCCGACCCTCGAGGTGCGCAGCCGCCGCGTCGGTGGCGCCACCTACCAGGTCCCGGTCGAGGTCCGCCCCGCCCGGGCGACCACCCTGGGCCTGCGCTGGCTGGTCACCTACTCCCGCGCCCGTCGCGAGAAGACCATGATCGAGCGGCTGATGAACGAGCTGCTGGACGCGAGCAACGGCCTCGGTGCCGCCGTCAAGCGGCGCGAGGACACGCACAAGATGGCCGAGTCGAACAAGGCCTTCGCGCACTACCGCTGGTAACACCCAGGTTCCGGCGCCCTCGTGGCGCCGGAACCGCCACCAGTTGTGTCGAGACGACGATAAGTAGGGATTGAAGTGGCCGCCGCAGACGCGCTCGCCAACGTACGCAACATCGGCATCATGGCGCACATCGATGCCGGTAAGACCACTACCACCGAGCGGATCCTGTTCTACACCGGCATCACGTACAAGATCGGTGAGGTCCACGAGGGCGCCGCCGTCATGGACTGGATGGAGCAGGAGCAGGAGCGTGGTATCACCATCACCTCCGCTGCCACCAAGTGTGAGTGGAAGGGCCACACGATCCAGATCATCGACACGCCCGGTCACGTCGACTTCACGGTCGAGGTGGAGCGGTCGTTGCGGGTGCTGGACGGTGCGGTCGCTGTCTACGACGGTGTCGCCGGTGTGGAGCCCCAGACGGAGAACGTCTGGCGCCAGGCCGACAAGTACAACGTCCCCCGGATGTGCTTCGTCAACAAGCTCGACCGGACCGGCGCCGACTTCTTCCGCTGCGTGCAGATGATGATCGACCGGCTCAACGCGACCCCGCTGGTCCTCCAGATCCCGATCGGCGCCGAGTCCGACTTCATCGGCGTCGTCGACCTGGTCGAGATGCGGGCGCTCACCTGGCGGGGCGAGACCCAGAAGGGTGAGGACTACGCGATCGAGGAGATCCCGGCCGACCTCGCCGACTCCGCCGCGGAGTGGCGCGAGAAGCTGCTGGAGACCCTCGCCGACGTCGACGACTCGGTGATGGAGAAGTACCTGGAGGGCGAGGAGATCTCCGTCGAGGAGATCAAGGCGGCCATCCGTCGGTCCACCATCGCCGGCAAGGCCAACCCGGTCCTCACCGGCACCGCGTTCAAGAACAAGGGCATCCAGCCGATGCTCGACGCGGTCGTCGCGTACCTGCCGTCGCCGCTGGACGTCCCGGCGATCGAGGGCACGGCCACCGACGGCGAGACCCCGATGCTGCGCAAGCCGTCGGTGTCGGAGCCGTTCTCGGGCCTGGCCTTCAAGATCCAGACCGACAAGCACCTCGGCAAGCTCACCTACGTGCGGATCTACTCCGGCACGCTCGAGTCCGGCTCCCAGGTGGTCAACTCCACCAAGGACCGCAAGGAGCGGATCGGCAAGATCTACCAGATGCACGCCAACAAGCGGGAAGAGCGCAGCTCGGCCCAGGCTGGCGACATCATCGCGGTGCAGGGTCTCAAGCAGACCACGACCGGCGACACCCTCTGCGACCCGGCGAACCCGGTCATCCTGGAGTCGATGACCTTCCCGGAGCCGGTCATCGAGGTCGCCATCGAGCCGAAGACCAAGGCCGACCAGGAGAAGCTCAGCACCGCCATCCAGCGGCTGGCCGAGGAGGACCCGACCTTCCGCGTCAAGCTGGACGACCAGACCGGTCAGACGGTCATCTCCGGCATGGGCGAGCTGCACCTGGACATCCTGGTCGACCGGATGCGCCGCGAGTTCAACGTCGAGGCCAACATCGGCAAGCCGCAGGTGGCGTACCGCGAGACCATCCGCCGCAAGGTGGACAAGGTCGAGTACACCCACAAGAAGCAGACCGGTGGTTCCGGCCAGTACGCCCGGGTGATCATCAGCCTGGAGCCGCTGCCGCTGGGCAACGACGCCCCGACCTACGAGTTTGCCAACGCCGTGACCGGTGGGCGCATCCCCCGGGAGTTCATCCCGTCGGTGGACGCGGGCGCGCAGGACGCCATGCAGTACGGCATCCTCGCCGGCTTCCCCCTGGTGGGCCTCAAGCTCACCCTGCTGGACGGCCAGTACCACGAGGTCGACTCGTCGGAGATGGCGTTCAAGATCGCCGGCTCGATGGTGATGAAGGAGGCGGCCCGCAAGGCCGACCCCGCGCTGCTCGAGCCGATGATGGCCGTTGAGGTCACCACCCCTGAGGAGAACATGGGTGACGTCATCGGCGACCTCAACTCCCGCCGCGGCATCATCCAGGCGATGGAGGAGCGCAGCGGCGCCCGCGTCGTCAAGGCTCTGGTGCCGTTGTCGGAGATGTTCGGCTACGTCGGCGACCTGCGGTCGAAGACCCAGGGCCGGGCTAGCTACAGCATGCAGTTCGACTCCTACGCCGAGGTTCCGGCCTCCGTGGCGAAGGAGATCATCGCCAAGGCGACGGGCGAGTGACGCTCGCCCGAGCCTGATCCGATGATCCGGGGCGGTCGCGGGAGGGTGCTCCCACCCGCGGCCACCTCGGTCGGGACGCGTGAGACCGGGCCTGTAGGCTTCATCGCCGCAGAACCCACCAAAGCTCTCCGGCCGCCAGGCCGGAAAGGCTGTCGACAGAGTCCTAAGCGCCGTCCGGCGCGCCGGGGCGAACGAACCAAGAAGTCCACAGGAGGACACCAGTGGCGAAGGCGAAGTTCGAGCGGACTAAGCCGCACGTCAACATCGGCACCATTGGTCACATCGACCACGGTAAGACGACGCTGACGGCGGCCATCACCAAGGTCCTGCACGACCAGTTCCCGGACCTGAACCCGTACACGCCGTTCGACGAGATCGACAAGGCGCCGGAGGAGAAGGCCCGCGGCATCACGATCTCGATCGCGCACGTCGAGTACCAGACCGAGGCGCGGCACTACGCGCACGTCGACTGCCCCGGGCACGCCGACTACATCAAGAACATGATCACCGGTGCCGCGCAGATGGACGGCGCGATCCTGGTGGTCGCGGCGACCGACGGCCCGATGCCGCAGACCCGCGAGCACGTGCTGCTGGCCCGTCAGGTCGGCGTGCCGTACATCGTCGTGGCGCTCAACAAGAGCGACATGGTCGACGACGAGGAGCTCCTGGAGCTCGTCGAGCTCGAGGTGCGCGAGCTCCTGTCGAACCAGGACTACCCGGGTGACGACCTGCCGGTCGTCCGCGTCTCGGCGCTGAAGGCCCTCGAGGGTGACCCCGAGTGGACCGGCAAGCTGATGGACCTGATGACCGCGGTCGACACCGCGATCCCGCAGCCGGAGCGCGAGACCGAGAAGCCGTTCCTCATGCCGATCGAGGACGTCTTCACGATCACCGGTCGTGGCACGGTCGTCACCGGTCGCGCGGAGCGCGGCGTGCTCAAGCCGAACGAGGAGGTGGAGATCGTCGGCATCCGCGAGAAGTCGATGAAGACCACCTGCACCGGCATCGAGATGTTCCGCAAGCTGCTCGACGAGGCCCGCGCGGGCGAGAACGTCGGTCTGCTGCTGCGTGGCATCAAGCGCGAGGACGTCGAGCGCGGCATGGTCGTCATCAAGCCGGGCACCACGACCCCGCACACGGAGTTCGAGGCGACGGTCTACATCCTCTCCAAGGAGGAGGGCGGCCGGCACACCCCGTTCTTCCAGAACTACCGTCCGCAGTTCTACTTCCGGACCACGGACGTCACCGGTGTCGTCACGCTCCCCGAGGGCACCGAGATGGTCATGCCGGGTGACAACACCACCATGACGGTGAAGCTGATCCAGCCCATCGCCATGGAGGAGAACCTCAAGTTCGCGATCCGCGAGGGTGGCCGCACCGTCGGCGCCGGGTTCGTCACCAAGATCCTTAAGTGAGCTGGGTAACCCCGATTAGACCCGCCGCCGGTCGTGCGGCATACTAGTCAGGTTGCGTAACGACAGTTCGCTGCCCGTGTTCGGCTCTCGCTGAACCTCCGGGTGGCGGAGCAGTCGAGCGTAGGGTGGTTGGCGGCCCGTCCGTCAACCACCCTCGCACGGCGTTCAGGTCGCGGTAGTGCGATCGACGCCTTGACCCACCGCGTGGTCAGAGTCGCTCCGGAGTCCCGGGGCGGAGCCTGGTCCGAGGGCGCGACACGCCCGACCGCGGGGGTCGGCGAAGTGGGCCTGTGCCAGCCGGTACAGGCGCCCGCAACACAGCGGCATCGAGAGAAGGAACAGAAGCCACCATGGCGGGACAGAAGATCCGCATCCGGCTCAAGGCCTATGACCACGAGGTCGTCGACTCCTCGGCTCGGAAGATCGTCGAGACGGTGACGCGTACCGGGGCGCAGGTCGCGGGCCCGGTGCCGCTGCCCACGGAGATCAACCGTTTCTGCGTTATCCGCTCGCCGCACAAGTACAAGGACTCGCGCGAGCACTTCGAGATGCGCACGCACAAGCGGCTGATCGACATCATCGACCCGACCCCGAAGACGGTCGACTCGCTCATGCGCCTCGACCTGCCGGCTGGCGTCGACATCGAGATCAAGCTGTAGGGACCGGACAAATGGACAGGCAAGTCAAGGGGATCCTGGGCGCAAAGCTCGGCATGACCCAGGTCTGGGACAACAACCGTGTTGTCCCGGTGACCGTGGTCGAGGCCGGCCCGTGCGTCATCAGCCAGGTTCGTAGCGCCGACAAGGACGGTTACTCCGCGGTCCAGCTGGCGTACGGCACGATCGACCCGCGCAAGGTCAAGAAGCCGATCAGCGGGCACTACGCGAAGGCGGACGTCGCGCCGCGCCGGCACATCGTCGAGCTGCGCACCAGCGACGCCGCGGACTACTCGCTCGGCCAGGAGGTCACGGTCGAGGAGTTCCCGGCCGGCGTCTCGATCGACGTCACCGGCAAGACCAAGGGCAAGGGCTACGCCGGCCCGATGAAGCGGCACGGCTTCCACGGCCTGCGCGCCAGCCACGGTGTCGAGCGCAAGCACCGTTCGCCGGGCTCCATCGGCGCCTGCGCCACCCCGGGACGTGTCTTCAAGGGCACCCGGATGGCCGGCCGCATGGGTGGCGTGCGCTACACCGTGCAGAACCTGACCGTCCAGGCGGTCGACACCGAGAAGAACCTCCTGCTCGTCCGTGGCGCCATTCCCGGCCCCAAGGGCGCGCTGGTCCTGGTCCGTACCGCGGCCAAGACCAAGGCGAAGAAGGGCGGTGCGGCCAAGTGACCACCGTTGACGTCCTCACCGTCGAAGGCACCAAGAGCGGCTCGGTCGAGCTGCCCGCCGACATCTTCGACGTCCAGGCCAACGTCGCGCTGATGCACCAGGTCGTGGTGGCCCAGCTCGCGGCGGCCCGGCAGGGCACGCACAAGGTCAAGACCCGCGGCGAGGTCGCCGGTGGCGGCAAGAAGCCGTACAAGCAGAAGGGCACCGGCCGCGCGCGGCAGGGCTCGATCCGCGCGCCGCAGTTCGCCGGCGGTGGCGTCGTCCACGGCCCCGTGCCGCGCGACTACAGCCAGCGGACCCCGAAGAAGATGAAGGCCGCCGCCCTGCGTGGCGCCCTCTCCGACCGGGCCCGCGCCGGGCAGGTGCACGTCGTCGAGGCGTTCGTCTCGGGCGAGAAGCCGTCGACCAAGGCCGCGCTGGCCACGCTGGCGAAGCTGACCGGGGCCAGCCGGGTCCTGGTCGTGCTGAGCGGCACCGACGAGCTGAACTGGGTGTCGCTGCGCAACGAGCCGCGGGTGCACCTGATCGAGGCCGGCCAGCTCAACACGTACGACGTGCTGGTGGCCGACGACGTGGTCTTCACCAAGGACGCCCTGGACGAGTTCCTGGGAGTTCCCGCCGAGACCACCGAGGAGGGTGGCAAGTGAGCACGATCGCCGACCCGCGCGACATCATCGTGGCGCCGGTCGTCTCGGAGAAGAGCTACAGCGAGCTGAACCGCAACTGGTACACCTTCCTGGTGCACCCGGACGCGAACAAGACGGAGATCAAGATCGCTATCCAGCAGATCTTCGACGTCCGCGTCCTGACGGTCAACACGCTCAACCGCCAGGGCAAGCGCAAGCGCACCAAGACCGGCTTCGGTCAGCGCAAGGCGACCAAGCGGGCGATCGTGAAGCTGGCTGACGGTGACCGTATCGAGGCCTTCGGCGGCCCGGTCAGCTGAGGGGTGTAGACAATGGCTATCCGTAAGTACAAGCCGACGACGCCGGGCCGGCGTGGCTCCAGCGTCGCCGACTTCGCTGAGATCACCCGGTCGACGCCCGAGAAGTCGCTGCTGGCTCCGCTGCCGAAGAAGGGCGGGCGTAACGCCCACGGCCGGATCACCACGCGGCACCACGGTGGCGGTCACAAGCGGCAGTACCGTCTGATCGACTTCAAGCGGGTCGACAAGGACGGCGTGCCGGCGAAGGTCGCGCACATCGAGTACGACCCGAACCGCACCGCGCGCATCGCGCTGCTGCACTACGCCGACGGCGAGAAGCGCTACATCATCGCGCCGAAGGACCTGAAGCAGGGCGACGCCGTCGAGTCGGGCCCCGGCGCGGACATCAAGCCGGGCAACAACCTGCCGCTGCGCAACATCCCGGTCGGTACCACGATCCACAACGTGGAGCTGCGTCCGGGCGGCGGCGCCAAGCTGGCCCGCTCGGCCGGCGTCGGCATCCAGCTGCTCGGCCGCGAGGGCGTCTACGCGACCCTGCGCATGCCGTCCGGCGAGATCCGGCGCGTCGACGTCCGCTGCCGCGCCAGCATCGGCGAGATCGGCAACGCCGACCAGTCGAACATCAACTGGGGCAAGGCCGGCCGGATGCGGTGGAAGGGCAAGCGCCCGACCGTCCGCGGTGTCGCGATGAACCCGGTCGACCACCCGCACGGTGGTGGTGAGGGTAAGACCTCCGGCGGTCGCCACCCGGTCAACCCGCAGGGTAAGCCCGAGGGCCGCACCCGTCGTAAGGGCCAGCCGAGTGACCGGCTGATCGTCCGCCGCCGCTACGCCACGCGTAAGCGCGGCTGAGGGAGATAAGACATGCCTCGCAGCCTGAAGAAGGGCCCGTTCATCGACGACCACCTGCTCAAGAAGGTGGAGACGCAGAACGACAAGGGCTCGAAGAACGTGATCAAGACCTGGTCGCGGCGCTCGACGATCATCCCGGAGATGCTGGGTCACACGATCGCCGTGCACGACGGACGTAAGCACGTCCCGGTGTTCGTTACCGAGGCGATGGTCGGGCACAAGCTCGGCGAGTTCGCGCTGACCCGTACGTTCAAGGGTCACGAGAAGGACGACCGGAAGAGCCGTCGGCGCTGACGCCGCGGGCATACGGATAGAGGAACAAGGGGTTACAGCGATGCCAGGAAAGGGCGACGCTCCGGTGCTTCCGGGCGCGCGGGCGGTTGCGCGGCACGTGCGCATCTCGCCGATGAAGGCGCGCCGGGTGGTCAACCTCGTCCGCGGCCTGCCCGCGAAGGAGGCGCTCACGGTGCTGCAGTTCGCGCCGCAGGCTGCGAGCGAGCAGGTGTACAAGGTGCTCGCTAGCGCGATCGCCAACGCGGAGAACAACGAGCGGCTGGACCCCGACGCGCTGCTCGTCAGCGAGGCGTACGTGGACGAGGGCCCGACCATGAAGCGGTTCCAGCCGCGGGCCCAGGGCCGGGCGTACCGGATCCGCAAGCGCACCTGCCACATCACCGTCGCGGTCGAGGCGGTGGCGCCGGCCGCGCCGAAGAAGGCCGCCGCGAAGAAGGCGGCCCCGGCGAAGCAGGCGGAGCCGGCCGAGACGCAGAGCAAGACGGAGGGCGCCGAGTAATGGGTCAGAAGGTTCACCCGCACGGGTTCCGGCTCGGCATCTCGACCGACTGGAAGTCCCGCTGGTTCGCGGACAAGCTCTACAAGGACTACATCGGCGAGGACGTCAAGATCCGCCGCATGATGTCCAAGGGCCTCGAGCGCGCCGGCATCTCCAAGGTCGACATCGAGCGCACCCGCGACCGGGTCCGCGTCGACATCCACACCGCCCGGCCGGGCATCGTCATCGGCCGCAAGGGCGCGGAGGCCGACCGGATCCGCGGCGAGCTCGAGAAGCTGACCGGCAAGCAGGTCCAGCTGAACATCATCGAGGTGAAGAACCCCGAGTCGGACGCGCAGCTCGTCGCACAGGGTGTGGCCGAGCAGCTCTCCAGCCGGGTCAGCTTCCGTCGGGCGATGCGCAAGGCCATGCAGTCGGCGATGAAGAACCCGGTCTGCAAGGGCATCCGGGTCCAGGTCTCGGGTCGCCTCGGCGGCGCCGAGATGAGCCGGACCGAGTTCTACCGCGAGGGCCGGGTTCCGCTGCACACGCTGCGGGCCAACATCGAGTACGGCTTCTTCGAGGCCCGTACGAGCTTCGGCCGGATCGGCGTGAAGGTCTGGATCTACAAGGGCGACGCGGTGCCGGGTCGGGAGACCCCGGCCGAGGCGCCGTCGCGCCCGCGCCGTGAGCGCGGCGACCGCCCCGAGCGGCCGCGCCGTGGTCGGTCCGGCTCGGCCGGCACGACCGCCGGCGGCACCGAGGCCGGCAGGGCCGCCGCGACGACCATCGCGCAGCAGGCCGAGACGCCGAGCGGTGACGCGGTGGACCCCGCCGCCGTCGCCGCCGCGGCAGAAACGCAGCAGGAGGGCTGACAGATGCTGATGCCGCGCAAGCCCCCGAAGGGCTTCCGCAAGCCGCACCACCCGGACCGCAGTGGCGCGTCCAAGGGTGGTAACCGGGTGGTGTTCGGCGAGTTCGGGATCCAGGCTCTCGAGCCGGCGTACGTGACCAACCGCCAGATCGAGTCGGCGCGTATCGCGATGACCCGCCACATCAAGCGTGGCGGCAAGGTCTGGATCACGATCTTCCCGGACCAGGCCCTCACCAAGAAGCCGGCGGAAACCCGGATGGGTTCCGGTAAGGGTTCGCCGGAGTGGTGGGTCGCCAACGTCAAGCCGGGGCGGGTCCTCTTCGAGATGTCCTTCCCCAACGAGCAGATCGCGCGAGAGGCGATGCGTCGCGCGATCCACAAGCTCCCGATGAAGTGCCGCATTGTTACGCGCGAAGTGGGTGAATCCTGATGGCAGCGGGCGTTAAGGCCTCCGAGCTGCGTGAGCTCTCCGAGGAGGAGCTGGTCACGAAGTTGCGCGAGGCCAAGGCGGAGCTGTTCAACCTCCGCGTGCAGGCCGCGACCGGCCAGCTGGACAACAACCGGCGGCTGCAGGTCATCCGTCGGGAGATCGCCCGGATCTACACGATCATGCGTGAGCGCGAGCTGGGTCTCTCGGCCGCGCCGACTGAGGTGACTGCATCATGAGCGAGAACACCACCACCGCCACCGCGCGGGCCCGCCGCAAGGTGCGTGAGGGCCTCGTGGTCAGCGACAAGATGGAAAAGACCGTCGTCGTCGAGGTCGAGGACAGGGTCAAGCACGCGCTGTACGGCAAGATCATGCGCCGTACCCGCAAGCTGAAGGTGCACGACGAGCAGAACACCGCCGGCATCGGCGACCGGGTCATGATCATGGAGACCCGGCCGCTGTCCGCCACCAAGCGGTGGCGGATCGTGGAGATCCTGGAAAAGGCCAAGTAGCGAAGGCTCGAGCTCGCCCGGCGTCAGCCGGGCGCGGGTTCCGCCAGGCTCCGGCCGCCCAGCGCGGCCGGAGAACCGGCAGACATAGGAGATAGACGTGATTCAGCAGGAGTCGCGACTGCGCGTCGCCGACAACACGGGTGCCCGGGAGATCCTGTGCATCCGGGTTCTCGGTGGCTCCGGTCGGCGCTACGCGAGCATCGGCGACGTCATCGTGGCGACCGTCAAGGACGCGATCCCGGGTGCGGGTGTGAAGAAGGGCGACGTCGTCAAGGCCGTCGTCGTTCGCACCGCCAAGGAGCGGCGTCGGCCGGACGGTTCGTACATTCGCTTCGACGAGAACGCCGCCGTCATCATCAAGGACGGCGGGGACCCGCGCGGTACCCGCATCTTCGGCCCGGTGGGCCGGGAGCTGCGGGACAAGCGGTTCATGAAGATCATCTCTCTCGCGCCGGAGGTGTTGTGACCGTGAAGGTCAAGAAGGGCGACACGGTCGTCGTCATCGCCGGCAAGGACAAGGGTGCCAAGGGTAAGGTCATCGCGGCCTACCCGCGGCAGGACAAGGTCCTGGTCGAGGGCGTGAACCGGGTCAAGAAGCACACCCGCATCAGCACCACCCAGCGTGGCGCCAAGACCGGTGGCATCGTCACCCAGGAGGCCCCGATCCACGTCTCGAACGTGCAGGTTCTGGACTCCGACGGCAAGCCGACCCGCGTCGGTTACCGGTTCGACGAAAACGGCCAGAAGGTCCGCATCGCGCGTAGCACCGGTAAGGACCTGTGATGACCACGGCTACCGAAACCAAGACCATGCCGCGCCTCAAGGAGCGGTACCGCAACGAGATCGTGGCGCGGCTGCAGGAGCAGCACAGCTACGGCAACCCCATGCAGGTGCCGCGGCTGGTCAAGATCGTCGTCAACATGGGTGTCGGCGAGGCAGCCCGGGACGCCAAGCTGATCGACGGCGCCGTCCGGGACCTGGCCACCATCACCGGGCAGAAGCCGCAGGTGCGGCGGGCGACCAAGTCCATCGCGCAGTTCAAGCTCCGCGAGGGCATGCCGATCGGCGCGAAGGTCACCCTCCGCGGCGACCGGATGTGGGAGTTCCTGGACCGGCTGCTGTCGATCGCGCTGCCGCGTATCCGTGACTTCCGCGGTCTGGACGGGCGCAAGCTCGACGGGCACGGCAACTACACGTTCGGTCTGACCGAGCAGTCGGTGTTCCACGAGATCGACCAGGACAAGATCGATCGGCAGCGGGGCATGGACATCACGGTGGTCACGACCGCCACGACCGACGACGAGGGCCGGGCGCTGCTCAAGCTCCTGGGCTTCCCGTTCAAGGAGAACTGAGATGGCCAAGAAGGCGCTGATCATCAAGGCGGCCGCGAAGCCGAAGTTCTCGGTTCGCGCGTACACCCGCTGCCAGCGGTGCGGGCGTCCCAAGGCGGTCTACCGCAAGTTCGGGCTCTGCCGGGTCTGCATCCGGGAGATGGCCCACCGCGGTGAGCTGCCGGGCGTGTCCAAGGCCTCCTGGTAAGGGCGACCGCGTCCCGGCTCCGTGCCGGGACCCCTTGCACCGATCACGTATTGCTCTTCGCCGTAGGCCCGGGGCGGAAGGCCCCGGGAACCCCGGCGAGAAAGGCTGACGAAATCCATGACGATGACCGACCCGATCGCAGACATGCTCACGCGTCTGCGTAACGCCAACCAGGCGTACCACGACCGGGTGACGATGCCCTACTCGAAGATCAAGGCGAACATCGCCGAGGTCCTCAAGGCCGAGGGTTACATCGCCACCTGGTCGGTCGAGGAGCCCGAGGAGGGCGCCGTCGGCAAGCGACTGGTCGTCGAGCTGAAGTACGGCCAGAGCCGCGAGCGGAGCCTGGCCGGCATCAAGCGCGTGTCCAAGCCCGGCCTGCGGGTTTACGCCAAGTCGGACGGGCTCCCGCGGGTGCTCGGCGGGCTGGGCGTGGCGATCATTTCGACGTCCCAGGGGCTGCTCACCGACCGGCAGGCCCGCAAGCGGAGCGTTGGCGGGGAAGTCCTCGCCTTCGTCTGGTAACGGGAGACAGGTAGAAATGTCGCGTATTGGACGTAGGTCGATCCCGGTACCAGCCGGCGTCGACATCACGATCGACGGGCAGACCGTCAAGGTCAAGGGCCCGAAGGGCGAGCTCTCGCACACCCTGGCCGAGCCGATCAAGGTCGAGCGGGCCGAGGACGGGCAGCTGAACGTCAACCGCCCGAACGACGAGCGCAAGGCCAAGGAACTGCACGGCCTCAGCCGTACCCTGGTCGCCAACATGATCGTCGGCGTCACCGAGGGCTACCGCAAGAGCCTGGAGATCGCCGGCACCGGTTACCGCGTGACCGCCAAGGGCAAGGACCTGGAGTTCGCGCTCGGGTTCTCGCACCCCGTGCTGGTCGAGGCGCCGGACGGCATCACCTTCACGGTGGAGCGGCCGACGCTGTTCCACGTGGCCGGCATCGACAAGCAGCTCGTCGGCGAGGTTGCCGCCAACATCCGGAAGATCCGCCCGCCGGAGCCCTACAAGGGCAAGGGCGTGAAGTACCAGGGCGAGGTCATCCGCCGCAAGGCTGGAAAGGCAGGTAAGAAGTGAGCGCCACGCTGCTCAAGCGCCGCAGCGGCGTCGCCGCCAAGCGCGCCGTCGGGCGTGCGCGCCGGCACTTCCGGGTCCGCAAGAACATCAGCGGCACCGCCGAGCGTCCCCGCCTCGTGGTCACCCGTTCCCTGCGGCACATCGTCGCCCAGATCGTGGACGACACCAAGGGGCACACCCTGGCGTCGGCCTCGACCCTGGACGCCTCGCTGCGCGGGACGGAGGGCGACAAGAGCGCCCTCGCCGGCAAGGTCGGCGCGCTGCTCGCCGAGCGGGCCAAGTCCGCCGGCGTCTCCAAGGTCGTCTTCGACCGCGGTGGCAACCGGTACGCGGGGCGGGTCGCCGCGCTTGCCGACGCCGCCCGCGAAGCCGGGCTCGAGTTCTAGAAACCCCGTCACGAGAGATAAGGAAGGCTGCTGATGCCAGGTCAACAGCGCCGTGGCGGCGGGTCCGGTGGCAACGAGGGTGGTCGCCGCGACAACCGCCGTGAGGGCGGCCGCGGAAACGCGCCCGTCGAGAAGACCCCGCACCTCGAGCGGGTCGTCGCGATCAACCGCGTCGCCAAGGTCGTGAAGGGCGGTCGTCGCTTCAGCTTCACCGCCCTGGTGATCGTGGGCGACGGCGACGGCACCGTCGGCGTGGGCTACGGAAAGGCCAAGGAGGTGCCCGCGGCGATCGCCAAGGGCGTCGAGGAGGCCAAGAAGCACTTCTTCAAGGTGCCGCGGATCGCCGCGTCGATCCCGCACCCGGTGACGGGTGAGGCCGCCGCCGGTGTGGTGCTGCTCAAGCCGGCCTCGGCCGGTACGGGTGTCATCGCCGGTGGTCCGGTGCGCGCCGTGCTGGAGTGCGCGGGCATCCACGACGTGCTCTCCAAGAGCCTCGGCTCGTCGAACCCCATCAACATCGTGCACGCCACCGTGGCGGCGCTGAAGGGGCTCGAGTCCCCCGAGGCCGTCGCCACCCGGCGTGGTCTGCCGGTCGAGGACGTCGCGCCGGCCGCCATGCTGGCGTCGCGGGCGGGGGTGGCTTCCTGATGGCTCGCCTGAAGGTCACCCAGGTCCGGTCCGAGATCGGGACCAAGCAGAACCAGCGTCACTCGCTGCGTTCGCTCGGTCTCAAGCGGATCAACGACGTGGTGGTCAAGGAGGACCGTCCGGAGATCCGCGGCATGATCTTCACGGTCAACCACCTCGTGAAGGTCGAGGAGGTCGAGTAATGACGATCAAGGTCCACCACCTGCGCCCGGCGCCCGGTGCCAAGACCGCGAAGACCCGCGTGGGTCGCGGTGAGGGCTCCAAGGGCAAGACCGCCGGTCGCGGTACCAAGGGTTCCAAGGCCCGCAAGAACATCTCGGCGGCGTTCGAGGGTGGGCAGATGCCCATCCACATGCGCCTGCCGAAGATGAAGGGCTTCAAGAACAAGTTCAAGGTGGTCTTCCAGGTGGTCAACCTGGACCGGCTCGCCGAACTGTTCCCCAACGGCGGCCAGGTCGGCCCGCTGGAGCTGGTCGAGGCCGGCGCGGTCCGCAAGGGCCACCCGGTCAAGGTCCTCGGCACCGGCGACCTCGGCGGGGTCGCCCTCCAGGTGTCGGCGCACGCGTTCAGCGCGTCGGCCAAGGAGAAGATCGCCGCCGCCGGTGGCTCCGCCACCGAGCTGTAGGGGTTGACGTTCCCTGGCGCCCGCTCAGTTGTCCAAACTGGGCGGGCGCCATGCTCTGCCCGGGCGCGTGTGCGCCGGGTAACATCGGATTCGGTTTATGTAGCCGGGCACACCTGCCCGGACGGGGATCGGGCTGTTAGAGTCCCTTCCCAGCCATGGATATCGGGCACTCGCCCGGCACCCAACCCGCCCCGCCAGGGATCACCGGCGGCCCGCCTCGCGCAGGAGGAAGAAGTTGCTGTCCGCCTTTCTCAGTGCGTTCCGTACGCCTGACCTGCGCAAGAAGCTGCTGTTCACAGTAGGCATCATCGCGGTCTACCGGCTCGGGGCGACGCTGCCCAGCCCGGGCGTCTCGTACGGCAACGTGCAGAAGTGCATCGACGCGATGGAGAACGGCTCCACCGGCGTGATGAACCTGCTCAACCTCTTCTCCGGCGGAGCGCTGCTGCAGCTCTCGGTCTTCGCGCTGGGCATCATGCCCTACATCACCGCGTCGATCATCCTGCAACTGCTGACGGTGGTCATCCCCCGGCTGGAGCAGCTCCGCAAGGAGGGCCAGGCCGGCCAGGCGAAGATCACCCAGTACACCCGGTACCTGACCCTGGGCCTGGGTGTCCTCCAGGCGTCGGCGTTCGTGGCGCTGGCCCGCTCCGGGCAGCTCTTCAACAACCAGTGCGACCAGTTCCCGATCATCCCCGAGGGGACCGGGATCCCGGACTGGCTGACGCTCACCCTGCTGGTCATGACGATGACCGCCGGCACCGGCGTGGTGATGTGGCTCGGTGAGCTGATCACCGACCGGGGCGTCGGCAACGGCATGTCCGTCCTCATCTTCACCTCGATCGCCGCCCGGCTGCCCAGCGAGGGCTGGCAGATCAAGCAGACCGGCGGCTGGGGCAAGTTCCTGCTCGTCATCGCGCTGGTCCTGGTGGTCATCACGGCGGTCACCTTCATCGAGCAGGCGCAGCGCCGGATCCCGGTGCAGTACGCCAAGCGGATGATCGGCCGGCGGATGTACGGCGGCACCTCGACCTACATCCCGCTGAAGGTGAACCAGGCGGGTGTGATCCCGGTCATCTTCGGTTCGTCGCTGCTCTACCTGCCCCAGCTGGCGCTGCAGTTCTTCGACCAGAACAACCCGGGCAAGACCCAGGCGTGGATCCAGAACAACCTGGTCGACCCGACCAGCCCGATCTACATCGCGGTCTACTTCCTGCTGATCATCTTCTTCACGTACTTCTACGTCTCGATCACGTTCAACCCGACCGAGGTCGCGGACAACATGAAGAAGTACGGCGGCTTCGTGCCGGGCATCCGCCCCGGCAAGCCGACCGCCGACTACCTCGACTTCATCCTCAGCCGGATCACCCTGCCGGGCGCCCTCTACCTGGGCATCATCTCGATCCTGCCGAACTTCTTCTTCATCTGGCTGGACAAGCAGCAGTACCTGAACTTCCCGTTCGGCGGCACCGCTGTGCTGATCATGGTTGGCGTCGGTCTGGAGACGACCAAGCAGATCGAGAGCCAACTGATGCAGCGGAACTACGAAGGGTTCCTGCGGTAGATGAGACTCGTTCTGGTTGGTCCGCCTGGTGCGGGCAAGGGCACGCAGGCCGAGTTCATCGCCGCGCACCTCTCGGTTCCGAAGATCTCGACCGGCGACATCTTCCGGTCGAACGTCTCGCAGGGCACCCCGCTCGGCGTCGAGGCGAAGCGCTACATGGACGCCGGCGAGCTGGTGCCCGACGAGGTGACGATCAACATGGTCCGGGACCGGCTCGCCGAGCCGGACGCCGGTGAGGGCTTCCTGCTCGACGGCTTCCCGCGCACCACGCCGCAGGCCGCCGCGCTGGACAAGCTCCTCGCCGACCTGGGCACCGCGCTGGACCTGGTGCTGGAGCTGGTCGTCGACGACGACGAGGTGATCCGGCGACTCTCCGGCCGGCGTACCTGCCGGGGCTGCGGCAAGATCTGGCACGTCGAGTTCGACGCCACCACCCGTGACGGCATCTGCGACCGGTGCGGCGCCGAGCTCTTCCAGCGCGACGACGACAAGCCGGAGACCATCGCGACCCGCCTGCGGGAGTACGCGGACAAGACCGCGCCGCTGGTGGACTACTACGGCGCCCAGGGCAAGCTGGTGGGCATCGACGCCACCGGCCCGGTGGAGGACGTCACCGTCCGCGCCATCGACGCCCTGCGCTCGTACGGCGGCTGACGTCCCGCCGGGTACCGGCGGATAGAGTGCGAAGAGCGGGGTACGTCGGACGTGCCCCGCTCTTCGGCTTCGGCAACGAAAGGTACGGCTCCATGCGTCGTCCCCAGCTGGACATCCAGCTGAAGACCCCTGACCAGATCGAGAAGATGCGCGCCGCCGGGCTGGTGGTGGCCGAGGCGCTGCGTCGGATGCGGGAGGCGGTCGCCCCCGGGGTCAGCACCGCCGACCTGGACGCCATCGCCGAGTCGACCATCCGCGAGGCGGG
Organism: Micromonospora sp. CPCC 205561; assembly: GCF_036906775.1. NCBI lineage: Bacteria > Bacillati > Actinomycetota > Actinomycetes > Micromonosporales > Micromonosporaceae > Micromonospora > Micromonospora sp. CPCC 205561. The sequence continues at coordinate 30,019 of NZ_JBAKHV010000026.1, read as the reverse complement.
TGCCGCCCCCTCGTTCAAGGGCTACCACGGCTTTCCGGCGTCGATCTGCTCCTCCGTCAACGAGCAGGTCGTGCACGCCATCCCGGGGCCGGAGCAGGTGCTGCGCGAGGGCGACCTGATCTCCATCGACTGCGGCGCGGTGCTGAACGGCTGGCACGGCGACGCCGCGATCACCGTCGGGGTGGGCGAGGTCGACCCGGCGCTGCTGAAGATGGCCGCCGTCGCCGAGGACGCCATGTGGGCGGGCATCGCCGCCGCGGCGCGGGGCGCGGCCAGCGGCAAGGGCCGGCTCACCGACATCTCGCACGCCGTGGAGGACGCGGTACGCAAGGGCGGCCGGTACGGCATCGTCGACGGCTACGGCGGGCACGGCATCGGCACCGAGATGCACCAGGACCCGCACGTGCTCAACCACGGGCGGCCGGGCAAGGGCCCGCGCCTGGTGCCGGGGATGGCGCTGGCGATCGAGCCGATGATCACGATGGGCTCGCCCCGGACCGTCGAACTCTCCGACGGCTGGACCGTGGTCACCCGGGACCGGTCGATGGCGGTGCACGTGGAGCACACGATGGCGCTGCTCCCGGACGGCGTCTGGGTGCTGACCGCGCCCGACGGCGGACGGGGCCGCCTCGGGGAACTCGTCACCTCCCGCCAGCCGGCCGGCTCGCCCACGCGCTGACCCCCGCCGCTCCGCCGGCCGCGCGGGAGGCCCCGCTGGTGGGGCGGTGGCATGCTTGCGGGCATGGACGGACGCGACGGGATGCGGGCCGCCGACGCGGACCGCCAGGCGGTGGCCGACCGGCTGCGGGTGGCGGTCGACGAGGGCCGGCTCGATCTGCACGAGTACGACGAGCGGTTGCAGCGCGCCTACGCCGCGCGGACCTACGGCGAGTTGGACGCGCTGGTGGCCGACCTGCCGGCGCCGGACCTCGTGACGACCCCGGCCGCGGCCGCACCGGCTGTGGGCCGTGCCCCGGCGGCCGTGACGTGGCGCTGGCTGGCCGATCTCTGGTCCCCCTACCTCCGGGTGGTGGCGATCGTGTCGGCCATCTGGGCGGTGACCTCGGTCCTCGCCTCGGACCTGCTCTACTTCTGGCCGGCCTGGGTGGCCGGGCCCTGGGGAGCGGTGCTCCTGGTGGGCACGATCGGCGGCCTCGCCGGCGGCGAGCCGCGGCGGTGGGCGGCGAAGCGCGAGCTGACGGCCGCCGAGCGGGACGGCAGGGAGGCCCGTGAGCTGACGGCCGCCGAGGGCGAGGACCGCGAGCTGACCGACGCCGAGGGCGAGGCCCGTGAGCTGACGGCCGCCGAGCGGGAGCGGCGGCCCGGCGCGGCTGCCTGAATGGCGGATTCTGTCCGGTTCGCCGCACCGAACGGTGGCCGGTTTGGCGGCGGCGCGCAGGCGGGCGTACACTTTCAGATCGGCGCACAGCGTCCACTCCGGCATGCCCACCACGCGCTTCGGTGGGAGTCGGAGCCGCGGCTGGCGCGGGCATTCCGATCTTGATTGGTGGCCCGTGTAAGACGTTGTGAGCCGTCCGGAGCAACCGACGTCAGGACAGCGGAGGACATGCCGAAAAAAGACGGAGCCATCGAGATCGAGGGTCGGGTCATCGAGCCCCTGCCGAACGCTATGTTCCGGGTGGAGCTCGCGAACGGCCACAAGGTGCTGGCTCACATCAGCGGCAAGATGCGGCAGCACTACATCCGCATCCTGCCGGAGGACCGGGTCGTCGTCGAGCTCTCGCCGTACGACCTGACCCGCGGGCGCATCGTCTACCGCTACAAGTAAGCCTGACGGCGGCCGGGTCGTCCCCGTGTCCGTCTTCGACGTCCGGTGTCGCGCCTCGGCGCGTCGTCGGGCCAGATGGGAAGTAAGGCAACCGTGAAGGTCAAGCCGAGCGTCAAGAGGATCTGCAACAAGTGCCGGGTCATTCGCCGGCACGGCCGGGTCATGGTCATCTGCACCGACCCGCGCCACAAGCAGCGCCAGGGCTGAACCAGTTCCGACCGACCGTGTGAAGACGGTCGGTCGAATCGGTCCGGGCCGCGGATCCCGACAACGAATCACATGCTCGTCCCAGCCGCGGGCGGTGCGCGTCGCGTACCACTGCGTGGTTGACCCCCGGTCGGAGGCCGGGGCCCGCTCGGGCACGGCCGTTCGCGGTCGCCGGCGTACGACGCCGGTGGCGGAGCGGTCGGTAGCGGGGTGGGACGGGTCCACACCTCCGCACTAACACCACGAGGAGTACGCCCGCACATGGCACGTCTAGTCGGCGTCGACCTCCCCCGCGAAAAGCGGATGGAGATCGCGCTCACCTACATTTTCGGGGTCGGTCGCACCCGCGCCCTGGAGACGCTCGCCGAGACCGGCATCTCGCCGGACAAGCGCGTTCGGGACCTCACCGATGAGGAGCTGGTCCAGCTCCGTAATCACATCGAGGGCAACTACAAGGTTGAAGGCGACCTGCGCCGCGAGGTCGCCGCTGACATCCGCCGCAAGGTCGAGATCGGCTGCTACGCGGGTATCCGGCACCGCCGGGGCCTGCCCGTGCGTGGCCAGCGGACCAAGACCAACGCGCGGACCCGGAAGGGCCCGAAGCGGACCGTCGCCGGCAAGAAGAAGCCCGGCAAGAAGTAACTAGGAGCGCACAGACTTATGCCACCGAAGGCTCGTGCCGGAGCCGCCGTCAAGAAGGTCCGGCGCAAGGAACGCAAGAACGTCGCCCACGGGCAGGCGCACATCAAGAGCACCTTCAACAACACCATCGTGTCGATCACCGACCCGACCGGTGCGGTCATCTCCTGGGCCTCCTCGGGCCAGGTGGGCTTCAAGGGCTCCCGCAAGTCGACCCCGTTCGCCGCGCAGCTGGCCGCCGAGGCCGCCGCGCGCCGGGCGATGGAGCACGGCATGCGCAAGGTCGACGTGTTCGTCAAGGGACCCGGCTCCGGCCGGGAGACCGCCATCCGCTCGCTGCAGGCAGCCGGGCTCGAGGTCGGGCAGATCGCCGACGTCACGCCGCAGCCGCACAACGGATGCCGTCCGCCGAAGCGTCGCCGGGTCTGAGAGGTTAGAGAGAGATGGCTCGTTACACCGGTGCTGACTGCCGCCGTTGCCGGCGGGAGAAGATGAAGCTGTTCCTCAAGGGCAGCAAGTGCGATGGCCCGAAGTGCCCGTTCGAGTCCCGGCCGTTCCCGCCCGGGCAGCACGGCCGCGGCCGCACCAAGGAGACGGAGTACCTGCTCCAGCTTCGTGAGAAGCAGAAGGCCCGCCGTGTCTACGGCGTGCTGGAGAAGCAGTTCCGCGGCTACTACGAGGAGGCCGTGGGCAAGAAGGCCAAGACCGGCGAGGTCCTCCTGCAGATCCTCGAGTCGCGGCTGGACAACGTGGTCTACCGGGCCGGCTACGCCGGTTCCCGGGACATGGCCCGTCAGCTGGTCAAGCACGGTCACTTCATGGTGAACGGCAAGAAGGTCGACATCCCGTCGTACCGGGTCAAGGAGCACGACATCATCGAGGTGCGGGGCAAGAGCAAGCAGCTCACCCCGTTCCTGGTGGCGCAGGCTCAGGCCGGTTCGCGGTCGGTGCCGGCCTGGCTGGAGGCGATCCCCAGCCAGATGAAGATCCTCGTGCACTCGCTCCCGGCCCGGCAGGTCATCGACACGCAGGTCCAGGAGCAGTTGATCGTCGAGCTCTACTCCAAGTAGTCGGAGCTCGTTGCGGTGGCCCGCCCTCACGGGGCGGGCCACCGGAACACTTTGTCGTGGGCGTCATATGGCGGGCGCCCCGGAAGAGAAGAGAAGACATGCTCATCAGCCAGCGACCGACTCTCTCCGAGGAGTCGATCAACGAGACCCGGTCCCGGTTCACCATCGAGCCGCTGGAGCCCGGTTTCGGCTACACCCTGGGCAACTCGCTGCGGCGCACGCTGCTGTCGTCGATCCCGGGTGCGGCGGTCACCTCGATCAAGATCGACGGCGTGCTGCACGAGTTCACCACGATCCCCGGCGTCAAGGAGGACGTGGTCGAGCTCGTCATGAACGTCAAGGAGCTCTGCGTCAGCTCCGAGCACGACGAGCCGGTCAGCATGTACCTGCGCAAGCAGGGCCCGGGCGACGTGACGGCCGGGGACATCCAGCCGCCGGCCGGCGTCTCGGTGCACAACCCGGACCTGAAGCTCGCCACCCTCAACGGCAAGGGCCGGCTCGACATGGAGCTGACCGTCGAGCGGGGTCGCGGCTACGTCACGGCGGCGCAGAACAAGCAGGCCGGCGCGGAGATCGGCCGGATCCCGGTCGACTCGATCTACTCGCCGGTGCTGAAGGTGACCTACCGCGTCGAGGCGACCCGTGTCGAGCAGCGGACCGACTTCGACCGGCTGATCATCGACGTCGAGACCAAGCCGTCGATGGGCCCGCGTACCGCGCTGGCCTCCGCCGGCTCGACCCTGGTGGAGCTCTTCGGCCTGGCTCGCGAGCTGGACGAGACCGCCGAGGGCATCGACATCGGGCCGTCCCCGCAGGACGCCCAGCTCGCTGCGGACCTGGCGCTGCCGATCGAGGAGCTGGACCTGACCGTCCGCTCCTACAACTGCCTCAAGCGCGAGGGCATCAACTCCGTTGGTGAGCTCATCGGGCGTACCGAGGCCGACCTCCTCGACATCCGCAACTTCGGTCAGAAGTCGATCGACGAGGTCAAGATGAAGCTCGCCGGGATGGGTCTGGGGCTGAAGGACTCGGCCCCGAACTTCGATCCGGCGCACGTCGTGGACAGCTTCGGCGAGGCCGACTACGACACCGACGACTACCGCGAGACCGAGCAGCTCTAGTCCGCGCTGCCGCCACACCTGAGGAGCACCAAGCATGCCCACGCCCACCAAGGGCCCCCGCCTCGGCGGCAGCCCCGCGCACGAGCGGCTGATGCTGGCGAACCTGGCCACCGCGCTGTTCCAGCACGGCAAGATCAAGACCACCGAGACGAAGGCCCGGCGGCTGCGTCCGCTGGCCGAGCAGCTCATCACCAAGGCCAAGCGAGGCGACCTGGCGTCGCGCCGGCGGGTGCTGGGCGTCGTCAAGGACAAGGACGTGGTCTACGCCCTGTTCGACCAGATCGCGCCCCGGTTCGCCACCCGCAACGGTGGCTACACCCGGATCGTGAAGACCGGTCCGCGCAAGGGTGACAACGCGCCGATGGCGGTCATCGAGCTGGTCGAGGAGCTCCAGGTCGCCGAGCCGAAGGCGAACAAGAAGACCGCGGCCCGCAAGGCCGCGCAGCAGGACAAGGTCGAGGCGCTCGCCCCGGCCGAGGAGGCCCCGAAGTCGGACTCGGGCGACCAGGACGCCGAGCCGCCCGTGTCGGCGTCCGGCGACACCGCCGCCGCCCGCGAGGACAGCGACGAGGCCGGCGAGAACGACAAGGCCTGATCCAGGCCACCGTCGGGCCCGGCACCCCTTCGTGGGGTGCCGGGCCCGATCCCGTGAGGCGGAGGTACGAGTGGACGAGCGCACCCGGCTGCGGCTGGACGTCGCGTACGACGGGTCGGGCTTCTCCGGCTGGGCGGCCCAGCCGGAGCGGCGCACGGTGGCCGGGGTGCTCGTGCAGACCCTCGACCTGGTGCTCGGCGCGGGCACGGCGAGCGGGCTGACCGTGGCGGGCCGCACCGACGCCGGGGTGCACGCCAGCGGGCAGGTCTGCCACGTCGACCTCCCCGTCGCCGTGTGGCGGGAGCACGAGGGGCGGCTGCTGCGCCGGCTGGCCCGGCTGCTCCCGACCGATGTCCGGGTACGCGCGATGGCCGAGGTGCCGGCGGACTTCGACGCGCGCTTCTCGGCGACGTTCCGCCGCTACGAGTACCGGGTCACCGACGCGCCCTGGGGTGCCGAGCCGCTGCGCCGGCACGAGATCCTCGCCTGGCCGAGGCCGCTGGAGCTGGGCGCGTTGAACGCCGCGGCCGCCGGGCTGGTGGGGGAGCACGACTTCGCCGCGTACTGCCGGCGCAAGGAGCACGCCACCACCCTGCGCGCGGTGACCCGGCTGGACTGGCGGCGGGAGCCCGACGGCATCCTCGTCGCCACCGTGCAGGCCGACGCGTTCTGCCAGGCGATGGTGCGCAGCCTGGTCGGCGCGATGCTGGTCGCCGGGGACGGTCGCCGGCCGGTCGAGTGGCCGGGCAGCCTGCTGACCCGCCGGGAACGCTCCAGCGAGGTGACGGTGGCGCCGGCCCACGGGCTCACCCTCGTCGCGGTCGGCTACCCCGACGACCCGGCCGAGTACGCCCGCCGGGCCGAGGCGACCCGGCGGCTGCGCGTACCCGTGGAGGGCTGACCGCCGAGGTGGCCGCTCCGCCGGCCGCTGCCGGCGCGGCTCCGGGCGACCTCCCCGGCAGCGCCTCGTCGACCTGAAGGAGTGGAAGTGGTGCAGGAACCTCGCCGCGCGCGGGAACTCGGCGTCGTCGTCGGGACGATGCCGACGGGACCGCTCAACGCCGTCACCGACGTGCCCGGCGTGCGGGTCGGCCACACCACGCTGCTCGACGGCGACAGCATCCGGTCCGGGGTGACGGCCGTCGTGCCGGAGCAGCTGACCGGCCGTCGGGCGCTGCCGGCGGGACTCTTCGTCGGCAACGGGCACGGCAAGATGGTCGGCTCCACCCAGGTGACCGAGCTGGGCGAGATCGAGACTCCCGTGGTGCTGACCGCGACCCTGTCGACGTTCCGTGCCGCCGACGCGCTGGTCACCTACATGCTCCGGCAGCCCGGCCGGGAGGCGGTCGAGTCGCTGAACCCCGTGGTGGCGGAGACCAACGACGGGCTGCTCTCCGACATCCGGGCCCGGCCGGTACGGGCGGAACACGTCCTCGGCGCGCTGGAGGAGGCGCGTGGCGGACTGCCCGCGGAGGGCGCCGTCGGCGCCGGTACGGGCACCGCGGCCCTCGGCTTCAAGGCCGGTGTCGGGACGTCCTCGCGGCTCGCCCCGACGTCCCGCGGCACGGTCACCGTCGGCGTGCTCGTGCAGACCAACTTCTCGGGGGTGCTGCGGGTGTCGGGGGTGCCGGTCCGACCCGAGCAGGTGGGGGTGCCGGCCCCGCCGCTGTCGCACCGGCCCGAGCCGCCCGGGAACTCCTGCGTCATCGTGGTCGCCACGGACGGCCGACTCGACGCGCGGCAGCTCGGGCGCGTCGCCCGACGGGCCGTCTTCGCGATGGCCCGGGTGGGTTCGGACTTCGCCGGCGGCAGCGGCGACTACGCGCTGGCGTTCTCCACGGCCGGGACGGAGACGCCGGCCGCGCCCGAGTCGGATCTGGAGCCCGTCTTCGCGGCGGTGCTGGAGGCCGTGGAGGAGGCGCTGCTGAACTCGCTGTTCATGGCGGGCACCACCGTCGGCTTCAGGGGACGGGTCAGGTACGCGGTGCCGCACGACCGGATGCTCGACCTGCTCCGGGCGCACCGGGTCGTACCCCAGGGGTGAGCGGGCACCGGTGCGCAGTTCCGGACGGGCACGGGTGCGCGGGCCACCGGCTCACGCACCCGTACCCGTCGCGCCGCGGTCACTCGCCGGGCAGCTCGCCCCCGTCCTGCGTGCCGGTCCGGTTCGTGCTCTCGTCGGTCGGCTGGCCGGCCGTCCCGCCGTCCGCGCGCCGCTCCAGCACGCCCCGGTTGAGATGCAGCTCGATCATGTCGAAGAGGATCTCCCGCGCCTTCGTGTCGCCGGACCTGATCGCCTCACCGTCGCTGCGGGCGACCACCGCGTACGCGAGGTAGTGGCCGCGTACCTGCCAGCCGACGCGCGCCGGGGCGGTGGCCACGGCCTCGCTCTCCTCGTCGGCCGCCATGCCCCGGAACCGGCCCTCCCGCTCGTCGAGCGACTGCCGGATGCGGTCCCGGGCGCGCTCGGCGTTCGCCCGGTCGGTCAGGTTGAACAGCCCGGCGGTGACCAGGTGCTCCCCGTCGGGCGTCCGCAGCGTGGCGCGGACCACCTGGTTGCAGCCGAGGCGGAGCAGCAGGTCGGCGACCTCCCCGGTGGCCGCCACCGCGCAGCTGGCGCTGGAGTGCGTCTTCAGCACCCGGTAGGCGGGCTCCCCGTCGGCCACGGCGAGCTGCTTGCCCGGGAAGAGCTCCTTGGCGGTCAGCGGCGCCTGGTCGGTGTCGCGGGAGTCGAGATCGTGTGCCTCGGCGTCGGCCGACTCGGCCACGGTGGGCTGCGCGGTGGGCGTGGCCTGCGGGGTCTCGTCCCGCTCGACCAGCAGGGCGGCGGCGCTCAGGCCGCAGAGTGCGAGCAGCGCCAGCACGGCCGCGCCGCCGATCACGACCTGCCACAGCCGACCGCCGCCGCGCCGCGCGGCGGCGGGGGCGGCCGGCGGGGGTACCCGCTCGTGCGACTGCGCGTGCGGCCGGAGCTGCGAGTACGTCTCCGGCTGGGCGGCCGGCGGCGGCACGTCGGCCGCCTCGCGGATCGTCTCCGGGCCGGTCGAGGGCAGCGCGAGCCGATCGCCGCGGGAGAGCGACGGCGTCGGGAAGCGCGAGGGGGAGGGACCGGCGGGGGGAGGCGGACCGGCACCGAGCACCGACCGGTCGGACCCGGGCTCCGGGTACTCCATGAATTCGTCCTCATCGGACTCGTACCGATACACCATGTCGCCAGGGTAGGAGCATTTGTCCCTTTAGGCGTGAATAATGGGAAATTGAGCGCGCGGGTGTTTCGCGCCGTGCTGCGCCGACCCGCCACTCGCCGGCCCGCGCCGCGTCGGCCCGCCACCCGCCGTTCCGCGTCGCGCCGGGTCCGCGTCGGGGTGCCGGGTGGCGGTGCGAGAATTGCCGGCGTGACCGGCGACCACTACTTCACCGCTGAACCCACGACCGCCGCCCACCCGCGCGAGGTCGAGTTCTCCGTCGCCGGCCACGACTACGCGCTGACCTCCTCCGGCGGCGTCTTCTCCGCCGCCCGCCTCGACCCCGGCACGGCGGTCCTGCTGCGCAAGGCCGAACTGCCGGCCGCCGGGAGGACCGGCGCCCTGCTGGATCTCGGATGTGGCTTCGGGCCGATCACCTGCGTGCTCGCCGCCTCGGCGCCCACGGCGACCGTGTGGGCCGTGGACGTCAACGAACGGGCCCGCGAACTCACCGCCGCCAACGCGGCGCGGATCGGCGCGGCCGACCGGGTACGTGTCGCCGGGCCGGACGACGTGCCCGCCGACCTGAGCTTCGCCGAGATCTGGTCGAACCCGCCGATCCGGGTCGGCAAGGACGAGCTGCACCAGCTCCTGCTGCGCTGGCTGCCCCGGCTCGCGCCGGACGGCGTCGCCTGGCTGGTGGTGGCCCGGTACCTCGGGGGTGACTCGTTGCAGCGCTGGCTGGTCGAGCAGGGCTGGCAGGTGGGGCGGCACGCCAGCCAGAAGGGCTACCGGGTGCTGCGGGTCACCCGGTAAATGGTTGGGCCGCCCGGCCGGTGCTCGGGCAGGATGCCGACGTGGGATACGTGGACGTGGCAGCGGTAGGGCACATCCTCCCCGACGGCCGGGAGCTCTTCTCCGACGTGTCGTTCCGGGTCGGTGAGGGCGCCAAGGTGGCCCTGGTAGGGCCGAACGGCGCCGGCAAGACGACGCTGTTGAGGATGGTCGCGGGCGACCTGCCGGTGAAGACCGGCGCCGTCGCGCGGGCCGGCGGGCTGGGCGTGATGCGCCAGTTCATCGGCATGATCGGCGACGAGTCCACGCTGGCCGACCTGGCGCTGTCGCTGGCCCCGCCGGCGCTGCGCGACGCCGGCCGCCGGCTGGTCGACACCGAGGCGGCCATGCGGGCGGCCGAGGTGCGCGGCAAGTACAGCACCGCCGCCGGCAAGGCCCAGTTGGCGTACGCGGACGCGCTCGCGGCCTGGGGCGAGGTCGGCGGGTACGACGCCGAGGTGCTCTTCGACACGGTCGCCACCATCGTGCTCGACATGCCCTGGGACCGTGCCCGGGAGCGTGGGGTCCGGACGCTCTCCGGCGGCCAGCAGAAGCGCTTCGCCCTCGAACTGCTGCTGCGCGGCCCGGACGAGGTGCTGCTCCTCGACGAGCCGGACAACTTCCTCGACGTGCCGGGCAAGCGCTGGCTGGAGGGGCGGCTGCGCGAGTCCACCAAGTCGGTGCTCTACGTCTCGCACGACCGGGAGCTGCTCGCGCACACCGCCGACCGGGTGGTCGCCGTGGAGGGCGGCAGCGCCTGGGTGCACCCGGGCGGCTTCGCGAGCTGGCACGAGGCACGGGTGGCCCGGCACGCCCGCCTCGACGAGCTGCGCCGGCGCTGGGACGAGGAACACCAGAAGCTGCGCGAGCTGATGCTGATGTACAAGCAGAAGGCCGCGTACAACGACGGGTTGGCGTCGCGCTACCAGGCCGCGCAGACCCGGCTGCGCAAGTTCGAGGAGGCCGGGCCGCCGCCCGTACCGCCCAAGGACCAGGACATCCGGATGCGGCTGACCGGCGGGCGGACCGGCAAGCGCGCGGTGGTCTGTGAGCAGCTCGAACTCGACGGCCTGACCTACCCGTTCGACCTGGAGATCTGGTACGGCGACCGGGTCGCGGTGCTCGGCGCCAACGGCACGGGGAAGTCGCACTTCCTCCGGCTGCTGGCCCGCGGCGGCACCGACCCCGACCCGGCCAACGGCCCGGTCGACGGCGCTGCCGCGCTGGCGCCGGTGACGCACGCCGGGGTCGCCCGGCTCGGGGCGCGGGTGCGTCCCGGGCACTTCTCGCAGACCCACGACCGGCCGGAGCTGATGGCGAAGACGCTGGTCGAGATCCTCTGGCGGGGTGACGAGCACCGGGCCGGCATGGACCGGCACGCCGCGATGGCGGCGCTCAGCCGGTACGAGCTGGCGGGGCAGGGCGACCAGCGCTTCGGCACCCTCTCCGGCGGTCAGCAGGCACGGTTCCTGGTGCTGCTGCTGGAACTCTCCGGCGCGACGCTGCTGCTGCTCGACGAGCCCACCGACAACCTCGACCTGGCCTCGGCGGAGGCGCTGGAGGCGGGACTGACCGCGTTCGAGGGGACCGTGGTGGCGGTGACCCACGACCGCTGGTTCACCCGCACCTTCGACCGCTTCGTGCTCTTCGGAGGCGACAACGAGGTGGTGGAGACCACCGAACCGGTCTGGGACGTGGCGTGATCCCCGCCGCCCGCCGCCGACGTGCTCGACCGGCGGGGGGGGGCGGGTTCCGATGCCCACGGCGGGCGGCGGACGGCCGGCATAGGGTGGATCTCGTGACTGAGATGACCTTCCGCCGGTTGGGCGACTCCGGGCTCGTGGTGTCCGTGGTCGGCATCGGCTGCAACAACTTCGGCCGCAAGCTCGACCTCGACGGCACCCGGGCGGTGGTCGACGCCGCGCTCGACGCCGGGATCAACTTCTTCGACACCGCCGACATCTACGGCGAGCCGCAGGGCGGCTCCGAGGAACTGCTGGGCCAGGCGCTCAAGGGGCGGCGCGACGACGTGGTGGTGGCCACCAAGTTCGGCATGGACATGCACGGCATGAACGGCCCCGACTTCGGTGCCCGGGGCGCCCGTCGCTACGTCGCGCGGGCGGTGGAGGCGTCGCTGCGCCGGCTCGGCACCGACCACATCGACCTGTACCAGATGCACGAGCCCGACCCGGGAACGCCGATCGACGAGACGCTCGCCGCGCTCGACGACCTCGTCCGCGCCGGCAAGGTGCGCTACCTGGGCAACTCCAACTTCGCCGGCTGGCAGATCGCCGACGCGGACTGGGTTGCCTCCTCCGCCGGCCGGACCCGGTTCATCAGCGCGCAGAACCACTACAGCCTGCTGGAGCGCGGCGTCGAGGCCGAGGTGGTGCCGGCCTGTGAGCGGTTCGGCCTCGGGCTGCTGCCGTTCTTCCCCCTGGCCAACGGGCTGCTCACCGGCAAGTACAGGCGGGACCAGGCGCCGCCGGCCGGCAGTCGCCTCGCCGGTGGCGGCCGGTACGCCGAGCGTCTCGCCGCCGCCGACTGGGACACCATCGAGGCGATCGAGGCGTACGCCGCCGAGCGGGGGCTGTCGATGCTCCAGGTGGCGATCGGCGGGCTCGCCGCCCAGCCGGCGGTGACCTCGGTGATCGCCGGTGCCACCACGCCGGAGCAGGTGCGTGCCAACGCCGAGGCGGGCACCTGGCAGCCCACCGACGAGGATCTCGACGCCCTGCGCGCCATCCTCTGAACCACGCTGACACCGCCCCGGCACCGTCCTGCCGGGGCCGGTGTGTCTTCCGGCCGGCACCAGCCGACCGGGTGCCGCTCCCACGGATGATGACCGCGTCGCACCACATCCGATGGTCGTCCACCCGGTAGGCGTCACGGTGCACGTGGACGTCGGGGAGCAGGCGCCGCCAGGACCGTCCGCGCAGCATCGTCCAGGTCACCAGGCCTTCGGCGACCGCGGCGCTGCCTCGGAACGGCAGGAGGGGCGAGCCGGGGCGGGAGCCGGGCCGGGGAGGGCATCCGGACAGCATCGCGTGACGGACCGGTCACGCGCACCTCGCCCGTCGGCTTCGGCCGGTCGGTGTGAAATCCACGGCCCGCCCTTGGCGGATCCGGGGATCCGTCGTACGGTGACACCCGCAAGTGACCCACGGGAGCCCGGTACACCGGGCTGAGAGGGGGGCTGTGAGCCCCCGACCGTCGAACCTGATCCGGGTAATGCCGGCGCAGGGAGGAGTGTTGCCGTGCCGTCCCTCGGGCGACTGCATCTGATCACCGACACCCGTCCCGGGCGGGACCCGCTGGCCGTGCTGCGGGCCGCCCTTCCGGTGGCCCGCGCCGAGCTGGTCGTGCAGGTCCGCGTGGAGGACGACGCCACCGACCGGGAGGCGTACGACCTGGCCCGCCGGGCGGTCACGCTCTGCGAGCGGTACGGCGCAACCTGCCTGGTGAACGACCGGCTGCACGTGGCGCTGGCGGTGGGCGCCGCGGGTGGCCACGTCGGCGCGGACGACCTGCCGGTCGGGGCGGCCCGCCGGGTGCTCGGCGCCACCGCGGTGCTCGGCGCCACCGCCCGCGAGCCGGGGACGGCGACCGGGGCGGTCGCGGCCGGCGCCAGCTACCTGGGCGTCGGCCCCTGCCACGCCACCAGCACCAAGACGGGGCTCCCCGCGCCGATCGGCCCGGCCGGGGTGCGGGCCGTCGCCGACGCCGTGGACGTGCCGGTGGTCGCGATCGGCGGGGTGACCGCCGCGGAGGTGCCGGCGCTGCTGGCGGCCGGTGCGTACGGGGTGGCGGTGGTGGGCGCCATCAGCGGGGCGGCCGATCCGGCCCGGGCGACGGCGGAGCTGCTGGGGGCGCTGGGGTGTTGAGCCGACCGGACGTCGCCGTGGTGGGGGCGGGACCGGTCGGGCTGGCGATCGCCTGGCGCTGCGCGGCGCGCGGACTCCGGGTCGCCGTGCACGATCCCGCCCCGGGCTCCGGCGCCTCACACGTCGCCGCCGGGATGCTCGCCCCGGTCGCCGAGGCGTACTTCGGCGAGCGCGAGTTGACCGGGCTGCTGACCGGCTCCGCCGCCCGCTGGCCGGCCTTCGCCGCCGAGCTGACCGAGGTCAGCGGCGTGGACGTCGGCTACCGCACCGAGGGCACCCTGATGGTCGGGCTCACCGCCGACGACCTGGCCGAGGCGCGCCGGCTGTGGGCGTACCAGCAGGGGCTCGGGCTGTCCGTGACGCCGCTGCGCCCCTCGGCGCTGCGGGACCGCGAGCCGGCGCTGGCACCCCGGGTGCGCGGCGGTGCGCTCGCCGCCACCGACCACCAGGTCGACCCGCGCCGGCTGGTGCGGGCGCTGCGCACGGCCGCGGAACGGGCCGGTGCCACGCTGGTGCCCGCCGCCGTGCGCGCGCTGTCCGAGCTGGACGCCGGGGTCACGGTGGTCGCGGCCGGCTGCGGCGCGGCGGCCCTGACCGGGCTGCCCGTGCGTCCGGTGAAGGGGCAGCTGCTGCGGCTCCGCGCGCCCGGCGGCGCCGCGCCGGGCTTCCGGCACGTCATCCGGGGGTACGCCGACGGCGAGCACGTCTACCTCGTCCCCCGCCCCGACGGGGAGGTGGTGGTGGGCGCGACCGTCGAGGAGCGCGGCGACACCGACGTCACCGCCGGGGCGGTGCTGCGCCTGCTCCGCGCCGGCGTCGGCCTGCTGCCCGAGCTGGCCGAGTACGACCTGGTGGAGACCCTCGCCGGCCTGCGCCCCGGCACCCCCGACAACGCCCCGATCCTCGGCCCGCTGCCCGGCCGGCCCGGGGTGCTCGCCGCGACCGGGCACCACCGGCACGGCATCGTGCTCACCCCGGTCACCGCCGACCTGATCGCCGACCTGGTCGAGACGGGTACGGCGGACCCGCTGCTCGCCCCCTTCAGCCCGGCCCGCTTCGCGTCACCGGCCGCCGGCGGGCCCGGTCCCTTCGTGTCCGAGGAGGAGTATCCGTGGAACTGACGGTGAACGGCGTCGGGCGCAGCCTGCCCGGCGGATCGACCGTGGCGGACCTGGTCCGCGCGGTCACCGACCAGCGACGCGGCCTCGCCGTCGCGGTCAACGGAGAGGTGGTGCCGCGTAGCGGCTGGCCGGCGACCGCGCTGCGCGACGGCGACCGGGTCGAGGTGCTCAGTGCCGCGCAGGGCGGGTGACCCGGTGGGCCTCGACCTGGGCGGCGTGAGCTTCACGTCCCGGCTGATCCTCGGTACCGGCGGCGCGGCGAACCTGCGCGTGCTGGAGGAGGCGATCCGAGCCTCCGGCACCGAACTCGTCACCCTGGCCCTGCGCCGGGTGGACACCGCCCCCGGCACCGCCGGCGGGCTGCTCGACCTGCTGGAGCGGTGCGGCGTACGGCTGCTGCCGAACACCGCCGGCTGCTACACGGCGGGCGAGGCGGTCAAGGTGGCGCACCTGGCGCGGGAGGCGTTCGGCACCGACTGGGTGAAGCTGGAGGTGATCGGTGACGAGCGCACGCTCCTGCCCGACGGGGTGGAGCTGCTGCGCGCCGCCGAGGAGCTCGTGGCGGACGGGTTCGTCGTGCTGCCGTACACGTCGGACGACCCGATCCTGGCGCGCCGGCTGGCCGACGTCGGCTGCGCGGCGGTGATGCCGGCGGGCGCGCCGATCGGCTCCGGCCTGGGCGTGTCGAACCCGCACCACATCCGGCTGATCAGGCAGGGCGTCGACGTGCCGGTGATCCTGGACGCCGGCATCGGCACCGCCTCGGACGCCGCGCTCGCCATGGAGCTGGGCTGCGACGCGGTGCTGCTCGCCAGCGCGGTCACCCGTGCCGCCGACCCGGTGGCGATGGCCACCGCCATGCGGTACGCGGTCGAGGCGGGCCGGCTGGCGTACGGGGCGGGCCGGATCGCCCGCCGCTTCCACGCGCTCGCCTCCACACCCGACGAGGGAAGGCCGGACCTGTGAGCCGCCCCGCCCCCGCCCCCGCCGGCCCGCCCCCGCCGGCCGCTCCGGCACCGGCGTCGGCTCCTGGTGCGACAAGGACACCGGAGGGGCCGTTTGCCACCAGGATCGCGCGCGGGCCGGCGGGCGTCGTGCTGCTGACGGACCGGTGGCAGGCGCGGCGGTCGTTGGCCGAGGTCGTGGCGGGGGCGGTCGCCGGGGGAGTGCGGTGGGTGGTGCTGCGGGAGAAGGACCTGCCCCGGGCCGAGCGCGCCGCCCTCGCCGCCGAGCTGCGCGCGATCCTCGCCGAGGCGGGCGGTGCCCTGGTCGTCGCGGGCCCCGACCCGCTCGGCGGCGACGCCGTCCACCTGCCCGCCGCGGGCCCGTACCCGCCGCCGAGGCTCGGCCTGGTGGGCCGCTCCTGCCACGACCGCGCCGAGCTGGCCAGGCTCACCACCGAGGACTACGCCACCCTCTCGCCCGTCTACCCGACCAGCACCAAGCCCGGCTACGGCCCGCCCCTGCACCCGGACGGGCTGCGTGAACTGATCCGGCACAGCCCGGCGCCGGTCCTCGCGCTGGGCGGGGTGCGGAGCCCGGAGCAGGTGGCCGCCTGCGTCGGGGCGGGAGCAGCCGGCGTGTCGGTGCTCGGCGCGATCATGCGCGCCGACGACCCGACCGGGGTCGCCGCCACCCTCGACGCCGCCTTCCGGTCGGCGGTCTCCCCGCAGCCGCCGACGTCGACCAGGGAAGAGGAACGATGACCCCGACGACCGTGCTCACCATCGCCGGATCGGACTCCGGCGCGGGCGCCGGCATCCAGGCCGACCTGAAGGTCTTCGCGGCCCTCGGCGCGTACGGCACCAGCGTGATCACGGCGATCACCGCGCAGAACACGAGGGGCGTGGACGCCGTGCTGCCCCTGCCGCCCCGCACGGTCACCGAGCAACTCGACAGCGTGCTCGCCGACTTCACGGTCCGCGCCGTCAAGACGGGCATGCTGGGCACCCCGGCGGTCGCCGACGCGGTGGCCGGCGCCGCGAGGGACGGCCGGCTGCCGCACCTCGTGGTCGACCCGGTGCTCGTCGCCACCAGCGGGCACCGGCTGGGCGTGGTCGCCGCGGTCGAGCGGCTGCTGCCGTACGCGCTGGTGGCGACGCCGAACTGCGCGGAGGCGGCGGCCCTCACCGGACGCCCGGTGAGCACGGTCGAGGAGATGGTGGCCGCCGCCGAGGCGCTGGCCGCCGGCGGGCCGGCGCACGTGGTGGTGACCGGCGGGGACGTGGACGCCGACGGCGAGGCGGTCGACGTGCTGCACGGCGGCGGCGTCACCACCCTGCTCCGCGCGCCGCGGGTCGACACCCGGCACAACCACGGCACCGGGTGCTCGTTCTCGGCGGCGATCGCCGTCCGGCTGGCGCTCGGCGACCCGGTGCCGACGGCGGTCGCCGCCGCCAAGGAGTACGTCCTCCGCGCGCTGACCGGCGCGCGGGGCTGGGAGCTGGGCGCGGGACGCGGCCCGCTGGACCACTTCGGCTGGTCCGCTTGATCACCAGGGAGGCTGTCATGCAGGCACGTCGCAAGGTGTACGTGGAGGGGGCCCGGCCGGACGTCCGGGTGCCGTTCGCCGAGGTGGAACTGGCCGGCGGCAACCCGCCGGTGCGGCTCTACGACACCTCCGGACCCGGCTCCGACCCGGAGGTCGGGTTGCCGCCGCTGCGCGGAGGGTGGATCGCCGAGCGCGGTGACGTCGCACCGGTGCGGGGCGCGGGCACCCCGCTCGCGGGCGCGGACGGCCGGCGCCCCACCCAGCTCGCGTACGCCCGGGCCGGCGTCGTCACGCCGGAGATGGAGTTCGTGGCGGTCCGGGAGGGGATGGCGCCGGAGTTCGTCCGGGACGAGATCGCGGCCGGGCGGGCGGTGCTGCCGCTCAACGTCAACCACCCCGAGTGCGAGCCGGCGATCATCGGCAAGGCGTTCCTGGTGAAGGTGAACGCCAACATCGGCACCTCGGCGGTCACCTCGTCGGTCGCCGAGGAGGTGGAGAAGCTGACCTGGGCGACCCGGTGGGGCGCGGACACGGTGATGGACCTCTCCACCGGCAAGCGGATCCACGAGACGCGCGAGGCGATCGTGCGGAACTCGCCCGTGCCGATCGGTACCGTGCCGATCTACCAGGCGCTGGAGAAGGTCGGCGGCGACCCGGTGAAGCTGAGCTGGGAGGTGTTCCGGGAGACCGTCGTCGAGCAGGCCGAGCAGGGCGTCGACTACATGACGGTGCACGCCGGGGTGCTGCTGCCGTACGTGCCGCTGGCGGTGGACCGGGTGACCGGGATCGTCTCCCGGGGCGGCTCGATCATGGCGGCCTGGTGCCTCGCGCACCACGAGGAGAACTTCCTGTACACGAACTTCGCGGAGCTGTGCGAGATCCTGGCCCGCTACGACGTGACGTTCTCGCTGGGCGACGGGCTGCGCCCCGGTTCGATCGCGGACGCCAACGACGAGGCGCAGTTCGCCGAGCTGCGCACCCTGGGCGAGCTGACGAAGGTCGCCTGGGAGCACGACGTGCAGGTGATGATCGAGGGCCCGGGCCACGTGCCGATGCACAAGATCAAGGAGAACGTGGACCTCCAGCAGGAGTGGTGCCACGAGGCGCCGTTCTACACCCTCGGCCCGCTGACCACGGACATCGCCCCCGCGTACGACCACATCACCTCGGCGATCGGGGCGGCGATGATCGGCATGTTCGGCACCGCGATGCTCTGCTACGTGACCCCGAAGGAGCACCTGGGGCTGCCGGACCGCGACGACGTGAAGGCCGGCGTGATCGCGTACAAGATCGCGGCGCACGCGGCCGACCTGGCCAAGGGCCACCCGGGCGCGCAGGCGTGGGACGACGCGCTCTCCAAGGCGCGGTTCGAGTTCCGCTGGGAGGACCAGTTCAACCTCTCGCTGGACCCGGAGACGGCCCGGTCGTACCACGACGCGACGCTGCCGGCCGAGCCCGCGAAGACCGCGCACTTCTGCTCGATGTGCGGGCCGAAGTTCTGCTCCATGAAGATCACCCAGGAGCTGAAGGAGTACGCGGCGCGGGGCATGAAGGACAAGTCGGCGCAGTTCGTCTCCTCCGGCGGCCGGGTCTACCTGCCGTTGGCCTGACCGGGGCGACCGCCCGGGGGCCGGGCGCCACCGCATGGGGTGACCCGTACGTCCCGGTGGCGGCCCGGTGGCCCGGCCGGTCCGGTGGTGCCGGCCGGGTCAGTCGCGGTGGTGGCGGCCGGTGGAGCGCAACGACCGCCGGCCGCTCTCCTGCTCGGGCTCGTTGTCCGGCACGGGCCGGCTCAGGCCGGTGACCCAGTCCACGTACTCCTCGTCCTGCTCCGGCAGCGCCTCGGCGGCATCCCGGTCTGCCGGGGCGTCCTCGGTGCGGGACCGGTTGCGGCGGAACAGCCCCAGCCGGATCCGGGACCGACCGGTGGCCGGCTCGGCCTCGGCCGGGGACGCCGGGTCGGCCGCGGGGGCGGTCGCGGGCGTCTCCTCGGCCGGCGTGCCGTCGGCCGGTGCCGGTGCCGGGACGGGGCCGGCACGCCGGGCGGTGGCGAGGGCGTCCCAGTTGGCGGCCCGGGCCAGGTCGGGCATCGGGGCCCGGTGCCGGGGGCGGGGCGCCTGCTCGGGTGCGGACTCCGCGACGGGCGTGG
The DNA here is from genome assembly GCF_036906775.1 of Micromonospora sp. CPCC 205561. Classification (NCBI taxonomy): domain Bacteria; kingdom Bacillati; phylum Actinomycetota; class Actinomycetes; order Micromonosporales; family Micromonosporaceae; genus Micromonospora; species Micromonospora sp. CPCC 205561. The sequence continues at coordinate 10,934 of NZ_JBAKHV010000026.1, read as the reverse complement.
CCTCGGCCGCGTCGGGCCGGACCCGGGTCGGCACCGGCCACAGTGGGGCGGGCTCGGCTCCGGTCGTCGTAGCGAAGAGGCCGGCCGGGCCGACGGGCGGGACCGGCTCGGGGTGCGCGGCGGGCCCGGGCGGCGGGGCCGGGACGAGGGCCTCCGCCGCCGCTCCGCCCGCCGGGGCGTCTGGTGCCGCGCCGCGCGGCGCGTCGGGCCGGGCCGGGGCGTCCGGTGCCGTCGGCGACGGCTTCGCAGCCGGTGCGGCGGCCTCGCTCACGGGCACGTCGGCGTCGGGCGTCGCGTCCGTGCCGGCCGGCGGCACCGCGGCCGACGCGCGCGTCGACCGGGCCTTGCGTGGGCGGCGGGGCTTGGGGGCGCCCGGCGCGGCGGACGGCTCGGCGGGGGGCGCCGCATCGGCCGGCTGCTCGGTGGACGCAGCCTTCTCCGCCGGCCGTCCGACGGGCGCCGCCTTCCTGGCCGGCTGCCGGACGGTCGCCGCCCCGTCGGCCGGCGGTTCGACCCGCGCCGCCGGCTCGGTCGGCTGCCCGACCCGCGCCACCCGCCCGGTCGACCGTTCGTCGGCGCTCGCCTCCTCGGCCGGGGCGACGGCCACCGCCGGGTCCTCGGCGGCCACTGGCCGCGCCTCCGGTGCTCCCGTCGGCGCCACGTGCTGTGCCGGCGTCTCGACCTCAGCCGGCGTCCCGCTGTGAGCCGGCGCCGCGACCTCAGCCGGCGCCGCGCTCTGAGTCGGCGCGCCGACCTGAGCCGGTGCCGCGCCCTCAGCCCGCGCCGCCCGGCCGATCCGCGTCGCGTCCCCGTCGGGCGTCGCCCGTCGCGCCGGCGGGTCCTCGCCGGCTGGCGCGGGGGTCGCGGCCGGGCCCGCCGAGGTGGGCGTCGCGGCCGGGGCCGTCGGGGTGCGGGCGTCGGTGACGTCGTCCGCCGCGGCGGGCGACGGTTCGTCCGGGCGGCCGGTCGTCGCCGCCGTGCCCGGGGCGGGCGAGGCGGCCACCCGCTGCGAGTTGCCGACCGGCGGGGCGTCGGCGGCGGGGGCGGTGCCGCCGTGGGCCGGCCAGTCCCAGTGCGGCGGGACGGCCCGGTGCGGCGGGGTGTCGCCGGTGGCGACAAGGCCGCCGGAGCCCACGTCAGCGGCCCGCTCCCGCCCGGCCCGGCCGGTGGCGGCCAGGTCGGCGCCGGCCAGGTCGAGCGTCTCCGGCTCCTCGCCGTCGGCGGCCGGGGCCGCACGCTGCGGCCGGACGGGGCCGGCGGGCAGCGGGCGCAGGATGTCGGTCGGCTCGATGGCCCCGGTGGGGGCGGTGCGCGTGCCGAGCGGCCAGCGCAGCAGCGCCGCGGCGGCGGACCCGAGCGCGCCGGCGGCCACCGCGAGCAGCGCGGCGTAGTAGGGGGTGAGCTGGTAGCGGTCGGCCGTGTCGCCCGGGCCGGCGGTCAGGTAGGCGAAGGCGACCAGCACCGGGCCCGCGACCCCCGTCGCGCCGCTGACCAGCGGCGGCTGCCCACGCCACCGGGCCAGCCCGCCGGTCGCCGCGCCGGCCAGCAGCGCCACCAGCGGCAGGACCACCAGGGCGAGCCGCTGTGCCGCGCCGGCGGCGAGCCACGACGGCTCCAGCACCCCGAGGCGTACGGAGGGCAGCGGCCCGGTCGAGACGAGCGTGGGCGCCACCGACACCAGGGCCAGCAGCCAGACCGCGCCGGCGACCGCCGCCATGTTCCAGCCCACCGGCGGCTGGAGCAGTACGGCGAGGGCGGCGCCCGCGCCGGCCAGCGCACCGAGGACCGCGCAGATTCCGACGGCCCAGACGGGGTCCACCGAGACGAGTTCGGCGGCCCGGGCGGGCTGCATGCAGAGCGGCGCGACGACCGTCGCGCCCAGCGCGGCGGCGCCGGCGACCGCGAGCAGGCGCCCGGTGCCGGCCAGCCCGTCGCCCCGGCGGGCCAGGCGCTCGGTGAGCACCGCACCCAGCACGGCGGCGTTCGCCGCGAACCAGCCCACCCAGACGAGCTGGGCCGGCCACTGGTTGACGGTGGCGCCGGTGAAGGAGCCGGTGAGCCGGACGATGCCGAGACCGAAGGCGACGCCGAGCTGACCGGCGCCGGCCAGCAGGCTCACCGCGAGCGCCGTGAGCAGCAGTCTGCCCCAGGTCCGAAAGGCCATGTCCGGCACGTTACGCACCTGTTGACCAGGCCGCCACCGGCGCGCCGCGAGCCGCTCCGACCCGCCGGCCGGCGGTTACTTCAGTTCGACCAGCCGGGCCAGGTACGTCGTGTCGCCCACGTTGGTGAGCATGTGCACCGCGCCCGGATCCCGGTAGACGACCCCGCCGGTCGGCTCGTCGGCGTCGATGCGGGTGCCGTCGATCGTCTGCACGACGTTCTTCGCGCCCTGGATCGCCACCACCAGGTACGGGTGGTCGTGCCGGTGCAGCGGCTGCCGCTCGCCCGGCTCCAGCCGGATGTGCCAGACCCGGACCCGGTCGTTCTCGTACACGATCTCCTGGCCCACCGGGCCGAGTTCCAGCTGCGTGTCGGTCATCGGGTTCCGTCCAGTCGGGGGAGCACCTCGGCGGCGATGAGCTCCAGGTGGTCGAGGTCGGCGAGGTCGATCAGCCGCAGGTGTACGCGGGTCGCCCCGATCGCGGCGAACTCGCCGATCCGGTCGACGAGCTGCGCGGGCGAGCCGACCACCGGGTCCTCCGGCGGCAGTGCGCTCTTGACGTGCAGCGGCGCGGCGCGGCGGTGTGCCTCCGCGTCGGTGCGGCCGATCGCGACCACGATCCCGACGGAGAGCGTCAGCGGGGCGCGTCCCGATCCGGCCCGCCCGGTCCGGTCGCAGGCCTCCCGCACCCGCTCGTACGCGGCGGCGGTCTCCGCGACGGTCTTGAACGGCATGTTGAACTCGTCGGCGTACCGGGCGGCGAGTTCGGGGGTGCGCTTCGGGCCGCGTCCGCCCACGATGACGGGCGGGCCGGGCACCTGCACCGGCTTCGGCAGCGCCGGCGCGTCCACCAGCCGGTAGTGCTCGCCGGTGAAGCTGTACGTCTCGCCGGGCGGCGTCCGCCACAGCCCGGTGACGATCTCCAGCTGCTCGGCCAGCCGGTCGAAGCGCTCGCCGACGCGCGGGAACGGGATGCCGTAGGAGGTGTGCTCGCGCTCGTACCAGCCGGCGCCGATGCCCAGTTCGACCCGGCCGCCGCTCATCTGGTCGACCTGCGCCACCATCAGCGCCAGCGGGCCGGGCAGCCGGAAGGTCGCCGAGGTGACCAGGGTGCCGAGCCGGATCCGGCTGGTCTCCCGCGCCAGCGCGGCGAGCGTGAGCCAGGCGTCGGTCGGACCGGGCAGCCCCGGCTCGTCCCCCATCGCCTGGTAGTGGTCGGCGCGGAGGAAGCCCTCGAAGCCGCCGGCCTCGACCAGCCGCGCGAAGCGGAGCTGGTCGTCGTAGCTGGCGCCGCGGTGCGGCTCCGTGAAGACGGAGACCCGCATGCTCACCGCCCTCCCGCGCCGGCCCCCGCCGGCAGGTCCCGCTCCATGAGGAGCTCGTGCAGGTCGGCGCTGACCCGGGCGACGTCCGCGAGGTGCGCGTTGCGTCCGAGGGTGCGCGGTCGCGGGATGTTCACGTCGACCACCTTGCGGATCCGGCCCGGCCGGGGGCTGAGCACGACGACCCGGTCGGCCAGCAGCACCGCCTCGTCGATCGAGTGGGTGACGAAGACGACGGTGGCCCCGGACGTCATGTGCACGCGTTGCAGTTCGCCGGAGAGTTCCTCGCGGGTGAGCGCGTCGAGCGCGGAGAACGGCTCGTCCATCAGCATCACCCGGGGCTCGCCGATCAGCGACCGGCACAGCGAGACCCGCTGTTGCATGCCGCCGGAGAGCTCGTGCGGCAGCCGCTTCTCGAAGCCGCCCAGTCCGGCGAGGTCCAGCAGCTGGCGGGCCCGGTCGCGGTGCTTGGCCCGCTTCCAGCCGAAGATCTCCACCGGGAGCAGGACGTTGTCCAGGACCGTGCGCCATGGGAGCAGGGCCGGTCGCTGGAAGAGCATCGCGATGTCCGGGCGCGGCCTGGTGATCGGCGTACCGGCCACGGTGATCGTGCCCTCGCTGACCGGGAGCAGGCCGGCGATCAGGCGGAGCAGCGTGGACTTGCCGCAACCGGAGCGGCCGAGTACGGCGACGAACTCGCCGGCCGCCACGTCGAGGTCGATGCCGCGCAGCGCCTCGACTCGGCCGCTGCCGCCGTCGAAGGTGCGGGACACCCCGGAAAGCTGGATCATCTCCGGCGACCTCCTGAGCCAGCGATCAGCAGTAGCGGCCCAGGGTAACCGGCGGGTGTGGACGCCACGTCGTCCGGGGTGGACGCGAGGATTTTTCCGTAACGAAACCCATACGCCGGGCATTACGCAGGGCGGTTTCTCGTACGCTGTGCCCGCTAAGAGTCCCCTCAAGACGGTGGCGCCGGCCAAACCCCTCCGCCGGCCCGCCAGACAACCCCCTCCGGCGGCGGCCTGTCCCCGCCGGGCGGAAAGGACATGGTGCACTGATGAGAAGGCTGACCCGTACGGTCGCTGCCGCTGCGCTGGCCACCGCCCTCGCCCTGGTCTCCGGGTGCAGTGGCGACTCGGACTCCGGCGCCGACGCCAAGGGTGGCAGCGGCGGGGCGTTGGAGAAGGTGACCTACCTCACCTCGTTCGGCAACTTCGGCCGTGACTCCTACGCCTGGGTCGCGAAGGAGAAGGGCTTCTTCAAGGAGGCCGGGTTCGACGTCGACATCAAGCCGGGTCAGGGAACCGGCGGTGTGATCCAGACAATCACCGGCGGGCAGGCCGACTTCGGCCCGATCGACCTCACCGGCGGTCTGCTCCAGCTCGGCAACGGCCAGGCCAAGGACTTCGTCGCGGTCGCGGCGATCCAGCAGCGCACCATGGCCGCCATCGCCACCGTCGAGGGCAAGGGCATCGCGTCGCCGAAGGACCTGGAGGGCAAGAAGCTCGCCGACACCCCCGGCTCCGTCGTGCGCAACCTCTTCCCGACGTACGCCCGGCTGGCCGGCGTGGACGCCAGCAAGGTGACGTGGGTCAACGGCGAGGCGCAGACCCTGATGGGCACCCTCGCCTCCGGTGCGGTGGACGGGATCGGCCAGTTCGTCGTCGGCCAGCCCACCATCGAGACGGTGACCAAGAAGAAGGCCGTCCTGCTGCCGTACAGCAACGTGATGCAGGACCTCTACGGCAACGTGCTGATCACCTCCGCCAAGACGGCCAAGGAGAAGCCGGAGATGGTCAAGCGGTTCACCGCCGCCCTGATGAAGGGCCTGGACTACGCGCTCACCAACCCGCAGGAGGCGGGCGAGCTGCTGAAGAAGAACGTCGACGCCGCGAACCCCGCCGCGGCCGCCGCCGAGCTCCAGCTCATGGCCGGCTACGTGCGCTCCAGCAACTCCGGCACCCAGCTCGGCACGCTGGACAGCGGCCGGGTCGCCAAGAGCATCGCGATCCTGCAGGGCGCCGGCCAGCTCAAGCAGAACATCACCCCCGACCAGATCATCGACTTCAGCCTCGCGCCGAAGGCCTGATCACGCCGACCGTGCCACGGGGGTGCGGTCCACCGGGACGACCCGGGGGCCGCACCCCCGTCGCGTGCCGGCCCGGCCGGCAGGAGAGGAGAACCCGTGACGGAGACGACCGGTACCCGGGCCGGCCACCCCGGGACCCGGCGGGTGGGGACCACCGCCGCCGGCGTACCCACGCCGACGCGTCGATCCGGCGTACGCCCGGCGGCCGTCGGGCTGCCGCTGCTCGGCGTGGTGATCGCGCTGGCCGTCTGGTGGCTGGTCACGTCGGTGCTGGAGCTGGTGCACCCGGCCGCCCTGCCGCCGCCGCAGGCGGTGTGGAGCTCGTTCCGGGCGGCCGCCGACGTGTTGGTGCCGGCGCTGGGGGTGACCACCCTGATGACGCTGGTCGGCTTCCTGCTCTCGGCGGTCGCCGGGGTCCTGATCGGAATGGCCCTGGCCGCCTCCCGGCGCGTCGAGCGGATGTTTTCGCCGCTGCTGGTGGCGATCAACGCGGTGCCGAAGATCGCCCTCGGTCCGCTGCTGGTGGTCTCGGTCGGCTGGGGGGAGAAGCCCATCCTGACCATGGTGTTCCTGCTCTGCTTCTTCCCGATCGTGCTCTCCACGGCGACCGGTCTCACCACCACCCCGGCCGACCTGGCCGAGCTGGCCCGGTCGCTGAACGCCTCGTGGTGGCAGGCGTTCCGCAAGGTGCGCTTCCCGGCCGCGCTGCCGCAGATCTTCGTCGGGCTGAAGGTGGCGATGCCACTGGCCGCGATCGGCGCGGTGATCGGCGAGTTCTACTCCGACCAGCCGGGGCTGGGCTACCAGATCCTGCAGTACAACGGCGTCGGGGACACCGCGACGGCCTGGGCGGCGATCGTGCTGATCGCGGCGATGAGCATCCTGCTCTACAGCGCCCTCTCGCTGGTCGAGCGCCTGGCCCTGCCCTGGGTCCGGGCCACCACGTCGGCCCGGTGAGGCGCTAGACGGGGTCGAGGGGATGTGGCCCGCCCGGTCGGCGGGCCACATCCCCTCGGCTCAGCCAGCGAGGCGCCAGCGCCCGTTGCGCGCGACCAGCGTGGTGAGGGCCTGCGGCATCAGGCCGGAGTGGTTGTCCGGGGTCATCCGGATCGGCCCGGAGAGGCCGTCCATCTGGGAAGTCTCCAGCACGTTCCGGATGCCGTCGCGGTCGACCCGGCCGGGCTCGCCCCCCGCACGCAGTTCGGCGTCCGCGATGAGCTGCACCGCGTCGGCGGCGAACGAGGAGGAACCGTTGTAGCCGCCGAAGCGGGCGGTGTAGTCCTGGAACCACTGCCGGCGGGCCGCCTTGGCCGGGGTGGTGGCGATCACGTCGTCGATGACCATCGTCTGGGTGAAGACCATCGTCGCGCGTTCGGTCGCCCGGGACGCCGCGCCGAGGAAGAGGTCGCCGGCGGCCGTCGCGTCGAAGAAGAGCGGGCCCTCGAACTTCGCCTGCCGCGCCGCCGCGGCGGTGAGCGTGGCCTGCTCCGCCGGGGTCCAGACGACCAGCGCGTTGGGCTTCTTGTCGATCAGCTCCCGGACCTGCTCGGCCACCTCGGTGTCGGTGGTACGGACCGCCTTCTCGTGGACCAGTTTGATGCCGACCTTGCCCAGCGCGGCCGTCAGCGCGGCCACTCCCTCGCGGCCGTACGCGTCGTCGGTGTGCAGCACGCCCGCCTTGCGGACGCCCTGGCGGCGCATCTCCGCCGCGAGCGCGGTGGCGCTGTCCGCCGAGTTCGGGGCGAGCTTGAACACGTAGCGCCGGTCGGCCACCGGAGTGGACACGGCGTCGGACGGCGCGAGCGCAATGGTGGGAATTCGCTTCTGGTTGATGGCGGCCGCGGCGCCGACGGCGCATTCGTTGCAGCTGCCCATGATGATGGCGCTGACTTGCGAATCGCCGCTGAAGTCGTTGACGTTACGCAGCGACTCGCTCGGGTCCGACCGGTTGTCCTTCACCCTCAGCTCGATCCGCCGACCGTCCAGCGCGCCGGAGGAGTTCAGCTGCTCGACCTTCAGTTCCAGCGCCCGCTGGTACGCCTTGCCGGCGGGCGCCGCCGCGCCGGAGAGTTCGAGGTCCGCGGCGATGACGATGGGACTGGTGTCCCGCTCCTCCGCGCCGAACTGGCAGCCGGTGAGCGTGGTGGCCAGGGCGGCCGATGCGAGCGCCGCGGCGGTCGCGGAGCGGATGGTGCTCAACTCAGTCCTCCAGATGCGGCCCGGGTGCTGCCCGGTCACCGCCGGGTCGTCCGTCCTCAGTGGAGGAACGGGATAGGTCTGCCGTACGGTGTGCGCGAAGCCTGCAAAACCTTGCCAACGCCGGGCCCTGCGGTCAAGCGGAGGCGTCGGAAGCGTTTCGGGACGTGCATCCCACATCGTGGGGCAACGTGAACTTTGCAAACGCTTACTAATCCGACATGGATGACCACTCTGGAGTCACATGCCCTGTTCACGGGCGTGGAGAATTGAAGGTATTAGTTGACCGGATCACGGGATGCGTGCCGCCCGAACGTTTCCTGCCCCACCGTGGCTTCCCAAACAGGATCACTTCTGATGAAATCGCGGCCGTGCCGCGTGTGGCGCAGTCCGCTGCACCGGGCGCGAGTCGGCGGGGCAGGCGTGGAAGAAACGACGGAGGCGATGTCGTGAGCACCGGACCGACGACCCTGCCCGCGAGTGGCGACACCGCAGAGCCGAAGCGGCGCAGGCTGCCCCGGCTCCGCGACGCCCGGATCCGCTCCAAGCTGGCGCTGATCCTGGTCGTGCCGGTCGCCGCGGTGCTCGCGCTGGCCACGGTCCGGCTCGTCTCCGTCGGCGAGGGAGCCTACGAGGCCACCCAGGCCCGGGCGCTCACCGCGCTCTCCATCGACATCTCCGCGCTGACCCAGGACCTGCACGCCGAGCGGATGGCCGCGGCGGCCTTCCTGTCCGCGCCGCAGCAGAAGGCGGACCCGTACAACGTGCGGGTGCGCAGCACCGACGAGCGGGTCGAGGCGTACCGGTCGGAGCGCAAGCGGGTCGGCGAGCCGCCGGCCGCCGTGCGGGACCGGCTGGCGACCATCGACGAGCACCTGGAGACGCTGGCCGGCACCCGCCAGAAGGTGCTGGACCGCCAGCAGATGGCGGTCGCCGAGGCCGCGCTGCGCTACGGCGTCGTCATCGCCGACCTGGTCGCGTACGGCGACGGGCTGGCCCAGCTCCCCGGCGACGAGGGGCTGGCGGACGCCCGCCGCGCGGTGGCCAGCTTCGCCCGGGCGAAGGAGGCCGTCGCCGAGGAGCAGTCGGTCGTCTACACCGCGCTCGTCGCCGGCCAGCTCGACGAGGAGCAGTTCTCCTCCTTCGTGGCCACGCTGACCAGCCAGCAGGAGGCGTTGCTCTCCTTCTCCCTGGCCGCCGACCCGACCCAGCGCGCACTGGTCGACAGCACCGTCTCCGGCGACGCCGTCACCCTCGCCGACCGGGTGGCCGCCGACATCACCCGCTCGGTCGGGCAGCGTCCGCTGGTGACCGCCCAGGACGCCACCGCCGCCATCGGCGCGGTCAACGACCTGATGCGCTGGGCCGAGATCCGGCTCCAGGAGCGGCTGCTCAGCCAGGCCGACGAGGCCCGTTCGGCCGTCATCCGGCAGGCCGTCATCGAGTCGGTGCTGGTGCTGCTCACCCTCGTCGTCGCCGTGACCCTCGCCGTGGTGCTGGCCCGCTCGCTCAACCACTCGCTGCGCCGGCTGCGCGAGGGCGCCCTCTCCGTGGCCAACCACGACCTGCCGGACGCCGTGAAGCGGCTGCAGAACGTCGGCAACGTGGGCGACGGCGGCGTCGAGGAGATCGTCCGGCAGGTACGCGACCCCATCCAGCTCAACAACCGCGACGAGGTCGGCCAGGTGGCGCTCGCCTTCAACGTGGTGCACCGCGAGGCGGTCCGCGTCGCGGCCGAGCAGGCCGCGCTGCGTACCAGCGTCTCGGCGATGTTCCTCAACCTGGCTCGGCGCAGTCAGACCCTGGTCGACCGGATGATCGGCGAGCTGGACGCGATCGAGCGCGGCGAGGAGGACCCGAAGCGGCTGGCGCAGCTCTTCGAGCTGGACCACCTGGCCACCCGGATGCGCCGCAACGACGAGAACCTGCTCGTCCTGGCCGGCGCCGACTCGGCCGTGCCGCGCCGGGACGACGCCCTGCTGGTGGACGTGCTGCGGGCCGCCCAGTCCGAGGTGGAGCTCTACAACCGGATCGAGTTCGGCACGGTCGACACCGACATCTCGGTCGCCGCGCACGCGGTCAACGACGTGGTCCGGCTCGTCGCCGAGCTCCTCGACAACGCCACCCGCTTCTCGCCGCCGAACACCACGGTGGTCGCCGACGGCCGGCGGATCCGGGACTACGTCCTGATCCAGATCGAGGACCGGGGCCTGGGCCTCACCGACGAGCAGCTCGACTCGCTCAACCGCCGGCTGGCCGCCCCGCCGAGCGTCGACGTCGCGGCGTTCCGGCTGATGGGTCTGGCCGTGGTGAGCCGCCTTGCCTCCCGCTACTCCATCCGGGTGGAGCTGCGTCGCAACGTGGAGGGCGGCACCGTCGCCCAGGTGACGCTCCCCGCCGCCACGGTGGTGCTGCCCACGCACAGCCGGGACCAGCAGATCACCCGGCCGCGCCAGCCGCTCGCCGTCGAGCAGACGCCGCTCAACCCGGCCCCCATGGCCGAGCCGGCGTACGGCGGGGGTCGTACCGCCTCGGCCACCCTCACCGAGCAGTGGCGCTCCGCCACCCCGGCGCCGTGGCAGGCCCCGGAGCAGGCGCGCGACACCACGGCCCCGGTGCGGGCGGGCGGCCCGAGCGGCGCGCAGCCGGCCGCCCCGGCCCAGCCGGCCTTCGCGGGCGGCATGTCGGTCGGTACGCCGACGGTCGCGTACCCCACGGTCGAGCCGCTGCCCAAGCGCGTCCCGGGCGCCGGGGAGAACCAGACGCCGGGCGGGCCGGTCCTGCCGGTCGGCCCGATCGCCGGGTCGTCGGCCGGCGCCGGGCTGTCGGCGGGCCTGGCCGGATCCGCCCGGGGGGGCGGCTTCGGCGCCGACCCGGGTGCCGGTCGCGGCCTCGGGGCGGGGCTGGCCGCCACGGCTCCGGCTGCCCCGGCCGCGCCGATCACGCCGCGTCCCGAGCTGCCGGCCGAGGCGCCGATCTTCCGGGAGATGGAGGCGGTGTGGTTCCGGTCGCACGGTAACGAGGCCACGGCCATCTTCGCCCGCCCGGACTTCAGCCAGTCCGCCGCCGCCCAGCAGGGCGCCGGCGCACCCACCGCCGGGGCGCCCGCGGCGGCCCAGCCTGCGGCCGCCCAGCCGGCGGCCCAGCCGCGCGCGCCGCGGCT
>NZ_JBAKHV010000025.1:0-85315 GCF_036906775.1 Micromonospora sp. CPCC 205561 | reverse complement strand
TGGCCTCCGACTTCGCCGGCGGCGGCGGTGGCGGTGGCGGCGGTGGCGGCGCGGGGGCCGGCGGGGGCGGCGCCGGCCGCTTCGGCGCCACGCCCGGCCGGGGGGCGTCGTCGGCGCCGCGGTTGAGGGAGAACGACCAGCCCTCGAAGCTGCCGCCCGGCGGCCTGCGGTTGAGTACGCCCTTGTCGCTGTACGTCCAGCTGCCCCCGTTCGAGGCGTACCAGTACGACCAGTAGGCGCTGACGGGCGGCGTGTCGACGCACTTCTCCGCCGTGGTGGCGGGCCTGCCCTCGATCCGGCAGACGAAGCCCTCGCCCCAGCGCAGGGTGCCGGTGACCTGGAAGCCGGCGTCCTTGAGCGCCGCCAGGCCGGTGGCCTGGTCGCCCGGGGCGCAGCGCACCACCGTCCCGCCGCCGAGCTCGTTGAAGTCGACCACCACCGTGACGCCCGAGGCGTCCGGGCAGTAGCCGGCCGATCCGGCGGCGGCCACCGCGGGGCGGGGCGGGGCCACGGTGCCGGCGACGGCGAGGACGACGACCAGTGCGGCCCGGGCGGCCCGGGCGGTCACGCCTTCCGCCGGCGGGCCAGCACCAGCAGGGTCACCCCCGCACCGACCAGCAGGAGCGCGACCAGCAGGTAGGTGGTGATCGCGGCGCCGGTGGTCGGCAGCCCGCCGGACCCCGGGGCGTCCGGCGTCGCGCCCGGGCCGCCGGGCGACGCCGGCGCGGTGGTGGGGGAGGGGGTCGGCGGCTCGTCGCTGCCGGTGGCGCTCGGCGCCGGGCTGACCGTGCCGGTCGGCGTCGGTGCCCCGGTCGGCCCGGTGGACGGGGAGCCGGTGGGCGACGCGGAGCCGGTCGGCGTCGGCTCCGGGGAGGCGGGCGGCGGGTCGAGGCCGATCCGGCCGAACGGCACCTGGGCCAGCCCGAGCAGCGCCTGGGCCGTCGCCCGGCGCCACTGGTCCCGGTCGGTGTCGGTGATCCCGGTCGAGACGGCGGCCGCGAACCCCTCGGCGTTGTACGCCAGGGCGCCCGCCTCCGCGGCGGCCGCGCCGCCGCCGGCCGTGGTCAGCTGCAACGCGCTGAGTGCGCCCGCGGCCCGGGCGGCCTCGGTGTCGCGTCCCGCCGCGGCGAGGGCCTGCCCGGCCAGCCCGGTGCTGTTGGAGTTCGTGCCGGTCGTCGGCCCCGAGCCCCCGAACGAGCCGTCGGCGTGCTGCCGGGCCGCCAGCCAGTCGGCGCCCCGGCCGGCCGCTGCCGCGGCTCCGGTCGCGCCCTCGGCGGCGGCGGCGAGCAGCGCCTGCACGGCCATCGCGGTCGAGTCGACGTCCAGGGTGGCGCCGGACTGCTCGTCGCAGGACGGCGACGGCCCGCCCTCGGCGTCCGGGTAGAGCCGGAAGCCGCCCGCCGCGCACTGCTGCCGCAGCAGGAAGTCCACCGCGTCCTGCGGGACGTCGCCGCTGCGGGCCAGGCCCAGCACGGCGAACGACTGGTCGAAGGTGTTGCTGGCGTCCGGGCCGCTCGCCGCGGTGGTGCGGCTGGTGATCCGCCCCCGCTGGTGGCCGGCGTCCGCCCCGGCGATCAGCGACAGGGTCTCCGCCCGCAGGTCGAACCCGCCGAAGCTGGTGGGATCCGCCCCGGCGGCGGAGGCGGTGTAGAGCAGCTTCGCGGTCGCCCCGCCGTCGGTGAAGCCCTCGATGCCCCACTCGTCGTAGCTGTTGTAGGACCGCACGTGCGCCGCGACCTGCGCCGTCGCGGCCTGCCGGACCGGGGCGGCGACGCCGGTCGCCGAGAGCGCGAGGATCCCGTCGACGGTCAGGCCCCAGTCCTCGCCGGCGAAGGGGCCGGGCAGCGCCCCGTCGGCGAACTCGCCGGCCAGCCAGGAGGCCGCGTCCCGCGCGGCGGCGGTGTGGGCCGGGGCGGGCGCGGCCGCCACGGTCAGGGGTACGGCGACGATGGCGGCGAGCGCCGCCGCGCCGGCGGCGAGACCGGTGCCGAGACGCCGGGGTCGGGACATGGGCATGGGGGTGCCTTTCGCAGAGCGGTCGGTCGAAGCTCCGGAAAGCACCCGAGGAGCGCACACCCCCGCCCGCGTGACACGCGGTGAGCGGGGGTGGGACGGACCTCGGCGGCCCGGACTTCACCCTGTAGACCTCGACAGTGGAAGCCGCTCGTCCCGGGCGGGGCATTCCGGCTCGCGAGAGGGACCTCGCTCACGGCTGCGGGTCAGCGCCGGCTTCTACCGGCTTCCCCCCACACGGGACGTATGCAGTTGTGTGCCCGGCGTGCGCCGGTGCCGACACCGTACCGCCCGCGCGTCACGCGACGCCACTGCGGTGGTCGGCACCCGGCGCACGCCGGGGCGACGGTCAGGGCGCGGCGATGCTCGGCGGGGCGCCCGCGCCGAAGGACCAGCCCTCGACGCTGCCCGGGGCGGGGTTGTAGCCGCCCGCGCCGGACGTGCTGTAGGACCAGGCGCCGCCGCTCGGCGCGTGCCAGTAGGACCAGTACGCGGTGGCCGACGGGGTGTTGACGCACGGCTCGGTGGCGGCGGTGGGCTTGCCGTTGATCCGGCAGACGAACGCCAGCCCGAAGCGGGCGGTGCCGGTCACGGTGAAGCCGGCGCCCTGGAGGGCGGCCAGCCCGGTGGCCGGGTCGCCCGGGGCGCAGCCGACCTGGACACCGCCGCCGAGGGCGGCGAAGTCGACCACGACGGTGACGCCCGAGGTGCCGGTGCAGGCGGCGGCCTGCGCGGCGGGCGGGGCGGGCTCGACGGCGGTCAGCGCGACCGCGGCGACGGCGACGGCCAGCAGGCCGGCGATCCTGGTGCGCAGGGTGGGGCGGGGACGGGACACGGGTTCTCCTGATCTCGGTCGGGACATGGTCGGGTGGGTCACGGGCAGGGCGGCAGCGGGGCGCCGGGAGCGGCCCCGGCAGAGGTGAGTCGGGCGTACCCGGTGCCGGTCAGGCCGAGGACGGCCTGGGCGGTGGCCCGGGTGGCGGTGCCGGGATCGAAGGCGCCGCCGTCGAAGTCGACCGCGCCCCGGTCGGCCGGCGCGCCGGCGCAGCCGACCTGGAGTCCGGCCAGGAAGGACCGGGCCCGCCCCCAGGCCAGCAGCCGGCCGCCGTCGCGCAGCGCCTGCGCGGCCAGCCCGGTGCTGTTGGCGTTCGGGGTGCCCGCCGGGTCGGCGAAGCCGCCGTCGGCACGCTGCACGGAGAGCAGCCAGTGCAGCCCGGCGGCGGCGTCGGCCGAGCGCCCGGCGACCCGCAGCGCCTGCACCGCGAGCGCGGTGGCGTCCACGTCGGACGCGCAGACCGGCTGCGCGGGCAGCACCGGGTAGCCGCCGTCGGCGCACCGGGTGCCCGCCAGCCAGTCGGCCGCCGCCGGGGGCACCCCCTGGGCGGTGCGCTCCAGGGCGAGGATCGCGAAGGACTGGCTGAAGGCGTTGCTGTAGTCCCCGTACGCCGAGCGGTCGGAGAAGCGGCCGCCGGGCGACTGGAGGGAGCGCAGGCGGGCGACCAGGTCCACGCCGCCGACGTCGCCCGGGTCGCCGCCACGCACGTGAACGGCGAGGGCGAGCTTGGCGGTGGCACCCGCGTACGCCTCGGTGGCGCCGTCGCCGACGTAGCCGTCGCGGACGTCGGGCCGGGTGACCCAGGCGAGGGCCCGCGCGCCGGCGGTGTCGGCGACCCCGGCGGCGGCGAAGGCGAACACCGCGTCGAGGGTGAGCCCCTGGTCGGGGTAGGCCACGCCGTCGAAGACCACCTCGAGGCGTTCCCCGTCGACGAGCTGCCGGGCCAGCCAGCCGGCGGCGGCGTCGGCGCGGTCCACCCCGGCGTGTCGGGGCGCGGCGGTCGCGGGTGTGGCGAGGGCGAGTGCGGTGAGCACACCGCAGAGCAGGGTGAGCAGGCGGTGCCGGCTCAGGCGGACGACCATCGGACGCGCCTTTCCGGCCCGGTGGTCGTCAGATCCCCGTCGACCGCGACACGGGTGCGGTCGACCGGGACTCCGACCCGTGGGCCACGACGGGTGAGGAGCGGGATCGCGCGTGCGACGGGTATTCGGGCTCACCGTCGGGGTGCCTGCACCTCGACGGCCTACCGTTGCGGGCCAGCGCCGGACTTCGACCGGACTTCCCCCGCCACGCACACGCGTATGGACTTGTCGCGACAGTTTCGTCCGGCGCGACGGCCGGTGTCAATCCGGCCGCTGTGGACGGTGGGTAATCCAGACCGGTTACAGGATGCGTTCAGTGATCGATTGCTACCGTTCTCCCGCCGACGCCTGAAGGGGGAGATCGGTGATGACCCTTCCGTCGGCACCAGCCCCCGGCCCTCGGCCGGGACGCCACCCCGGCCCGGCGCTCCCGGCCACCGCCCTGCTGCTGCTCCCGGTGCTGGTGGCCGCCGCCGCGGTCGCCGTGCACCGGGCGACCGGCCGGTTCTGGGGCGACCTCGCGGCCTACCGGGCGGGCGCGCTGGCCGCCGCCGGCGGCGACGGGCAGCTCTACGACGTCGCCCACCGGGGCGCGGACGGCATCGCGCTGGGCTTCACGTACCCGCCCTTCGCCGCGCTGCTGCTGCAACCGCTGGCGTACGTCGACGCCGCCGTCGGCATCGGGCTCTGGACGCTGGCCTCGGTCGTCGCGTTGTCGGCGGTGGTGCGCGTGGCGCTGCGCGCCGCCGACGCGGGCCCGCCCGTACGCCCCGGCCCGGTGCTGGCGGGCACCGTCGCGGCGCTGCCGATGTTCCCGGTGGCCGGTCACCTCCAGGTCGGCCAGGTGGGCCTGTTCCTGATGCTCATCGTGCTGCTGGACCTCACCTCCGGCCCCGCGAACCGCTGGCGGGGCCTGGGCGTCGGCATCGCCGCCGGGATCAAGCTCACCCCGCTGATCTTCGTGGCGTACCTGCTCTGCACCGGCCGGTGGCGCGCGGCGGGGATGGCCCTGGCCGGGTTCGCCGCCACCGTCGGGCTCGGGTTCGCCTGGCGGCCGAGCGACTCGGCGCGGTT
The DNA here is from genome assembly GCF_036906775.1 of Micromonospora sp. CPCC 205561. Classification (NCBI taxonomy): domain Bacteria; kingdom Bacillati; phylum Actinomycetota; class Actinomycetes; order Micromonosporales; family Micromonosporaceae; genus Micromonospora; species Micromonospora sp. CPCC 205561. The sequence continues at coordinate 80,311 of NZ_JBAKHV010000025.1, read as the reverse complement.
CTGGGGCGGCGGCCTGCTCGACACCGCGCGGGTCACCGGCGATCCCCGCACCGTCCTGAACCAGTCGCTGCACGGCGCGCTGGCGCGCCTCGGCGACGTCGCCGACGCGCGTGCCGTCTGGCTGCCGGTGGCCGCGCTGGCGGCGGTGGCCGGGATCGTCGTCGCGGCCCGCTGCGCCCGCGCCGGCGACGAGCTGCGCGGGGTGCTCGCCTGCGCCACGACGGGCGTGCTCGTCTCGCCGGTCTCCTGGCACCACCACTGGGTCTGGTGCGTACCGGCGCTGGTGCTGCTGGCGGCGCGGGCCCGGCGCCGCGCCGACCGGGCCGCCGCGCTGGCCGGCGCGCTGCTCTGGACGCTCTGCGTGGCCAGCGTCGCCTGGACCCTCGTCGGCCTGCGCGGCGAGGACCTGCACTTCCGGGGCTGGGAGCTGCTGCACAGCAACACGTACGTGCTGGCCGGCGTCGTGGCGCTGGGCGTGCTGGCCCGGCGTCCCGGCGGGCCCCGGGCGGGCGCCGACCCGACCGGGCCGGCGTCCGCCGCGCCCCGGCACGACCAACCGCAGGAGAGGGACGGTGAGAGCGTGACCCGCGCCGACGTCATCGAGGACCGGATCCGGTGAGGATCTCCGTGGTCGTCCCCAACTTCAACAAGGAGCGGACGCTGCACGAGTGCCTGTCGGCGGTGTACGCCCAGAGCCCGCCGCCGGCCGAGGTGATCGTCGTCGACGACGCGAGCACGGACCGGTCCCGGCTGATCGCGGCCGGGTTCCCCTGCGCGGTGGTGGCGTTCCCGGTCAACCGGGGCGTCTCGGCGGCCCGCAACGCCGGCGCCGCCCGCGCCACCGGCGACGTGTTGTTCTTCGTCGACTCCGACATCGCGCTGGCGCCCGGCGCGCTGGCCGCCGCGGTACGCACCCTCGAGGCGCACCCCGACTGCGGCGTGGTGCAGGGCATCTACGACCTGCGCCCGCTGCACGACGACGGGCCGGTCGAGGCGTACAAGACGCTGTTCGAGCACTTCTGGCGGCGCCGGGCCACCGGGGTGACGGCGAGCACCATGTTCGCGCTGACCGCCGTGCCCAGGGCCGTCTTCGAGCTGGTCGGCGGCTTCGACGAGCGGCTGCGCGACGCCGAGGACGTGGAGTTCGGCACCCGCCTGCCGAGCCGCTACGAGATCCGGGTCAGCGACGAGATCGTCGGCCGCCACGACGACGTGGACCGGCTGTGGCCGTACCTGTCGGAGCTGTTCCGCCGCGCGGTGACGTACGCCGACGCCGTGGTCGTGGCGCGCTGGGAGCGGCCGGTGGCCGGCGCGGACGACGCGGGCCGGACGCCGCACCGGGTCGACCTCGCCTCGGTGGTGGGCATGGCGGCCAGCGGGCTGGCCGTCGGCACCGTGTCGCTGGCCCTGGTGTCGCCCCGGCTGGCGCTGCTGGCGCTGGGCCCGCTCGCCGCCTTCGTCGTGGCCGACCGGGAGCTGCTGGCGTTCGCCCTGCGCCACCGCGGCCCGTGGTTCCTGCTCTACGCCGCGGGGCTGCGGTGGCTGACGCACCTGACGGAGTTCGTCGGCATGGGGCTGGGGGTGTGCGGCGCGCTGCTGCGGCGGGTCCGCGCCGGCCGCGCCCGCCCGGTGACCCCGGTGTCGCAGCGGTGAGGGCCCGCTGGTGGCGGCTGGCCAACCACGTTTTCACCGCGGCCTTCGTGGTGGCCCTGACCGTCGGTCTGGTGCTGTTCGTGCGCGCCCAGGACTGGACGCCCGTGGCGACGCTGGCGGCCCGCCTCGACCCCGTCCGGGTGACCGCCGCGCTGACCGCCGCCCTGCTGATCAACTCGGCCGGGCTGCTGCTCGGGCTGGCCTCGTGGCGGGCGCTCTTCGTCGACCTCGGGGCGGCGGTCGACCGGTGGACGGCGTACCGGCTCTTCTTCGTCGGGTTCCTGGCCAAGTTCGTCCCGGGCCGCTTCGTCGCCCTGCCGGTGCTGCTGCGGATGGGCAAGGAGATCGAGGTGGGTCCGGTCCGGCTGGCCGGGGTGTTCCTGCTCAGCTGGGCGGTGGTCGCGATGACCGGGACGACGGTCGCGCTCGCGGCCGGGCCGGCGCTGCTGTCGGGGGCCGCCGGGTGGCTGCTGCTCGCCACGGTCCCCCTCGTCGTGCTCTTCGTCCGTCCGGACCTGCTCAACCGTGGGCTCGGCGCGTCGGCCCGGCTGCTGCGGCGACCGCCCCCGCAGGTCGTCGCGTCCCCGGCCGGCCTCCGCCGGGCCATCACCGCGCAGTCGCTGTCCTGGCTCGTCTCCGGGCACCACCTGTGGCTGCTCGCGGTGGCGGCCGGCGCGCCGCCCCTGCGGTCGTACGTGATCTGCGTCGCCGGCTTCGCGGCGGCCACCGTCGCCGGCCTGGTGGTGATGGTCGCCCCGGACGGCCTGGGCGTACGTGAGGCGGTGCTCATGGTCGGGCTGGCCACCGTGCTGCCGGTGACCGTGGCGACGCCGGTGGTGCTGGTCAGCCGGCTGGTCTGCGCGCTGAGCGAGGTGGCGGTCGGCGGCGGCGGGCTGCTGCTGGCCCAGTACATGCACCGGCGCCGTGCCGGCCCCGTCGAGCGGGCGGCGCCGGTCGGCTGACCCGGCCCGTCACCTGAGTCTGAGTCTGAGTCGGAGAGAGAGTCGGTGACACCATGTCGATCGCGCCACTGCGGACGATGGCACGGCTGGTCGGAGTCCCGGTCCGGGCGCTGGTGCGCCGCAGCACGAGGCTCAACGCGGCGCTCTGGGACACCCAGTACGCGCTGGGCTTCTGGGGCTACCTCGACGGCGCGGGCGACGGGGCCATGCCGCTGTCGCTGATCGAGACGTGGGCGCCGCGCCCGACGATCCTCGACCTGGGCTGCGGCACCAGCGCGAACCTTCCCCTGACCCGGGGCCGGTACCGGCACTACCACGGCGTGGACATCAGCCGCCGGGCGATCGAGGTGGCCCGGTCGCTCGACCGGCCGGACGCGTCGTACGAGGTGGCCGACATCCGGGCCTACCGGAGCATGGAGCGGTACGACGCCGTCCTGCTGCGCGAGGTCATCTACTACCTCTCGGTTGCGGAGGCCGAGCACCTGCTGCGCCGGCTGCCGGACATGCTCACCGCGCGGGGTCGGATCCTGGTGCAGATCTACGACGTCGACCGGTCCCAGCAGTTCGTCGAGGTGATCCGCGGCTGCGGGCTGGACGTCGCGACGCGGCTGCCGACGGACCGCGCCGACGGCGCGACCGGCGCCTTCTTCGTCCTGACCCCCGTCGCCCCGCCGCGCTGAACCCCGTCGGCGCCCCGGCCGCCGCCCGGGCGGGGGAGGGGCCCGTCGAGCGTCCCGCGCGCCCCGGGCGCCGCCCCGCGTTCAGACGGAGACCCGGCGCTCCCACCACGGCCACACCGTCACCGGTTCGCTGCGCAGCAGCCGGCGGTGCAGGTCCTGGAGCCGGTGCCCGGGTTCCACCCCGAGCCGGTCGGAGAGGGTGCTGCGGGCGTCCTGGAAGGCGGTGAGCGCCTCCGCCCGCCGGGAACTCTGCCCGAGCGCGACGAGCAGCAGCTCCCAGAGCCGCTCCCGCATCGGGTGCTCGGCCAGCATCCAGCGCAGCTCGGCGACCACGTTCTCGACGTCGCCGAGCAGGAGCCGTACCCCGGTCGCCTCCTCCAGGACGTCCTGGCGCAGCTCGGTCAGCCGGATGCGTTCGGCCTCGGCGAGCGGGCCGGTCGCCTCGTGCAGGGCCCGGCCGGTCCAGTGGGCCAGGCCCCGCTGGAAGAGGTAGAGCGATTGGGACAGGTCGGCCTGCGTCCGGGCGGCGCGGGCCGCCCGGACGTCCTGTTCGAAGCGGATGATGTCCACGGCGCCCGACGGGATGTCGAGGGTGTAGCCGGGCCGGGTGGACCGGAGCACCCGGGCCAGGGCCGGCCGCCGGCCGGGCGGCTCCAGGACCCGGCGCAGCCGGCCGATGTAGGTGTGCACCATGTTCTCCACCGAGTCGGGCCGGCGGCCGGCCCAGATCGCGTCGACGATCTGCGCGACGGACATCACCATGCCGCTGCGCAGCGCCAGCACCGCCAGGACCTCCCGTTGCCGTGGCGTGCCCAGGTACAGGTGCGTGTCCCCGCGCTGGGCCCGGATCGGCCCCAGGAGCAGTATGGACAGTTCATCGTGCGACATCAGGTGTCTCCCCCACCAGAGGAGCCGGGTGCCAGGACCCGGCTCGGCACATGTCGACGGCGCTGTCCGGGCACCGGACACCCACGGCGTCGGGGCGGGTCCGGGACGGCAGGCGAGTCGACGGTTCGACGCGCGTTCGGCGGCTCCCCGCAGCGGGAGGGCCCTCGGGGCATCCGCGCCACCTACCGGTCGTCCGGGACGGTGACGAAGCGCAGCCCGCGATGGGTCAGCCTCGGCAGGACCTCGGCCAGGGCCGCGACGGTCTGCGACCGGTCGCCGCCGCCGTCGTGACAGAGCATGATCTGTCCGGGCCGGGTGCGCGACAGCGTCCGGGCGATCCGGGCGACGCCGGGGCTGCGCCAGTCGCTGGGGTTGACCGTCCAGTCGACCGGGACGAGGCCGAGCTCGGCGGTGGTCCGCAGCACCCCGGGCGACCAGTTGCCGCCGGGGGCGCGGAACAGCCGCGGCGTGTGCCCGGTCGCGTCCTCGATCTCGCGCTGGGTCCGGTCGATCTCGGCTGAGATCTCGTGCCGGGCGAGCGCGGCGAACGGCTGCGGGTGCGTCATGGAGTGGTTGCCGATCAGGTGACCGGCGGCCAGCACCTCCCGGGCCAGCTCCGGGTGTTCCCGCACCCGGTCGCCGACGAGGAAGAACGTGGCCCGCACGCCGTGCCGGTCCAGCAGGTCGAGCACCGGCGGGGTCCACCGCGGGTGCGGACCGTCGTCGATGGTGAGCGCCACGTCGTCGCCCGGCACGCCGAAGGTCGGCCGGCGGGGACCGCCGAGCGAGGGACGGCGGCGCAGGAGCTGCCGGCCGCGGTAGGCGAAGAGCAGGTAGTGCAGGGCGTGCGCGCAGAGCTGCGAGCCCAGCCGGGCGGCCGGTTTCCGGGCGCCGCTCATCGGGGCGTTTTCGCGGTGGTCGCCCGGGTCGGCCCGAAGTCGCGGTCGGCGAGGTGGCGCAGCCCGCCCACCACGGCGCCCGTGACGACGGCCAGTTGGACCAGCAGGTGCACGGCGAAGAAGAAGGCCGCGTACGCGGGCCCGCGCCGGCGTAGGACGAACCGCAGCAGTCCGGGCTCGGCCACCACGAACAGGGCGAGCAGGAGCAGCGACGCGGCCGGCCAGCCGCCGGCGAGCGGGGCCAGCGGCAGGGTCGCCGGCACCGACGTCGCGGCGACCAGGGCCACGGGGCTGTTGGCGCGGATGCCCGCCGGTCCGCGTTCGGCCAGGGCCACCGGGATCAGCAGCTGCGAGCGGTGGAACTGCTTGCGCAGCAGCGCCCCGAGCCGGCTGTCGTCGTCGTGCCGGCAGACGACGGTGTCGGTGAGGACGATGCCGTACCGGTCGCCCATCCGGTCGCCGAGTTCGACGTCCTCCGAGGCGCGCAGGTTCTCGTCGAACAGCCCGACCGAGGTGAAGACCTCGCGGCGGATGAGGCAGACCGCGAAGAGGGTGGTGCGCACCCGCCCGACGTTGCGCAGCCGCCAGTAGTGCCCGTGCAGCAGCCGGTACGCCTCGACCGGCCCGTCGTCGATCAGGGGTTCGAGCGCGTAGATGCCGTGTACGCAGGCGACGTCCGGCTCGTCGCGCAGGATCGCGAGGGCGTTCTCCAGCGCGTCCGGTTCCGGGGCGCAGTCGGAGTCGAGGAAGAAGAGCAGCTCGCCGGTGCTGGCCCGGATGCCGCGGTTGCGGGCTGCCGCCGGACCGGCGTTGCGGTCGGTGACCAGCAGCCGGCATCCGAAGCGCCGGGCGATCGCCCCGGTGTCGTCGGTGCTCGCGTCGTCGACGACGATGACCTCGGTCACCGGCTGTCGCTGTCGGCGGACCGCCTCCAGACACGCGCCCAGGGTCTTCGCGCTGTTGTGGGCGGGGATGATGACCGACACCGTCGGCGGCATGATCAGCACCTCACCGGTACGTAGGGCAATACGTATGCGAATTGACAGGTGGAAATTCCGTTGTGCCGCGACCAAGTTATCTACCGGTCACCCCTTCCCGCAAGGGTTGCCTTGCGTAGTCAAGGTTCCATCCAGCACCGGTCCAGGAAAGATTTCGGGCCGATAGATACCGTCTCGGCATGCCCAATCTGGTCAGCGTCGAGGAATGCGAGCGGTTCACCGTTCGCGAGGTGCACGACCTCTATCGGCGGTACGTGAACGCAAGCCAGGTCAATCTGATGACCTCGTTCGGCTTCGGCCGGGAATTGGTCGAGCACGCCGAGGGGGCCTACCTGACATTACGGGACGGCCGGCGGGTCCTCGACCTGACCGGCGGCGTGGGGGTGCTCAACCACGGCCACAATCATCCACGCATCGTGGCGGCCCGGCAACGGTTCGCGGAGCGCCGGCGGATGGAGGTGCACAAAACGTACTTCTCGCCCTACCTTGCCGCGCTCGGCCACAACCTGGCGCAGCTGCTCCCCGGCGACCTCTCGATGTCGTTCCTGCCGAACTCCGGTGCGGAGGCGGTCGAGGGTGCGGTGAAGCTCGCCTTCAAATACCACGGCGGCCGGCGGGGAACCATCCTTCGCGCGGACTGCGGTTTCCACGGAAAGTTGCTCGGTTCCGGCGGACTGACCGGGCAGCCCCACTTCGACTTTCCGACAATTCCGGGAATCGTCCCATTCGCTTACGACGATCTGGATTCCGTCCGGTCGGCCATCGACCGACACCCGGACGACGTCTATGCGCTGATCGTCGAACCGTTCAGCGCCTCCACCATTCAGTGGTGCGACGAAGGATTCCTTCGCGGCGTGCGCGAACTGTGCGACCGGCACGACATCGTGCTGATCTTCGACGAGATCTACACCGGCTGGGGCAAGACGGGCAGCCTCTTCTACTTCATGCGCTACCCCGGCCTGGTGCCGGACGTGCTGACCACGAGCAAATCGTTCGGCGGCGGCAAGTCGTCCATTTCGGCCTTCGTCGCCCGGGAGCCGGTGTTCCGCAGGGCGTACGACAATCTGACCGACGCGCTGCTGCAGAGCACCAGCACGACCTACTACGGCATGGGGGAGGAGTGCGTCACCGCCATCGAGGCGATCAACGTGGCGGTGGAGGACGACTACCCGGCGCGGGCCCGCGAGCTGGAACGCGTGCTGGAACCGGCCCTGACCCGGCTGGGCAAGGAGTACCCGGACGCGGTCGGTCGGGTGGCGGGCGCCGGGGCGCTCTGGGGAGTCCAGATCGACGGCGGGCCCAAGCTGCTCGACCTGGTCTCCCGGCTCGCCCCGGGCGGCGTGGCCCGGGACCCCAGGTTCAAGGCGAAGCTGGTGACCTGCGCCGTCGTCAACGCGCTATACCGGGACCACGACATCTTCACCTACTACACGCTCAACGGCCTGAACCCGCTGGTCATCGGCCCGTCGCTGGTCACCGACCCGGCCGACGCGCAGCGCGCCGTCGACGCCCTCGGCGAGGTGCTGGCCCAGGGATTGAACCGGCTGGTCACCCGGTTCGTCGCGCAGAAGGTGGGATCGCTGTGGTGATCGCGATCACCGGCGCGGCGGGCATGCTCGGCTCCCGGCTGGTCGACCGCCTCGGCGCCGACGGCCACCACGTACGCGGCGTCGACCTGCGGCCGGAGAACGGGGTCACCCACGTCGGGGACGTCCGCGACGCCCGACTGCTGGACCGCGCCTTCGCCGACGCCACCGTCGTCATCCACTGCGCTGCGGCGCTGCCCAGCTACCCGGCCGACCAGATCCGCCCCGTCACCGTCGAGGGCACCCGCGCCGTGTTCGCCGCCGCGGAGCGGGCCGCGGTGGCCCGGGTCGTGCACGTCTCGTCGACCGCCGTCTACGGGCTGCCGACGCGGGTGCCCACCCCGGAGGAGCACCCGCACGCGCCGGTGGACACCTACAGCGCGGCCAAGGCGGCGGCCGAGGAGATCGCCGTCCGGCACCGCGCCGGCGGCCTGCCGGTGGCGGTGCTGCGACCCAAGACCTTCCTCGGCCCCGGCCGGATGGGACTCTTCTCGATGCTCTTCGAGTGGGCCGAGGAGGGCCGCAACTTCCCGGTCCTCGGCCGCGGCGACGTGCGGATCCAGATGTTCGCCGTCGACGACCTCGTCGACGCGGTGGTGACCGTCCTGCACGCCCCCGACGAGGTCGCCAACGACACGTACAACCTGGCCGCCGAGCGCTTCGGCACCCTCCGGGAGGACTTCCAGGCGGTCCTGGACGCCGCCGGCCACGGCCGGCGGGTGGTCTCGCTGCCGGCCCGGCCGGCTCTCGCCGCGCTCAGCCTGCTGGAGCGCAGCCGGCTCTCGCCGGTCTACGGGCGGCTGCTGCACAAGCTGATGGCCGACTCGTACGTCAGCATCGACAAGGCCCGGCAGCGGCTGGGCTTCCAGCCGAAGCTGTCCAACCAGGACGCCATCCTGCGCACCTTCGAGTGGTGGCGGACCGAGCGGCACCGCGAGCGCCCGGCGCGGGACGGGCGGACCAGCCGCGATCCCTGGCGGCAGGGCGCCCTCGCCGCCGCGAAGATCTTCTTCTGACAGGGGCCCTGATGACCGCCGTCGAAAGCGTGGTGGAGCCGGTCGCCCCGGTCGCCACCGGACCCGTCGCGCGCGTGCCCACGCTGCTGCGACACCTCGTGGCGCTGGCCCGGCCGGGCCACGCCGTCAAGAACCTGCTCGCCGTCCCGCTGGCCCTGACCGACACGCCGGTCTGGACGGCGACCGCGCTGTGGCGGTGCGTCTGGGCGGTGGCCGCGTTCACGCTCGCCTCGTCGGTGATCTACGTCGTCAACGACATCGCCGACCACCGCCTGGACCGGGCACACCCCACCAAGCGGCGTCGGCCGATCGCCGCCGGCCACGTCCCGGTGCCGGTGGCCGGGGCGTACGCGGTCGTCCTCGCCGTGCTGCTGGCCACGCTGACCGCCAACGGGCCGGCGATGACGTGGTGGCCGCTGGTCGCGTACCTCGCGCTGAGCACCGCGTACAGCAGGTGGCTCAAGCACGTGCCGCTGCTGGACGTCTGCGTGGTCTCGGCCGGCTTCGTGCTGCGCGTCATGCAGGGTTACGCCGCGACCGACGCGACCGCCTCCAGCCTCCTGCTCACCGCGGTGTTCAGCGGCTGCCTGGTGCTCGTCCTCGGCAAGCGCCGGCACGAGCTGGCCGCCCTCGGCACGCCGCACCGGCCCGCGCTGGTCGGCTACAACCTGCTGCTCGCCGACCACCTGCTCGGGCTCACCGCCTCCCTGGCCGGCACCACCTTCCTGCTCTACCTGCACGTCGACGCGCCGATCGACGCCTACCCGCCCGTCGCGCTGGCGATCGTCGTACCGCTGGGGCTGCTCGCCGCGTTCCGCTACCTGCAGGCGGTGCTCGTGCTGCGCACCGGCGGGGACCCGATCCGGATGCTGCTGCGCGACCGGATGATCGTCGGTTGCGCCGTACTCGCCGGCGCCACGCTGGCCCTGGCACAGATCACCGCCCGCTATCCCCACCTGCTGACCTGGACGGACAGATGAGCCATCCCCTGGTGTCGGTCATCGTGCCGAACTACAACTACGCCCGCGCGCTGCATCTCTGCCTCGACTCCCTGCGGGCACAGACGTACCCGCATCTGGAGATCATCGTGGTCGACGACTGCAGCACCGACGACTCGGTCGCGGTCGCCGAGGCCCACGGCGCGCGGGTCGTGCGTACGCCACGCAACGGCGGGCCGGCCGCGGCCCGCAACCTCGGCGCGGCGACCGCGGCGGGCGAGATCCTGTTCTTCATCGACTCCGACGTGGCGGCCAAGCCCGACGCGGTGGCCAACGCGGTCGAGCTGCTGGCCGCCGACCCGACGATCGGCGCGGTCTGCGGCAACTACGACCCGGTGCCGCTGATCCGCGACAGCCTGCTGGAGGAGTACCGCTGCCTCCAGCAGTCCTACTGGCTCATCGCCGACGAGGGACCGATCATGACGCTCTACACCGCGCTGCTGGCCGTGCCGGCGCGGGTGTTCGCCGAGATCGGGCCGTTCAACCCCCGGCTGCGGGAGACCGAGAACGCCGACTACGGGATGCGGCTCGCGCAGCGCTACCAGATCCTGCTCTCCCCGCGGGTGCGCGGCGTGCACGACCACGACCACGAGCTGGGGGTGCTGGTGCGCAAGGTGTTCACCCGCACGGCGCTGCACATCCCGATGTACGCCCGCAAGCCGGAGTTTCCCGGCGGGCTGAGCAGCGGCCCTCGGGCCTGGGTCAGCATCGCCGCCCCGCTGGCCCTGCTCACCGCCGCCCTGCCCCTGCTGCTCGGCCCGGCCTACCTGCTGGTGCCGCTGGCCGCGTTCGTCGCCTTCCTCGCCGGGGACCTGCCGATGCACCGGTTCGTACGGGTCGAACGCGGGCCGCTCTTTCTGGTCTACTTCGTCGCGATGCACTTCTTCCTGAACCTGGTCATCGCCGTCGCCGCGGCCTGCGGCGTGGTCGCCTGGCTGGCCTCGGGCCGGTTCCGGCGGCTCTACGACCGACCGGAGGTCGCCACCCGATGAACGAACTCCCGCTCGTCTCGGTGATCGTGCCGAACTACAACTACGCCGAGTCGCTGGACCTGTGCCTGCGCTCCATCCTCGACCAGAGCTACCCGAACATCGAGCTGCTGATGGTCGACGACTGCAGCACGGACCAGTCCGTCGCGGTGGCCAGCGCCCTCGGCGTCCCCGTGGTCAGCACCGGGGTCAACGGCGGTTGCGGCACCGCCCGCAACGTCGGCGCCGCGGCGACCGTCGGCGACCTGATCTGCTACGTCGACTCCGACCTGGCGCTGGCGCCCGACGCGGTGGCCACCGCGGTCCAGCTGCTCGTCGAGGACCCTGCCGTCGGGGCGGTCTGCGGCATCCAGGACGCCGAGCCGTTGCTCCACGACACCGTGGTCTCCCGGTACCGCGGCCTGCAGTACCACTACTGGTCGATCAGCTCCGAAGGCGACGTGTCGTTCCTCTTCCCGGCCATGTGCGTCATCCGGCGGGCCGTCTACGACGAGGTGGGGCCGTTCAACCCGGCGCTGCGGCAGACCGAGGAGGTCGACTACGGCTACCGGCTGACCCGCCGGCACCGGATGCTGCTCACCTCCGAGGTACGCGGGCGGCACGACCACGACCACGAGCTCTCCGGGCTGCTGCGCAAGCTGTTCCACCGGGGACGGCTGCGCATCCCGCTCTACGCCCGCGCCCGCCGCTTCGGCAAGGGCTTCGAGACCGCCTCGCGCGCCTGGGGCAGCCTCGCCGCGTTCGCCGCCCTGCCGGCGCTGGCCGTACCGCTGCTGCTGGGGCCGTGGGGGGCGGTGGTGCCCGCCGCGCTGCTCGCCGCCTCCCTGGCCTGCGACGCCGGGATGTACGGTTTCGTGCTGCGCCGGCGCGGCCTGCCGTCCCTGCTCGGCTTCGCCGGGCTGCACTTCCTGGTCAACGTGACGATCACCGCCGGGGTGGCGACCGGCGCGGCGCAGTGGCTGCTGTCGCGCACGTTCCGGCAGCTCTACGACGCCTCGTTCCCGGTCGAGGGCACCCCACGGTGGGAATCGGCGTGACGACGGCCGCGCCGGTGACCGCCGCCGGCACCGAGGCGACGCCACCCGCCACCGTGCGGCCGCGGCGCTGGCCGGCGGCGGTCCTGGTCGTCGCCGGCGCGCTCTGGCTCGCGTTCACCGTCGCGCACCTGGCGCTCAGCGGACGCTGGTGGCTCTGGCTCGCGGTGGACGCCGTGCCTCCGCTCTCCTTCCTCCTGGCGCCCCTGGCACTTGGGGCCGGCGCGGCGGCGGTCCGGCGGCGGCGGCGCACGGTGGCGCTGCTCGCCGTCGCCGCGCTGCTGCTCGGCGCGGGACAGAGCGGCGTCAACGTCCGCCGGTGGCAGGGCGGGGACGGCCCGGCCCCGCCCGACGCCCTGCGCGTGTTCGTCTGGAACACCGGCTACTGGGACGAGGGGGGCGAGACCGAGGCGCTGTACCGCTCGCTGCGCGAGGCGGACGCCGACGTCTACCTGTTGCAGGAGTACTGGTACGAGAAGAGCGCCGGACCGACGCCGGCCACGCTCGCCCGGCTGCGCGCCGAGTTCCCCGGCTTCCAGGTCGTGGTCGCCGGCGAGCTGGTCACCGTCTCCCGCCTGCCGGTGCTGCGGCAGGTGCCGCTGGAGCCGGCCGGCCTGCCGCCGGCGGTGGCGGGGGCCGGCGACCAGTGGCGCTACAAGACCCTCCGCACCGACCTGGACCTCGGCGGCGGCCGCGTGCTGTCCGCGTACAACCTGCATCTGCCCGTGCAGCTCTCGCCCGAGCACGGCCCGTTCGACGGCGACTTCTACCGGGTGCTGCGCGAGCAGCACGCCCAACGGGAACCGCAGTGGCGGGCGCTGGCCCGCGACGTGGGGTCCAACCCCCATCCGGTGCTGCTCGCCGGGGACCTGAACACCAGCCCGGCGATGGGTGACCTGCGCAAGCTGCCCGAGGGCCTGCGCGACGCCGGTCACGCCATGCCGTCGCTCTACCCGGCGAGCTGGGCGGAGTCCGCCGGCTGGCCGCGGTGGTGGCGGCTCGACTGGGCGCTCGCCTCGCCGGCGGTGCGGGTGCACTCCTACCGCTTCGGCGACGCGGGCGGCGTCTCCGACCACCGTCCGCAGGAGCTGCTGGTGTCGCTGGGTGACGGCTGACGCGTCGGCCGTGCCGGCCCGCGCGTGAGCACCCGCGGGCCGGGATCGGCGCCGCGTCGCTCAGCCGCTCGCGGCCGGTGGGCCGGGCGGGGCCAGGGTGTCGAGAGGGCGCCGTGGCGCCGGCCGGCCACCGCCGCCGTGCCACCCCGGCAGCGACGCGGGGGCGACGACCGGGGGGCCGGCCGCCGGAACCGTCCCGGGCCGGGACGGCGCCACGTCGATGCCGAGGTGTGGTGTCATGCCCGTGACGCCCAGGATGTAGAGCACGAACGGCGAGACCGCGCTCACGCGGAGTCGACCGCCCGACGAAATGACCAGCTCCTGCGCCCGCAGCAGCGCGCTGATCCCGTGCGCCCCGAAGTGCGTCACCGTCGACAGGTCGAGCGCGACGTTCGGCGCCGGGGGGTCGGAGAGGAACTCCACCAGCTCCACCAGCAGGTGCGCGTTGCTCATGTCGATCTCGCCGCTGACGGTGATCACCTTTGTGGTTCCGTCGCCGCTCAGCGACATCGACATGATGGGCTCGCGGAGTTCGACTTGGCGCCGCGTGGGGGAGCAGGCCCGCCTGGCCGCTTGGAACGGGAACGCATTTCGGGACATGACGCCTCCGCCAGGGACCGGGGACGACCCGCCGACCGCACCGGAGTGCGGCAGCGGCCTGGAGGGCGCTCTTCTTGACCCGGCCGTCCTCCTACCCACTGCGGCGGCCCGTACACCTGCCCGTCCTCGCGGGAGTCGCCGCGTCCCGACGGGCCCGGATGGCATGGTCCGACGGGGCGGGGGTAGGTGGGTACGCACCCATACGAGGCGAGGTGGAGCATGGCGGGATCGTGGCTGCTGGGTCCGGAGACCGGCACGCCGGGGGAGCGTCCGACGGCGGTGCTCGTGGCGGTGCGCGGGGAGGACGGCGCGGCCGACGGCGGACCGGGCTCGGAGACCTCCCTGACGGAGCTGCGCCGGCTCGCCGACACCGACGGCCTGACCGTCGCCGACGCCGTCGTGCAGAACCGTCCCCGTCCCGATCCGGCGACCTACGTCGGCTCCGGCAAGGTCGACGAGCTTGCCGCGCTCGCCGAGCGGTCGCACGCGGACCTGGTGATCGCCGACGGCGAGCTGACCCCCGGCCAGGTGCGCAACCTGGAGCAGCGGGTCGGGGTGCGCGTCGTCGACCGCACCGCGCTGATCCTGGACATCTTCGCCGAGCACGCCCGCACCAGCGAGGGCCGGGTGCAGGTGGAGCTGGCGCAGATCGCCTACCAGCTGCCCCGGCTGCGCGGCGACGGCCGGTCGATGTCGCGGGTGGGCGGCGGCCGGACGGCCGGCGGCGCGGGCATGGGGGTACGCGGTCCCGGTGAGATGCGGCTGGAGACCCAGCGGCGCACGCTGCGGCAGCGGGCCACCCGGCTGCGCCGCAACGCCTCCGAGCTGGCCCGGCGCCGGGAGCGCACCCGCGCCCGGCGGTCGCGCAACCAGGTGCCTTCGGCCTCGATCACGGGCTACACCAACGCCGGGAAGTCCGCGCTGCTCAACCGGCTCACCGGCGCGGACGCGCAGGTCCGGGACGTGCTGTTCGCCACCCTCGACCCCACGGTGCGCCGGATCAGCACCGGCGAGCTGACCTACACGCTCACCGACACGGTCGGCTTCGTCCGGCACCTGCCGCACCAGCTGGTCGACGCGTTCCGCTCGACGCTGGAGGAGGTCAGCCGCAGCGACCTCGCGCTGCACGTGGTCGACGCCTCCGCCCCGGACGCCCTGAACCAGATCACGACGGTGCACGGCGTGCTGCACGAGATCGGTGCCGGCGACGTCCCCGAACTGCTCGTCCTCAACAAGATCGACGTGGCGCCAGCGGAGTGGGTGGACGCGCTCTGCCGGGCCCATCCCGGGGCCGTGCCGGTCTCCGCGCGCACCGGTGCGGGCGTCGACGACCTCCGCGTCGAACTCGCCCGACGGCTGCGGCACCGCTGACCAGCGTCGTCCGGTTTCGGCCCGACCCCTCGGGGGACATCAGGCGTACGTCTTCATGGAGGTAACGATGGTCAACAGGTCCCGCTCCGCCGGTACGACCGCGGGCAAACACCCGGTCCGCACGGCGGCCCAGGTGGTCGGCGCGGTCTTCGTGCTGGTCGGTGTGCTCGGGTTCATCCCCGGCATCACCAGCGACTACGACACGATGCAGTTCGCCGGGCACGAGTCCGAGGCGAAGCTCCTCGGGCTGTTCCAGGTGTCGATCCTGCACAACCTGGTCCACCTCGCGTTCGGCGTCGCCGGTCTCGCGTTGGCCCGTACGATCTCCGGCGCGCGGGCGTACCTGATCGGTGGTGGCGCCGTCTACCTGGTGCTCTGGCTCTACGGCCTGGTCGTCGACCACGAGAGCGCGGCCAACTTCGTCCCGCTCAACAACGCCGACAACTGGCTGCACCTGGGGCTCGGCGTCGGCATGATCGCCCTCGGGCTCGCGCTGACCCGGCGCCCGGCCGACCGTCGCTGACCGAGAGACGACGCGGGGGACCGGCGGCGTCGCCACGCCCGCCGGTCCCCCCGACCCTGACCCCGACCCGCCGGCGTCGACCGGCCGACAAGGACGTACTTCCCCATGACGCAGCCGAGTGTGAATCCCGTCGACGCGTTCGCCGAACTGGGCCGGATCAGGCTGGACGAGACGAGCCTCGACGAGATGCTGGACCGGATCATGGATCTGGCCGTCCGGAGCATCCCGGGAACCAGTCGGGTCTCGGTCACCATGCTGCGGGGGCAGGCCGGCCGGGCCCTGGCGTTCACCGACGAGGTCGCCCGTCAGCTCGACGAGTGGCAGTACGACCGCGGCTACGGCCCCTGCCTGGACGCCTCAACCAGCGGTTCCCCCATCTCAGTGCCGGACATGGCAGACGAGGAGCGGTGGCCGGACTGGGCGGCGCAGGCGAAGGGCGCCGGGGTCGGCAGCTCGCTCTCCATCGGGCTGCCGATCCAGGCGGCGGTCGTGGGGGCGCTCAACGTCTACAGCGACGCGGCGCACGCCTTCGACCGGGACGCCGTCACCGCCGCCGAGGGGTTCGCCGCGTACGCCGCGGTGGCGCTGGCCAACGCCCACCTGTACGAGAGCGCCGCCACCCTCTCCGAGCAGATGCAGACGGCGCTGCGCAGCCGGGCCGTCATCGAACAGGCGAAGGGCATCATCATGGCCGACCGGCGCTGTCCGCCGGACGAGGCCTTCGCGCTGCTGTCGAAGCTCTCCCAGGAGACCAACCGCAAGGTCCGCGACGTCGCCCAGGCGCTGGTGGCGAACGCCGTCGGCAGCGCCGCGCGCTGACCCGTGCCGCCGCGGCCGTCCGGAGGCGGTGTGGACGCCGCCACCACCGCGCCGCCCGCCGTTTTGGGGCCGAGGGCCGGGGGAAGTGACGTGCGGTGACCGCCGCCGCCACGCGGGGAACCGCGCCGATCATGCCGCCCGCCGCACCGCCCGCCAGCCCGCCCACGCCGCGCGAGCACGGCGATGGGCGGACCCTCGCCGGCTACCTGCTGATGCCACGCCCGAAGGACCTCGTCAAGGCGCTGATCCTGCCGGTGACGTTCGTGCTGGGCGTGCTCGCCGCGGGCGGCGTCGGGACCGCCCAACTGGTCCGGGCGCTGGTGGTGCTGGCGGCGCTGGAGCTGCTCATCTATCCGGCCCGCTACCAGTGGAACGACGTGCGCGGTTTCGTCGCGGATCAGCACCACCCGGCGAAGCGGAGCCGGGGCAGGCTGCCGGGGCCGCTGGAGCGGGGGCGGGCGCACGTCGGGGCCAGCTGCGCCGTCGCCGTGCTGAGGCTGCTGGCCACGGCCGCGCTGGTGCTGCTCCTGCCCGGCCTCCAGCTCGGCGGACCGCTGCTCGCGCTGGCCCTCGGCGTCTTCGGGGTGGCCGTCGCCTACGAGGCGATCCGCTCCGCCGCCACCGGACGCGCCACCCGGGTTCCGCCGCCGGTGCGCCCGATGCTGGTGCTGCTCTGGGTCGTCGTCGGCGCCGGCTACGTCGTGCGGGGCGTGACCGGTCTCGCCCTCGCCACCGACCTGGGCCGGCCGCCGCTGCTGGCCGTCGCGGCGGTGGTGACGCTGTGGGCGTTCGGGGTGGCCTTCGTGACCAGCCGCTGGGCGCTGGAGGCGCTGGACTTCGCCCGCGCCGAGCAGGGCCGCCTCGAGTGGACCGCCCGGGTCGAGCAGGCCCGGGAACACCTGCTGGCGCTGGCCCGCTGGCTGCCCGCCCGGGTGCCCGCCGATGACCTGCCGGCGGACGCGGACGGTGACGTCTCCGACTGGGCGGCGCTGCGCCGCCGTACCCCCGTGTCGGCGCCGTGGAACGTCGCCGCGATCGTCGCCGGCGCCGCCGCGGCGGTGACCGGCCGGCTGCTCGCGGGCGCCGCGACCGCCGGCGAGCTGGTGGTCCCCGGGGCCGTCGGCGGCCTGGCGGCCCTGGCGGTGGTCCTCGTGCCGCGTGGGCGCACGGTGACCGTGCTGGCAGGGGGCGCGTCGCTCGCCGGGGCCCTGCTGCTCCAGGAGGCCCCACGGCCGGCGCTGGCGGTGCTGCCCTGGCTCGCCGTGCTCCGCGCGCACGTGCACTTCAGCGCCCAGCGACCCAGCAGCGTCGGCCGGCTCGCCGACCGGGTCGGCACGGTGCTGCGCGCGCTGGCCGTGCCGGTGGCCCGGGCGGTGGTCGGCCGGACGACCTGGGAGGGCCTGCGGGACGAACCGGCCCGGCCCGCTCGGTGAACCTGCCGTCCGGCCCGCCGCCGGTCACCTCGCCCGTCCCACCGATCACCGGGAGCAGATGTGGACCTTGACGAGTTGCTGGCCGTGGCCCGGCTCGCCGCGGACGCCGGCGCCGAGGCCGCCATGCGCTGGCGGCGGCGGGCCGAGGAGCTGACGATCGAGGAGAAGGCCGGCCCGGACGACCTGGTCAGTCAGGCCGACCGGGAGGCCGAGCGGGTGATCCGGGCGGTCCTCGCGGCGCACCGCCCGCACGACGGCGTGCTCGGCGAGGAGGACGGCGACGCGGCGGGGCGCAGCGGCATCCGCTGGGTCGTCGATCCGATCGACGGCACCACCAACTACCTCTACGGCCGGCCGGACTGGGCCGTCAGCGTCGCCGCCGCCCGCGTCGACGGCGACGAACTGCTCGCCGGGGTGGTGGCCGAGCCGATGCTGGGCCGCGTCACCGCGGCCCGACTCGGCGGGGGCACCTGGTCGGGCGGCGTCCGGCTGCCCCGGCTCCGGGCCACAGATCTGTCCCGGACGTTGATCGAGCTGAACCTGGGCCGAGGCGCCCAGAAGTCGCGTGCCGGCCGGATGGTCGACGCGCTGGTGCCCCGCGTGCGCGACGTGCGCCGGGGTGGCAGCGCCGCCAGCGCACTGGCCCAGCTCGCCGACCGCCGGGTCGACGCGGTGTGGGTGCCGGGGCTGAGTCCCTGGGACTGCGCGGCGGGGGTGCTGCTGGTGCGCGAGGCCGGCGGGCAGGTCGGCGACCTGGCCGGCCCGTCACCGGGGACGTGGCCGGCCAGCGGCGACGTGCTGGCCGCGCCCGAGGGGCTCTGGGAGACGCTGCGGAACCTGCTCTTCGACGCGTACGCCGACGTGGCCTGACCCCGCCCGCAGGTGGCCGGCCCGCCGCCGCGCGACGGCCCGCCCGGAGGCCGGGCCGGTCAGGGGGCGCCGACCGCCGGCAGCAGCAGGTCGGCGAGTTCGCGCCACGAGGCGACCACGGCGAAGACCCCCGCCCGGCGCAGCGCCTCGACCCGGTCGGCGCGCTCGGCCTCGGGTACGAACATCACGTTGCCCACGGTGGGGAATCCGGCGGCCACGGCGGAGCTCGCCCCGGGCACCGAGTCCTCCACGGCGAGCCCCTCCGTGCCGGCGCAGCCCAGCGTGCGGCCGGCGTGCAGGTAGATCGCCGGGTCGGGCTTGCTGGTCGGTACGGGCAGCGAGTCCTCGGCGCTGTAGCGCAGCTCCGCCGGGATCAGCCCGGCGAGGCCCGTGGCCACGAAGCAGGCCTCCAGCCTGCTCTGCGCGCTGCTGCTCACCGCGGCCAGGGTCAGGTGCGGGGCGAGCTTCTCCAGCAGGTCGCGCACCTGCGGGTCCGGTCGCAGCACGTCGCCCAGGTGGGCGCTCACGCGGGTCCTCTCCTCGGCCACCCAGTGCTCCAGCGCGGCGGCGGTGAGCACCGGGCGGCCGTCGAGCACCGGTCCGCGGGCGACGACGGCCTCGGGGCGTCCGGCGGCCACCGCCTCGTCCACGGGTACGCCCGCGGCGACGCAGAGGTCCACCGCCGTGGTGCGGAAGTTCTTGCCGGTGGTGCCGAGGCGCAACTGCTCGGCGGTCAGGGTGCCGGGCACCCCGTGCTCGCGGAGCAGCGCGTTCGTCACCTCGACCGAGGCGACGAAGGCCGGCTCCTCGGAGGGGAAGAGGTTGCCGTCGGCGTCGCAGAGCAGCACCCGCAGCGCGGACAGGTCGACATCCGAGAACTGGATCAACGGTGGGCTCCTCGGGGCGAAGCGGCCGGCGGCGCCGGACGTGGGGTGGTCATGCCGCGGCCAGCAGGCCGGTGGCCAGGTATTCGCAGATGGTGGCGGCCGGACCGTACGACTCCAGGTCCCGCAGCGCCGCGTCCAGGGCCGTCACGAACTCCGGGTCGTCGCCGAGTTCGCCGAAAATGGAGCGCTCGCTGAGCAGCGGGCGCGGGTCGGCGTGGGCGGCCAGCGGCTGGAGCTCGTCGCGGCGGGCGTCGCGGACCTCCAGCGGGTCGCCGTTGAGGTCGTAGCCGCGCAGATAACAGAACCAGCCGGCGACGGCCAGAGTGAGCAGCGCGGTCGGTCGCCCCTCGCGGCGGGCCGCGACCAGGGAGGGGATCAGGTAGGCGGGCATCTTCGTCGAGCCCCGCCCGCAGAGCCGGGAGAGCTGGTCGCTGATCCGGGGGTTGGCGAAGCGGTTCAGCAGGGTCCGCTGGTAGTCCTCCACGTCGACGCCGGGCACCGCGGGCAGCTGACGGGCGATCTCCTCGCGCATGAGCACGGTCAGGTAGTCGGCGAAGACCGGGTTGTCCATCACGTCGCTGGTGGTGCGGTATCCCCCGGAGAGGCTGCCGAGGTAACCCAGGGCGCTGTGCGCGGCGTTGAGCAGCCGGGTCTTCATCAGCTTGTACGGGGCGACGTCCTCGACGAACTGCACACCGACCCGTTCCAGCGGCGGCCGGCCGTTGCAGAACCGGTCCTCCACCACCC
The DNA here is from genome assembly GCF_036906775.1 of Micromonospora sp. CPCC 205561. Taxonomy (NCBI): domain Bacteria; kingdom Bacillati; phylum Actinomycetota; class Actinomycetes; order Micromonosporales; family Micromonosporaceae; genus Micromonospora; species Micromonospora sp. CPCC 205561. The sequence continues at coordinate 60,243 of NZ_JBAKHV010000025.1, read as the reverse complement.
ACTGGGTGAACGGCTCGGTCACCACCGGCCAGTTGTCCCGCAGCCCGTACCGGTCGATCAGCAGCTGCCGGAACCGCTCGTCGGTCTCCGGGGTGATCCGGTCCACCATGCTGGCCGGGAAGGTGGCGTTCGCCTCGATCCAGTCGGCGAGGGCGGCGTCGCGCAGCCGCGCGTACCCGAGCACCGACGCGCGGGTCGCGTCGCCGTTCTCCGGCACGTTGTCGCAGGAGAGCACGGTGAAGGCGGGCAGTCCGGCGCGCCGCCGCCGGCGCAGCGCCTCCACCAGGTAGCCGAAGGCCCCGGTGGGGGAGGTCGGGTCGGCCAGGTCCGCCCGCACGACCGGGTCGTCGGCCTGGAAGGTGCCGTCGTCGTCGACCGGGTACCCCCCGCCGGTGATGGTGAGGGTGACCACGCGGGTCCGCGGGTCGGCCAGGCGGTCGAGCACCGCCCGCGGGTCGTCCGGCGCGTAGCGGCAGTCGAGCAGGGAACCCACGACCCGCGCCCTGTCGCCACCGCGGTCGCGCTCGACCACCGTGTAGAGGCAGCCCTGGGGTACGAGGGCGTCGCGCATCTTCGGCGAGTGCAGGCTGACGCCGGTCTCGCCCCAGCCCGTCTCGCCGAGGCGGGCCAGCTCGTCGAGGTAGACCGCCTGGTGGGCGCGGTGGAACCCGCCGACGCCGAGGTGTACGACGGCGGGCGTGAGGGCGGAGCGGTCGTACGTCGGGACGTCGACGCGGTCGGTGAACAGCGCCACCGTCTGGTCGGTGAGGGGCCGGACGTACCGGTCGGCGGGCAGCTCGGGGACAGGACGGTGCGACGGCTGTGCTGAGGTCACGGCGAGGCCTTTCGGCTCCGCACGCCGGGCGACCGGCTGCGTTGCGGTGCAGCGGGGCGTCGACCGTACGTGCGTGAGCGGCGGTTGCGGCTTTCGGGGTGTGGTGCGGGGCCGCTTTCTTGACCCTCGACCGTGTGGGCCGACTTGCTACCCGCCGCGACGGGCCGGAAACATGATCGCGGTCACTGTCGTCCGCTTCACGCCCGCCGCCGCTCAGCCGGCGGTGGTCTGGGTGGCGAGGTGCGTCAGCACGGCCCGGACGTCGCCGTCGGTGCCGGCCATGATCCGCCGCTGGCGGGTCGCCCCGGTGCCCTCCCGGCGCACCCGGTCGAGCTGGCGCAGCACCAGGTCGAGGTCGCCGTGGCGGGTCAGCGCGGGGGCGACGGTGGCGAGGAGGTCGTCGACCAGGTCCCAGGCCGGCCGGGCGCCGCCCGCGTGCAGGTCGATGAGGTTGCCGTCGACGCCGTCGTGCGCGGCCCGCCAGTGCGCGGCGGCGACCAGGCAGTCCCGGATCGTCGGCGCCGGGACCCCGGCGCCGACGCGGTCGACCATGGTCGCGACCAGCGCCCGGACCAGCCCGGCGACCAGCACGGTGTCGTCGACGGTCGGGCAGACGTCGCCGACGCGGATCTCCACCGTCGGGTACGCCGCCGACGGGCGGGCGTACCAGTAGACCATCGCCGCGTCGAGCATGATCCCGGCGGCGATCAGCTCGCCCACGGTGGCGTCGTAGTCGGCGATCGACGCGAAGTGCGGGGTCGGCCCGATGCTCGGCCAGCGCTCCAGCTGCATCGACCGCCAGCTGGCGTGCCCGGTGTCGCGGCCGTCGTGCAGGGGGGAGTTGGCGGTGAGCGCCTGCACCACCGGCAACCAGGGGCGCAGGTGGTTGCAGACCTGGACGGCCAACTCCCGGTCGGGGACCCCCACGTGGACGTGGCAGCCGCAGACCGCCGGGTCGTGCGCCACCGGCCCGAACCGCCGCGACATGGCGTGGTAGCGCTGCTCGTCCGGCACCGTACGGTGCGCCTCGCACACCGGCGTGGCCCCCACCGCGACGAGCCGCGCGCCGGCCGCCTCGGCCGCCCCGGCGGCGGCGGCGCGCAGCGCGACCAGGTGCTCGCGCAGCTGCGCCAGGTCGGTGCAGACGGGGGTGACCATCTCCACCATGCTGTGCCGGAACTCCTGCCGGCTCTGCTCACGCGCGTCGCCGGAGAGGGCGCCGAGCACCCGGTCGGCGACGGGCATGCTCTCCCCGGTCGTCGGGTCCAGGAGCAGGAACTCCTCCTCCACGCCGAGGGTGAGGGTGGTGGGCAGGGGCACCACGGTGGAGCCCGCAACGGTGGCGGGTTCGTCGTCCGGCTGCGCCATGTCTCGACGGTACGGCGGGCCCGGCCCCCCCGGTTGCCGTTTCCCCCATTGCGGAGGCCCCGCTCGGCCGGGGGTCGGTCGCACCGCCGCCGCGGACGCCGGGATCGCGCGGACCGGGGCGAAGAAGCGCGGGAAACTGCTCTAATCGGGTGCGGGAGGCGGACGTCGAGCCGCCGCCAGACGGAGGTGCGACAGCATGCGCAGACCCGCGAACGGCAACGACGCCGTCGCCCGGACGCTTCACGCCGATCACGCCGCGCGCCGGCCCGCGCCGGCTGCCGGTCGGCCGGGGGAGGGGCGATGAGCACCGCCGGCGACGCGTCCCCCCTGGACCTGCCGCCCGAAGCCGACGCCGTCGAGCAGCGGCAGCCGATATTCGACGAGGGCCAGCCCGACGAGACGCCCGAGGCGCAACCGCTGGACGCGACGGAGGCGGACCTCGTCGAACAGGGCGCGTCCGTACCGGGCGAGCACAGCCTGCCGTCGGTCTCGCTGCCGGCCGACGCCGATCCCGCCGACGCCCTGGAGCAACGCCAACTGGTGGAGCCCGGCGACGAGGACCGGCGAGGCTGAGGTGCGCGGCCAGCGGTCGGGGACGCGCGCCGTCCACGCCGCCGGTCCGCCGGGCGGCCGGGGCGTGGCGAGGTGGCCGTTGCTGGTGGTGTTCGCGGTGGTGGCGGGCGTCGTCGCGACCCTGAGCCGCCGGCCCTTCGACGCCCCCGCCCACTGGCCGGACGTCCTCGCCGACGCTGGCGCGGGCCCCGGCGCGGACGGGGAACCGGCCCGGGCGACCGGCCGCGAGGACGGGTGACGCCGGGGCGGTCGCCGGCCCGCCCCTACCGCCCCCGGCCGGCGTCCCAGGTCGGGGCGGCTCCTGAGCCGCCCCCGGCCGGGCGGCTCAGGACCGCCTGGCGTGGGCGGCGCTCCGGGGCAACGGGCCCACGTCGGAGCGTCGCCCCGGGCGCCGCGCGGCGTGCCGTTGCCCCGGGCCCAGCCCGTCGCGGGCGGCGAGGGCGTCGGCGACGGCACCGGTGGCGAAGCCGTAGACCGCCTTGTGCAGCACGTCGACGGCGAGTTCGCGGCGGGGCCAGGTCTGCGGCGGCGCGCCCACCCCGGTGGCGTTCTCCAGGATCTGGTCGCCGGTCAGGCGTACGACGGTGAACATCCCCGAGGCGACCGGCCCGCGCAGCCCCGCCTGCGCCATGACGGAGCGGAGCACGCCGACGAGGGCCCCCTGGCCGTAGTGGCCCGCCAGGTTGAGCCACCGGGGCTGCCGCCTCGGCCGCTCCGACACCCCGGTCAGGCGGGCCAGCACCCGGGCCGGAACGTGGGAGTCCGGGCGGCCGGTGAGGCGCTGTTCGATCTTCTCCCCGGCCGTCATCACCGCCACGCCGACCAGACCCGCCGCCAGCCCCTGCCACACCGCGCGCTTCAACATGCCGCCCCGTCTACCCGCCGATGGCGGCGGTACACCCGGCCGCCGTCGAGGGGGGCTCCGCGTCGGCCGCCGCCCCGGACATCGACCATCTAGAATTCGTGGCATCGTGGGGGCCGGCTCGTCCGACCCGGTCCCCGGTACCCACCGACGGAGGCCCGCTGATGACCCGCTCCCGTACCGGCAGGGCAGCTGCCGCGGCCGGCCTCGTCGCCGCCCTCGCCGGGCTGGGCGCGACGGCCCTGGCCTTCGCGCCCACGGCGCACGCCGCCGCGCCCGAGCTGACCGCCGCGTTCGCCCGGACCTCGGTGTGGAGCACCGGGTACGGCGCCCAGTACCTCGTCACCAACCGGGGCGACGCCGCCAGCACGGGCTGGGTGGTGGAGTTCGACCTGCCCGCCGGCTCCGAGGTGAGCAATTCCTGGAGTTCCGTGCGTACCCGGACCGGCCAGCACTACCGCTTCACCGACGCCGGCTACAACGGCGACGTCGCTCCCGGCGCCGCCGAGAGTTTCGGCTTCAACGTGCGCGGGCTCGGGGAACCCCTCAACTGCACCGTGGACGGCCGGCCCTGCGCCGGCTCCGCCCCGCCCACCACCGCCCCGCCGACGACGGCTGCGCCCACGACCGCTCCCCCCACGACCGCCCCGCCGACCACCGCCCCGCCCGCCGGTCCGGTGCTGGACGTCTCCACCGCGGCCCAGCTCCAGGCCGCCCTCGCCGCCGCCCGGCCCGGCCAGACCATCCGGCTCGCGGCCGGCACGTACCGCGGGGCGTTCCTGACCCAGCGGGCCGGCACCGCCTCGTCGCCGATCACCCTGACCGGGCCGCGCGCCGCGATCCTGGTCAACGACGGGCCGGCGGGCAGCGGGCCGTCCTGTCCGGTGCCCACGGCCGGCTGGGACTCCGGGTACGGTCTCTGGCTCTTCGACGCGCCGCACTGGAACCTGACCGGCTTCACCGTCGCCGAGTCGAAGAAGGGCATCGTGCTGGACAACTCCCACCACGTCACGATCGACGGGGTCCACGTGCACCACACCGACGAGGAGGCGGTGCACTTCCGCCGCTCCTCCGCGGACGGGATCATCCGGAACTCGACGATCACCGACACCGGCCTGGTGCAGCCCGGCTACGGCGAGGGGGTCTACCTCGGCTCGGCGCAGTCCAACTTCGGCTGTCACGGCAACTCCGGCGGGGTGGACCGCTCCGACCGGGTCCAGGTGCTGGACAACCACATCGGCCCGAACGTCCGGGCCGAGCACGTGGACATCAAGGAGGGCACCCAGGGCGGCGTGCTGCGGGGCAACCGGTTCGACGGCCGGGGCATCTCCGGCGTCAACTCGGGCGACTCGTGGGTCGACGCCAAGGGCAACGGCTATCTCATCGAGGGCAACACGGGCACCTTCCAGTCGCCCGGCACGTTCGCCAACGGCTACGAGACGCACAACCTGCTCGACGGGTACGGCTGCGGCAACGTCTGGCGGGGCAACGCCTCCGACCTCGGCGGTGTCGGCGGGTACGCCGTCCGGGTCTCCTCGACCTCGAAGTGCGCCGCGAACCCCAACGTCGTGCACGCCTCGAACACCGTCACCGGCGCCCGCACCGGGCTGACCAACATCACCGTCACCCCGTAGCGCGCGGGCCGCGCCGCCGCACCGGCGACCCCGCGCGCGACCGCGCGCCGGGATCGACGGCCGTCGCCGCGGTCGCCCACGACACGCCCGGGACCGACATGTGGGGTGTGACAACAGGCGTCATCCCTATATATGGTGTCGAGCGCAGCTGGTTCGGCCGCCCATCCCGGGCGGTCGAGGCAAGAGGGAACCCGGTGGAAGTCCGGGACTGCCCCGCAGCGGTGAGTGGGAACGACCGCCGTCATCAGCACTGGGCCGCCAGCGGCCCGGGAAGCGACGGCCAGTAGGAGACCGGCGAGGTCGGTCACGCCCGCGAGTCCGAAGACCTGCCAGCGCGCCGTGCCCCGAACCGGGCGCACGGCGGTCCGAGGCCGCGCGGGACGGCCGACGCCATGCCGTCCGCGTGCCCCCTCGGCGCGCCGGTCGCCGGTGTCCGCTCCGCGCGTGCCCAGGAAGTCCGTCTGGGATCAAGGCTCGCGAGGAGTGAGTGGTGACAGTCACCGAGGTTGTTCCGGCCGCCGGCGCGGCGGTCGACGAGGCGGCCCTGCCGGGCCGGCGGCGCGCGCAGATGCACGTGCGCAAGCGCGACGGCCACACCGAACCGGTCGACGTCAACCGGATCGTACGCGCGGTCGAGCGGTGGGCCGACGACCTCGCCGACGTCGACCCGCTGCGGGTGGCGACCCGGACGATCAGCGGCCTCTACGACGGCGCGACGACCGAGGAGCTGCACCGGCTCTCCATCCAGACCGCGGCTGAGCTGACCGGCGAGGAGCCGCAGTACTCGCGGCTGGCCGCCCGCCTGCTCGCCGCGTACGTCGACAAGGAGGTCCGCGGGCAGGGCATCGGCTCCTTCAGCGAGGCGATCCGCCGCGGCCACGCCGAGGGCCTGGTCGGCGACGACACCGCGGCGTTCGTGGCCGCCCACGCCACCGCCCTCGACGACGCGGTGGACCCGCGCGGCGACCTGCGCTTCGAGTACTTCGGCCTGCGGACGGTCTACGACCGGTACCTGCTGCGCCACCCGACGAGCCGGCTGGTGGTGGAGACGCCGCAGTACTGGCTGCTGCGGGTCTCCTGCGGCCTCTCCACCGCCCCGGACGAGGCGATCGGGTTCTACCGGCTGATGTCGAGCCTGGCGTACCTGCCGAGTTCGCCGACGCTGTTCAACTCCGGCACCCGGCACACCCAGATGTCCTCCTGCTACCTGGTGGACTCCCCGCGCGACGAACTCGACTCGATCTACCAGCGGTACGCGCAGGTGGCGAACCTGTCGAAGTTCGCCGGCGGCATCGGCATCGGCTTCTCCCGGGTCCGCTCCCGGGGCGCGCTGATCAGGGGCACGAACGGGCAGTCCAACGGGATCGTGCCGTGGCTGCGGACGCTGGACGCCTCGGTGGCCGCGGTCAACCAGGGCGGCCGGCGCAAGGGCGCGGCCTGCGTGTACCTGGAGCCGTGGCACCCGGACGTGGAGGAGTTCCTCCAGCTGCGCGACAACACCGGTGAGGACGCCCGGCGAACGCACAACCTCAACCTGGCCAACTGGATCCCCGACGAGTTCATGCGGCGGGTCGAGTCGGACGGGGTGTGGTCGCTCTTCGACCCGGATGAGGTGCCGGAGCTGCCGGACCTGTGGGGAGAGGAGTTCGACGCGGCGTACCGGGCGGCCGAGGAACAGGGCCGCTACGTCCGCCAGCTCCCGGCACGGGAGCTGTACGGGCGCATGATGCGCACCCTCGCCCAGACGGGCAACGGCTGGATGACGTTCAAGGACGCCGCGAACCGGCTCTGCAACCAGACCGCCGAGCCGGGCAACGTGGTGCACCTGTCCAACCTGTGCACCGAGATCATCGAGGTGTCCAGCGACACCGAGACCGCCGTGTGCAACCTCGGCTCGGTCAACCTCGCCGCCCACCTCGGCGCCGACGGCCTCGACTGGGGACGGCTGCGCGCGACCGTCCGCACGGCGGTCACGTTCCTCGACCGGGTCATCGACATCAACTACTACCCGACCCCGCAGGCGGCGGCGAGCAACCCCCGCTGGCGGCCGGTCGGCCTCGGGCTGATGGGCCTGCAGGACGTCTTCTTCGCGCTGCGGCTGCCGTTCGACTCGCCGGCCGCGCGGGAACTCTCCACCCGGATCAGCGAGGAGCTGTACCTGACCGCCCTGGAGACCTCGGCCGACCTGGCGGAGCGCCTCGGCGCCCACCCGGCGTACGGGCAGACCCGGGCGGCGCGGGGGCAGCTGCAACCCGATCTGTGGGGCGTCCCGGGGACCCAGGCCGAGCGGTGGAGCGCGCTGCGGGAACGGATCGCCGCGCACGGGCTGCGCAACTCGCTGCTGGTGGCGATCGCCCCCACCGCCACCATCGCCTCGATCGCCGGCTGCTACGAGTGCATCGAGCCGCAGGTGTCCAACCTCTTCAAGCGCGAGACCCTCTCCGGGGAGTTCCTCCAGGTCAACACCGCCCTGGTGCGCGAGCTGAAGGCCCGTGGCCTCTGGACCGAGCGGACCCGGACGGCGATCAAGCGCGCCGAGGGGTCCGTCCAGGAGGTCGCGGAGCTGCCGGCCGATGTCCGCGAGCTGTTCCGTACCGCCTGGGAGCTGCCGCAGCGGGCGCTGATCGACCTGGCCGCCGCCCGGGCCCCCTTCGTCGACCAGTCGCAGTCGCTGAACCTCTTCCTGGCCGCGCCGACGATCGGCAAGCTCTCCTCGATGTACCGCTACGCCTGGAAGGCCGGGCTGAAGAGCACCTACTACCTGCGCTCGCGCCCGGCCACCCGGATCCAGCAGGCCACCGTCGCACCCGTCGCACCCACCGGACCGGCGCGGGCGGCCGGCGTCGTCGCGCCCCCGCCCGGCGCGGACGAGGCGCTGGCCTGCTCGCTGGAGAACCCCGAGTCGTGTGAGGCCTGCCAGTGACCACCCCGACCACGACCGACCCGAGGACCACACACATGCTGCTCGACCCGGGGATGGACCTCACCCTCCGCCCGATGCGCTACCCGCACTTCTTCGACCGGTTCCGCGACGCCATCCGCAACACCTGGACGGTGGAGGAGGTCGACCTGCACGCCGACCTGGCCGACCTCGACCGGCTCTCCCCGGCCGAGCGGCACCTGGTCGGCCGCCTGGTGGCGTTCTTCGCCACCGGCGACACCATCGTCGCCAACAACCTCGTGCTCAACCTCTACCAGCACGTCAACTCCCCGGAGGGCCGGCTGTACCTGTCCCGGCAGCTGTTCGAGGAGGCCGTGCACGTCCAGTTCTACCTGAACCTGCTCGACACGTACGTGCCCGACGAGGCCGAACGGTTCGCCGCCTTCGCCGCCATCGAGAACATCCCGTCGATCCGGCGCAAGGCCGAGTTCTGCTTCCGCTGGATCGACTCGCTGCACGACCTGCGCGAGTTGCGTGGCCGGGCGGACCGGCGGGCGTTCCTGCTCAACCTGATCTGCTTCGCCGCCTGCATCGAGGGTCTGTTCTTCTACGGCGCCTTCGCCTACGTCTACTTCCTGCGCTCCCGCGGCCTGCTGCACGGGCTGGCCTCCGGCACCAACTGGGTGTTCCGGGACGAGTCGATGCACATGGCGTTCGCCTTCGACGTGGTCGACACGGTCCGGCGGGAGGAGCCGGACCTGTTCGACGACGAGCTCGCCGAGCGGGTACGCGAGATGCTGACCGAGGCCGTCGAGTGCGAGGTCCAGTTCGCCGAGGACCTTCTCGGGCAGGGCGTGTCCGGGCTCTCCCTGACCGACATGCGCGAGTACCTCCAGCACGTCGCCGACCGGCGGCTCGCCCAGCTCGGCATCCCCGCCCACTACGGGTCGGCGAACCCGTTCGCGTTCATGGAGTTGCAGGACGTGCAGGAGCTGTCCAACTTCTTCGAGCGGCGGGTCTCGGCCTACCAGGTGGGGGTGACCGGCACCGTCGCCTTCGACGACGACTTCTGAGCTGCCCCGCGTGACCGGGGTGGCCCGGGGAGGAGGACCCGCGGGTCCTCCTCCCCGGTGCGGTCAGCCCAGGGGCTCGACCCAGATGTTGCGGTAGTGCACGTTCAGGCCCGGGTCGCCGTGGTCCTGTAGCCGGATCGGTCCCACGGAGGGTCCCTCGGGGGCGCCGTTGCCCGTCGGCCCGTCGAGCACCGCGTTGTTGTGGACGGTGACGCCGTTCCACACGACCGTGACGCGGGCGTTCTCCGTCTTGACCCCGGAGCTGTTGAAGCGGGCCGCGCGGAAGGTGACGTCGTAGGTCTGCCAGGTCTCGGGGGCGGTGGCCGCGTTGGTCGACGGTGCGATCTTGCCGTAGATCGCGCCGCACTCGTCGTTGGCCGGGGTGGTGTCGCCGAAGGAGTCCAGGACCTGGAGTTCGTAGCGGTCCTGGAGGTAGATGCCGCTGTTGGCGCGGGCCTGGCCGGTGACGTTCGACGGCAGGTTGGGCAGCCAGAACTCGACGTGCAGCCGGAAGTCGCCGAAGGCGCGCCTGCTGCGGATGTCGCCGCCGAGGACCTCCATGCCGCCGTTGGCCAGGGGCCACGTCGCCGGGGTGCCGTTGGTGCTCTCGAAGTTGCCGAGACCGGAGCCGTCGAAGAGGGTGACGCGGCCGGGAGCGACGGCGGGGCCGTACGCCTCGAACTCGTAGATGCGCGCGGCGGCATCGGTGGTGCTGGTGGCGGCGGTGACGTTGAGTCGGACGTATCTGGCCTGGGTGGTCGGTACGTCGTGGGTGGTGGTGTTGGCGGTGTTGCCGGTGACGTTCGCGGCGGTGCTCCAGGTGGTGCCGTTGGTACTGACCTGGATGTTGAAGTCGCGGGTGTTCCAGGCGGTGTTCTCGCCGCCGGCGCCGGCGTGCCTGACGACGAACCGGTTCAGGCTCTGGGTGGCGCCGAGGTCGACCTGCATCCACCTGCTGGCCCCCGACGAGCACCACTTGTCGCTGTTGCCGCCGACCACGCTGCCGTTCACCGCCTTGGCCGGGCCCTCGGTGGCCGAGCAGGAACTGTCGGCGGTCGCGGCCCTGCCCAGGGCGAGGTTGGCGGTCGCCGGCTGCCCCCCGTACGCCTCGAACTCGTAGATGCGCGCGGCGGCGTCGGTGGTGCTGGTGGCGGCGGTGACGTTGAGTCGGACGTATCTGGCCTGGGTGGTCGGTACGTCGTGGGTGGTGGTGTTGGCGGTGTTGCCGGTGACGTTCGCGGCGGTGCTCCAGGTGGTGCCGTTGGTACTGACCTGGATGTTGAAGTCGCGGGTGTTCCAGGCGGTGTTCTCGCCGCCGGCGCCGGCGTGCCTGACGACGAACCGGTTCAGGCTCTGGACGGTGCCGAGGTCGACCTGCATCCACTTGCTGGCGCCCAGCGAGCACCACTTGTCGAGGCGGCCGCTGGTGATGGTCCCGTTGACGGCCCTGGCCGGCCCCTCGACGGCCGAGCACGAGCTGTCGGCGGTCGCGGTCCTGCCGAGCGCGAGGTTTACGGGGGGCTGCTGGCCAGGGATGGCGTTGAGCGTGTACCACACCTCGGTGCTCCACAGAGACTGGCCGTTGGTGGCGGCGAACGGACGGGGGGAGCGGACGTGCACGACGCGCCCGGCCTTCAGCCCGTTGATCGCCAGCCGGACGGTCTTCCCGTCGGCCGACAGGGTGGCCGAGGAGACCGAGAGGGTCTCCTCGTCGATCTTCGGTCCGCCGTACGCGGCCGTCGCGACGTAACGCCACTGCTTCACCCGGTACTTGGTGGCCAGCGCAGTGGCGGTCGCCGCCGACAGCGGCTGGGTGTACTCGATCTCGAAGCCGTTGGGCAGGGCCCGCATCGCCCGCATGTCGAAGTTGTTGCTCCCGTTGGGGCTGATCTTCTGCAGGCCGAAGCTGAGCTTGCCGTCCTGCCCCCAGTTGCCGCCGCCGTGCAGGCCGCCGGTGTAGATGGCGCCGTCGGGGCCGACGGAGACCTCGGAGACCCCCGCCTCCAGCCCCTGGGTCATCCGGAACAGCGCGCCCTGGTACTCGCCGTTGACCTTCTCCAGGTAGGCGCGCTGGAGACCGCCGTAGGTGACGTCGCCGATGACCATCTGCCCGGCGAACGGGCCCTGCTCGAGCATCACCGGGGTGCTCGGCGAGTTGCCGATCTCGTTCTGCGGCATCCAGAGCACCGGCTGCACGACCGGGTTGTTGTCGAACGGGCCGGGCGGGTTCATGTAGTGGTTGAAGAAGCGGCCCTGCTTGACGTGCACGAGCTTCGACGACGGCAGCCAGCCGCCCTGGTTGTCGGTGACGAAGATGTCACCCTCGGGGCCCCAGCCGATGCCGTGCGGGGTGCGCAGCCCGCCGGCGACGTAGCTGACCGCCCCGGTGTCGCGGGCGACCCTGATGGTGGTGCCGCGGTTCGGCGCGGGCTGCGGATCGGTCGTGGCGCCGCCGTAGTTGATGGAGACCGAGAGGTTCAGGTAGAAGTACCCGTCCCGGTAGAGCAGGCCGAACCCGAATTCGTGGAAGTTGCTGCCGAAGGGCCAGGTGGCCACGGTGCGGTACTGGTCGGTGACCCCGTCACCGTTGGTGTCGTTGAGCTCGGTGAGTTTGGCCTTCTCCGCGACGTAGATCTTCCCGTCGACGATCTTGAGCCCCATGGGCTCCTGGAGCCCGGTCGCGACCCGCTGCCGGGTCACCTGCCCGGCGCTGGTGCTGCCGGTGACGTTGCCCAGGATCCACACCTCGCCCGCGGTGGTCAGGGAGCCGCCCCAGGTGGCGACGGCCAGGCGGCCGTCGGGGAACCAGTCGAACCCGGTGACCTGCGGCTCGAAGCCGCTCGGGCGCAGGTTGGTCAGGGTGTAGTTGGGGTGCACCGAGGTCAGCGGCAGCCCGTCGCCGGGGGAGTCGCCGCTGGCCTCGCACTCCTTGCGGCCGGGAGCGGTCACCCGTACGACGCCGGCGTCGGTGCTCAGCGCCGAGGTCGGGACGTTCACGAACGAGGTGGAGCCCGGCGTCTGCCACTGCAACGTGAGCTGCTGGCCGCCCGTGCGCTCGAAGTGCTCGATGCGCAGGGAGTGGTATCCGGCGGTCAGGTTGACCGTGCCGTCCTTGGGCGCCGGGCCGTGCGCGCCGTCGTGGTCGACGATCACGTTGTCGTCGATCAGCAGGCGTGACCCGTCGTCGCTGGTCAGCCGGAAGGTGTAGTTCCCGGCCTGGGTGACGGAGACGTTGCCGAGGACGTGGACCAGGAAGTGGTCCTCCAGGCCGAAGTCGGCGGCGCTGCTCCAGTCGACCGTCGGCATCAGCTTGTCGATGTTCGGGGTCTGGCCGGCCTTCAGCGTGCAGAGCTTCTCCAACGGCACCTGCAGGTCGAAGACGCGCAGGGTGACGCCGGGTTCCTGGGGCGGGGGCGCGGCCGTCGCGGCCGCCGGCGCCAGCCAGAGGCCGGCCACGGCCACCACGGCGGTGAGGAGAGCCGCGATGGGTGCGCGCGCTCGTCGGGACGGTACGAGCATCGTGTTCCTCCGGGGGAGCGGGGCAACGACGCACGTCGTCAGCGTGGCGGCACCGGCTCGGCGTCGGGCCCGGACAACGTCGGACATCGTTGCCATGTCCTGATGGTCGGCCCGGCACGCCGCTGCCTGGCGAGGCAAACACTAAAATTCTTTCATTCAAATGTCTAGATGTATGGGCGAGATCGTCTCCACTTTCGACCGGATGGGCAAAAGTCGGTGCGGGCGGCCCCCGCCCCGCCGGAGAGGGTGCCCGCCCGCTGCTTGCGAGGGGTTGCGCCGCGTCCTTGCGCCCCGCCCGTCGCGCAGGTATACATTTAAGTATCTTAATAGTTAAGTTTCTTTAGTGTTGGAGGTGGCGCGTTGCGAAAGCGGTTGAACAAGCTGCTCCTCGGCGGTGCCGTCGGTCTGCTGGCCGCGGCGACGGCGCTGGCCGTGGCCCCCGCCGCGCACTCCGCCGTCGGCGGCGACGAGGCGTGCCGGCCGGACGGGCTGTACCCGACGCCCGGCGTGGCGGTGCCGTACTGCACCGTCTACGACACCGCCGGTCGCGAGAAGCTCGGCGCCGACCACTCCCGGCGCATCATCGGCTACTTCACCAGCTGGCGCACCGGACGCAACGGCGCGCCCGCCTACCTGGCCAACCAGATCCCCTGGGACAAGGTCACCCACGTCAACTACGCGTTCGCGCACGTCGACGCGGCCAACAAGATCTCCGTCGGCAACCCGAAGGCGGCGGACAACCCGGCCACCAACATGACCTGGCCGGGCGTCGCCGGCGCCGAGATGGATCCGCAGTACGCCTACACCGGGCACTTCAACCTGCTCAACAAGTACAAGAAGCAGAACCCGAACGTGCGGACGCTGATCAGCGTCGGCGGCTGGGCCGAGACCGGCGGCTTCATCGACGACAACGGCGACCGGGTCGACGCGGGCGGCTTCTACCGGATGACCACCACCGGCAGCAACACGGTCAACACCGCCGGCATCGCCACCTTCGCCGACTCCGTGGTCGCCTTCCTGCGCACCTACGGCTTCGACGGGGTGGACATCGACTACGAGTACCCCACCTCGAACAACAAGGCCGGCAACCCCATCGACTTCGCCCAGGCGGACGCCAAGCGGGCCGGGCTGAATGCCTCCTACCAGGTGCTGATGAGGACGCTGCGGGAGAAGCTCGACGCGGCCGCCGCCACCGACGGCAAGCACTACCTGCTCACCGTGGCCGCGCCCGCCTCCGGGTGGCTGCTGCGCGGCATGGAGTCGCACCAGGCGTTGCGGTACCTCGACTACGTCAACATCATGTCGTACGACCTGCACGGCTCCTGGAACCACCACGTCGGCCCGAACGCCGCCCTCTACGACAACGGTGACGACGCCGAGCTGGCGGCCGGCGGCGTCTACGGCGCCTACGGCAACATCGGCTACCTCAACACCGACTGGGCCTACCACTACTTCCGCGGCGCGCTGCCCAGCGGGCGGGTCAACATCGGGGTGCCCTACTACACCCGCGGCTGGCAGGGCGTCACCGGCGGCACGAACGGGCTCTGGGGCCGGGCCGCCCTGCCGGACCAGACCAAGTGTCCGCCCGGCACCGGCGCGTCGATCGGTTCCACCACCCCCTGTGGCAACGGCGCGGTCGGCATCGACAACCTCTGGCACGACCTGGACGCCGCCGGCAACGAGGTGCCCGCCGGGGCCAGCCCGATGTGGCACGCCAAGAACCTGGAGCGCGGCATCACCCCGGACTACCTCCCGGCCTACGGCCTGACCCCGGCCACCGACCCGGCCGACCGGATCAGCGGCAGCTACGCCCGCAACTACTCCGCCGCGCTGGTCGCCCCCTGGTTGTGGAACGCGCAGAAGGGCGTCTTCCTCTCCACCGAGGACGAGCAGTCCCTCGGCGCCAAGGCGGACTACGTGGTGCAGAAGGGCATCGGCGGCGTGATGATCTGGGAACTCGCCGGCGACTACGGCTACGACCAGGCCAAGGGCCAGTACGGGATGGGCGAGACGCTCACCACGCTGCTCTACGACAAGTTCCGCGCGGCGCCCGCGTACGGGGCACGTCGGGCGGCCGTCACGCTGCCGAGCCGGACCATCGACGTGACCGCCACGGTCGGCGGCTTCGCCCTCGGCGACAGCAACTACCCGATCAACCCCGAGCTGCGGCTGACCAACAACACGGCCAGCCCCGTGCCGGCCGGGGCGCAGCTGGAGTTCGACTACCCGACCACCACGCCCACCCTGACCCAGCAGTCCGGCTGGGCCCTGAGCGTCGTCTCCACCGGGCACACGGGGAGCAACGTGGGCGGGCTCAAGGGCGACTACCACCGGGTCCGGCTCACCGTCCCGGCCGCCATCGCCCCCGGCGCGCACGCCGAGGTGACCCTCAACTACCAGCTGCCGATATCGGGGCCGGCGAACTTCACCCTCACCTTCGGCGGGCAGACGTACTCGCTGGCCAGCGACCACGCCCGGGGCGCCGTGCCGGTCACCCCGACGCCCAGCCCGACCGGGTCCACCCCACCGGGCGGCGGCGCCTGCGCCGCGCCGGTCTGGGCGACCGCCACGGCCTACTCCGGCGGCTCGCGGGTGTCCCACGCCGGGCGTACCTGGAGCGCGAGGTGGTGGACCCAGGGGGAGACCCCGGGCAGCGCCGCGGTCTGGGCCGACGAGGGGCCCTGCGCGGGTCCGTCCCCGACCACCTCGCCGACGACGGGGCCGACCGCGTCCCCGCCGACGAGTCCGTCCCCCACCGCGACCCCGCCCGGCGGGGCCTGCGTCGCACCGGCCTGGTCGGCGGGGACCGCCTACTCCGGCGGCGCCCAGGTCTCCCACGACGGCCGCCGCTGGACCGCGAGGTGGTGGACCCAGGGCGACGAGCCGGGTGCCGGCACGCAGAACGCCTGGGCCGACAACGACCCCTGCTGAGACCGGGGCGGGTCGCCGGTCGGCCGCACCCCCCCCGGCACGGGGCGGGTGCGGCCGACCGCGCCCGCGCCGGCACCGCCCCGGCCCGCGGCCGACCGGCCGCGGGCCGGGGGACGTCAGTTGCGGGTGATCCGTACCGCGTCCGCGACCACGTAGCCACTGCCGGCGGTCCAGCGGCTCACCCCGATCTTGTTGCCGTCGCCGGCGGCGAGGGTGAACACACCGATCGACGTCCACCGCCCGCCGTTGAGCCGCTGGTCGACCATGACGGACTTGTTGCCGGAGGTGGTGGCGACGACGTACGGCGTCTGGTTGTTGTACCCGGGATCGGCGGGATACCAGACCGAGATCTCGTAGCTCCCGGTCTCCGGGATGTCCGCCCGGTACCAGGCGACGTCGCTGGACTGCGTCGGCTCGGCGAAGCGGTAGTCCGCGCCGTACCGGCTGCCGGAGTACGACGAGGTGCTCCAGTTCGCGCCCGCCACGAACCGGCCGGACGTGGCGTTGTCGACGGTGGTGGTCCACTGCTGCGGCGGCGGCGGCGGGGGCTGCTGGCCGGTGGCCACGTCGAGGTAGTTGCGGTCGATGTTCATCGTCACGCCGCCCCAGGTCTCCCGCACGTCCCCGGCGTACTGGTGCAGCCGCTGGTGGTTGGCGTAGTAGGCGTCGGAGCAGTAGGCACCGGCGTCGGTGTCGGCCACCCCGTTCCACCAGGCGATCCAGATCTGGTCGAGCCGGGTGTAGCTGGGGTTGTTGTACTCCAGGCAGACATCCCTGATGCCGGAGGACCCGCTGGAGTACATCCCGGCCAGGTACCCGCGCGCGTGCAGCCGGTCGACCCAGCCGGAGACGAACGACAGCACCGCGGCGCGGCACGCCGTGGTCGTCGGGTAGTGCTCGATGTCGTTGTAGATGGTGCTGCCGGCCCCGATGCCCAGCGCCTGCGCGGCGTTGGCGGCGCTGTCAGCGGCGCCCCTGCCCTGCGACCGCGCGGTGGCGGGGTCGGCGGACATCTTCGGCGCGCGGTTGCCGCAGGGCGCCTGGTAGCCCAGCTCGATGGGGATCAACCGCCAGCCCTTGCTGGTCTGGTTGCTGACCCAGGTCGCGGTCAGGTTGGGCTGCGCGCACGAACGGCTGGCGCCGCTGATGTAGATGCCCACCGCGCGGTACGGCGAGCTGGTGCGCCAGGCGTCCATCGCGGCCTGCGACGGCGCGGTGCAGGTGTCGAAGCCCTTGCCGACGAAGTTGCCGGGCTGTGGGGGCACGGCCGCCGCCAGCACGGGCTGCGGCTGCGCGGGCGCCGCCTGCGCCACGACCGCCGATCCGAGCGCGGCGCAGAGCCCGACTGCGGCGGTGAGGCTGATCAGCCGGGTGGTGGGCCTTCTCATCCGGTCTCCTTTGAAGGATTTCTACATGCGTCCTCAATCAGTGAAGGAATATAACCACACATCGAGCGATGGCAATAGCGTCGGCGGCGGGACCCGTGCGGCGGCGCGACCCAGGCCGGGGCCGGGCCCCGGAGGGACCGGCCCGGGCGGTGGCGTCAGGGCGCCCAGGGGGCCGCGACGTTCCAGGTGCTGTCCGCGGCCCAGAGGGCGGGCGTGTTGTACGCGGCTCCGCCGGTGCCGTTGCTCAACCAGACCTCGGAGCCGTGGTGCCGCAGGAACGAACCCCGGAAGTTGTACGACTCCAGGGAGACCCCGCCGCCGGTGAGCCCGGTTCGGGCGCACCAGGTGGCGTCGGCCCGCATCAGCGCCGTCCCGTCGTTCGGCGAGTTGCGGACCCGGGACTCGGCGTGGCGCAGGTACTGCCCCGGGTAGTTGACCGACTCGAAGGAGTAGCAGCGCGCGTCCGCCAACCCGGCGCGGACGGTGTAGGTGGCGTCGTTCCTGAGCAGCGCGGAGCTGGTCGCGTCCACCACCTCGGTGTACGCGAGGCTGCCCTGGTGGCGCAGGTACTTCTGCGTGTGGCCCGGGGTGGTCACCTGCAACGACCGCCTCGTGTTCACCGGCAGCGCGACCGGCTGGTTGCCGCCCAGCGACCTGGACGCGTCGATCAACGCCTGGTTGGCCGCGCGGACCCGGGCCTCGTCCATCTTGACGATCCGGCGGTCGTAGGTGAGGAAACCGTTCAACTCGCCTTCCAGGTCGGTGATCTCGGTGTACACCGAGGCGCTGAGCCCCGTGCCGAGCATCAGGTTCTGGGTGCCCTGCACCAGGCCGACGTACCGGTCGGTGAGGGCGGTGGAGTTGGGCTGCCACTCGTAGGCGAAGAAGTTGCCGTTCGGGCTGTACTCGTGCCCCGGCGTGCGCAGTCCCAGGCCGCCGAACTCGCCGAGCACCGCGATCCGGGAGGCCGACGGGCGCGGCGAGGCGGGGCCGAGGTAGACGTGCCAGTCGTCGATGTCGCCGTTGCCGGGGTCGCCCAGGGACTGGCAGCAGTTGTGGCCGCTGTGCACGTTGACCAGCCGGGTCGGGTCCTGGTTCTTCACGTTCTGGCCCACCCGCCGGGTGTCGGCGAGCGCGCGCTCGCCCCAGCCCTCGTTGTAGACCGTGTAGGCCACCACCGCGGGGGAGCTGCGGTGCTCGTCGACGATCTCCCGTGCCTCGGCCTCGAACTGCGCCTGCTGCGCGTTGTCGGCGTCGACGTCCTGCGCGGTCAGCGACGGCACGTCCTGCCAGACCAGCAGGCCGAGGCGGTCGGCGTGGTAGAACCAGCGCTGCGGCTCGACCTTGATGTGCTTGCGGACCATGTTGAACCCCAGGTCCTTGTGCTTCTGCAGGTCGAAGGCGAGCGCCGCGTCGGTGGGTGCGGTGTAGAGCCCGTCCGGCCAGTAGCCCTGGTCGAGGGTGCCGGCCTGGAACACGAACTGGCCGTTGAGCTTGGGACGCAGCACCCCGCCGACCACGCCGGTGGTGATCTCCCGCATCCCGAAGTAGTGCGTCGTCCGGTCCACCGCGCCGCCGCCGGGGCCGCGCAGCGTCACGCGGAGGTGGTAGAGGAACGGGTCGTCCGGGGACCACCGGCGGGCGTTCGGCACCGGGACGCTGAAGTCGGTGAAGCCGCCGGTGGCCGAGCCGACCACGGCGGAACCGTCGAGCGCCTCGGCGAGGACGGTGTGCCCGGTGACGTCGCCGCGGGTGGACACGCGCACCCGCAGCGTGTTGTCGGCGAGGTTCGGGTGCACGTCCACGCGGCTGACCGACGCGGTCGGCACCGGTTCCAACCAGACGGTCTGCCAGATGCCGGAGTTGGGGGTGTAGAAGATGCCGCCCGGGGTCTTGGTCTGCTTGCCGATCGGTGGGAGGCTGCCGTTCTGGCGGCTGTCCGTGGGGTCCCACACCTTGACGACGATCTCGTTCGTGCCGCCGTTGAGGTGCGGCGTGACGTCGAAGGTGAAGGCGTCGTACCCGCCGGTGTGCCCGCCGACCTGCGCGCCGTTGACCCACACCGTGCTCTGCCAGTCGACCGCGCCGAAGTGCAGCAGGGTGCGGCGGCCGGACCAGTTGGAGGGCACGGTGAAGGTGCGCCGGTAGAACAGGTAGTGGCGGTCGTCGTTCGCGGCCCGCTGGATGCCGGAGAGGGCGCTCTCCACCGGGAACGGCACGTTCACCCGCTCGGGCAGGGTCGTGTTGAACTGCGGGGCGTCGTTGGTGGCGGACTGGCGCAACTGCCACTCGCCGTTGAGGTTGAGCCAGTCGGGCCGGGTCATCTGCGGTCGCGGGTACTCCGGCAGGGGGGTGCCGGTGAGCGCCTGGCTGGTCCAGGGCGTGGTCAGCGGCGGGGGCTTGGCGGGCGCCGCCTGCGCGGCGGACGCCGGCGCGAGCAGGCCGGCGAGCAGGGTGAGGGCGGTCATCAGCGGCAGAGTGCGGGCGCGACGTGTCATGCCGTCTCCGGTGGACGTTTGCGCGGGCGGCGTGGGGGAGCCCGCGCGACGGGATGGTGAGCGGGACTTCGGGCGCATCGGCCGATGCTCGGACGCTGGCGGGGAGCGCCGGTGTCGGCGGGATCTCCGTCGCGGCGCCGGCACGATCTTATTGATATCCATCAACGTCTGTACAACGTTATAGATGCCTGGCGGACGGCGCGTCAATGGTTGTCCGTCGATGCGTACGCCATGGTGGTCTCCCTGCCGGATCCCCGGTCGCCGGGCATCCCCGTCGGCGCCCGCGCGACGGCGGGTCGCCCGGACCCGCGCACCAGGAGGAGTCTGATGAGCGTGACCCGTCGCGGCGGGCGGGGCGGGGCGCCGGCTGGAAGGGCCGCCCCGTGGGCGTCAGTCTGAGGGACGTCGCCGAGCGGGCCGGGGTCTCCCTGGCCACCGTCTCCAACGTGGTCAACGGCTACCGACCGGTCGGCGAACGGACCCGGCGACGGGTGCAGACGGCCGTCGACGAGCTCGGCTACACCCCGAACCTGTGCGCGCGGCACCTGCGCCGGGGCCGCACCGGCCTGATCGCGCTGGCCATCCCGGAGCTGAACAACCCCTACTTCGCCGAGCTGGCCGAGATCGCGATCCGGGAGGCCGGCAGCCTCGGCTACACGCTCGTCATGGAGAACACCGCCGCCGACCGCACCGCCGAGTTGTCGCTGCTGGGCGGCTCGCGGCGGCACGTCATCGACGGCCTCATCTTCAGCCCGGTACGGGTGGGCCGCGAGGAGGTGCTGGCCCGCGCCGCCGGGATCCCGCTGGTGTTGATCGGCGAGGGGGTCTACGACGTGCCGTACGACCACATCGCCATCGACAACGTCGCCGCCAGCCACCAGGCCGTGTGGCACCTGGTGGGGCTGGGCCGGCGACGGATCGCCTTCGTCGGGGCCCGGCCGAGCGATCCCCGGCACTCCGCCCACCTGCGGGTACGCGGCTACCGGGAGGCGCTGGCCGAGGCGGGGCTGGCGTACCGGCCCGAACTGGTCGCCGTCACCGACCGGTTCGGCCGGCTGGACGGGCTACGCGCCATGCGGACCCTGCTCGCTCTCGACGAACCGCCCGACGCGGTGCTCGGCTACAACGACCTCGTCGCCATCGGCGTGCTGCGGGCCGCCGCGGAGGCCGGTCGGCGGGTGCCGGAGGACGTGGCGGTCGTCGGGATCGACGACATCGAAGAGGGACGTTTCGGGCGACCCACCCTGACCACCATCGCCCCCGCCAAGGAGGAGATCGCCCGGCTGGCGGTGCGCCGGCTCGTCGCGCGGATCGAGGGCACCGGGGTGACCGGTCCACTCTCCGTGCAGACCCTGTTCCGGCTGGTGGCGAGGGAGAGCACGACGGGGGGCGGCCCGCGCTCCTGATCAGCTGGTCGCCCTCTCCTGACCGGTCGACGCGTCGTCCGCAGACGCCCAGGTCAGGCCCCGCCGGACGGCGGATTTCGTCGTGTTCCCACAAACCGGGCCGGCCAAGGTGCGCTCTCTGCGACATGCCACTGCCCGCTCCGAGATGGAAGGGTGAATACTGCCGGGGGCCGCCGTGTCGCGGCGCGGCGCAACGTTGGTCTACAGGAGGGCTCGGTCGGGTGTTCACACGTGTCGCCATCGTCAATCGTGGTGAGGCCGCCATGCGGCTCATCCACGCCGTACGGGACCTGGCCGCGGAAACCGGGACACGGATCGAGACCGTCGCCCTGCACACCGACGTCGACCGCACGGCCACCTTCGTCCGCGAGGCGGACCTGTCCTACGATCTCGGTCCCGCGTCCGCGCGCCCGTACCTCGACCTGAAGGCGCTGGAGCGCGCGCTGGTGGAGACCGGGGCCGACGCCGCGTGGGTCGGCTGGGGCTTCGTCGCGGAGGATCCTGCGTTCGCGGAGCTCTGCGAGCGGGTCGGCGTCACCTTCGTCGGGCCGAGCCCGGAGGCGATGCGCAAGCTCGGTGACAAGATCGGCGCGAAGCTGATCGCCGAGGAGGTCGGCGTGCCGGTCGCGCCGTGGAGCCGCGGCGCGGTCGAGACCCTGGACTCCGCCCTGGCGGCCGCGGCCGAGATCGGCTACCCGCTGATGCTGAAGGCGACCGCCGGCGGCGGGGGACGCGGCATCCGGGTGGTCACGAACGAGGCCGAGCTGGCCGACGCGTACGAGCGGACCAGCCAGGAGGCCGCCCGGGCCTTCGGCAGCGGCATCGTGTTCCTGGAGCGCCTGGTGACCGGTGCCCGGCACGTCGAGGTGCAGGTGATCGCCGACGGCGAGGGCACCGCGTGGGCGCTCGGCGTCCGCGACTGCTCGGTGCAGCGGCGCAACCAGAAGGTCATCGAGGAATCCGCGTCGCCGGTGCTCGGTCCCGCCCAGACGGCCGAGCTCAAGGCGTCGGCCGAACGGCTGGCCGTCGCGGTCGGTTACCGGGGCGCGGCGACCGTCGAGTTCCTCTACCACCCCGGCGACGAGCTCTTCGCGTTCCTCGAGGTCAACACCCGGCTCCAGGTCGAGCACCCGATCACCGAGTCCACCACCGGGTTCGACCTGGTCAAGGCGCAGCTGCACGTGGCGTCCGGCGGCCGGCTCGAGGGCGGGCCGCCGGCGGAGCGGGGGCACGCGATCGAGGCCCGGCTGAACGCCGAGGACCCCGACCGCGACTTCGCGCCCTCACCGGGCCGCATCGTGCTGCTGGACCTGCCCGCCGGGCCGGGCGTCCGGGTGGACACCGGCGTCAGCGAGGGCGACACCATCCCCGCCGACTTCGACTCGATGATCGCGAAGATCATCGCCCACGGCCGCGACCGCGAGGAGGCGCTCGGCCGGCTGCGCCGGGCGATGGCGGAGACGCGGGTGATCATCGAGGGCGGTGCCACGAACAAGAGCTTCGTGCTCGACCTGCTCGACCAGCCCGAGGTGATCGACGCGAGCGCCGACACCGGCTGGATCGACCGGGTCCGCGGCGAGGGCAGGCTGGTCTCGCACCGGCACTCCGCCGTCGCGCTGGCGGCCGCCGCCATCGAGGCGTACGAGGAGGAGGAGCGCGCCGAGCGGCAGCGGCTGCTGTCGACGGCGTTCGGCGGACGCCCCCAGGTGCAGCACGAGAGCGGCCGGCCGCTGGACCTCAAGCTGCGTGGCGTCGGCTACCGCGTACGCGTCGCCCGGATCGGCGCACACCGGTTCCGCGTCGGTATCGAGGCGGGCGACCAGGTCCGCACTGCCGACGTCGAGATCGACCGCTTCGACCGGCACACCGGGCAGATCATGGTCAACGGCACCCGGTACCGGATGCTCACCGGCACGCACGGTCCGATCCACCTCGTCGAGGTGGACGGCGTGACCCACCGGGTCAGCCGCGACGAGGGAGGCGTCGTCCGCTCGCCCGCGCCCGCGCTGGTGGTCGCCACGCCGGTGGAGGTGGGCGCCGAGGTCGAGGCGGGCGCTCCGGTGCTGGTGCTGGAGAGCATGAAGATGGAGACGGTGCTGCGGGCACCGTTCCGGGCCCGGCTGAAGGAATGCGTCGTCTCCGTGGGCAGCCAGGTGGAGACCGGCGCGCCGCTGCTGCGGCTGGAGCCGCTCGCCGACGACGACGCCGAGGCCGAGGAGGCCACGGCCGTCGGGGCCGTCGAGCTGGAGCTGCCCGCCGCGCCCGACAGGATCCCGGCGCGGGAGCGCGCCACGCGCGGCCAGCAGGACCTGCGCAGCCTGCTGCTGGGCTACGATGTCGACCCGCACGACGAACGCCGGGTGCTCGACGACTACCTGACCGCGCGCCGCGCGTCCACGGAGGAGGGCTACCGCCCGCTGGCCGAGGAACTCGAACTCGTCGACGTCTTCGCCGACCTGACGGAGCTGAGCCGCAACCGGCCGGCGGGCGAGGACGGCACCGGCGAGAGCCACGTGCACAGCGCCCGCGAGTACTTCCACACCTACCTGCAGAGTCTCGACGTCGAGCGGGCCGGGCTGCCGATGACGTTCCAGGCCAAGCTCGCCAAGGCGCTCGGGCACTACGGCGTCACCGAGATGGAGCGGTGCCCGGAGCTGGAGGCCGCCGTATTCCGGATCTTCCTCGCCCAGCAACGCGCGTCCGCCGACGCCACGGTCGTCGCGACGCTGCTGCGCGCGTGGCTGCGCGAGCCGCCGCCGGACGAGACGCTGCGCGAGCCCGCCGGCCTCGCGCTGGAGCGGCTGGTGGCCGCCACCCAGGTCCGCTTCCCGGTGGTCTCCGATCTCGCCCGGGGTGTGGTGTTCGCCTGGTTCGGTCAGCCGCTGCTGCGCCGCAACCGCGCCCGCGTCTACGCCGGCGTCCGCCGGCACCTGCGCCACCTGGACGCGCACCCGGACGCGCCGGACCGCGGCGAGCGCATCGCCGAGATGGTACGCAGCACCGAGCCGCTGGTGCGGCTGCTCGGCCAGCGGCTGACCCGCGACCACCTGGACAACGCGGTGATGCTGGAGGTGCTCAACCGGCGGTACTACGGCAACAAGGGCCTCACCAACGTCCGGACCAGGGAGGTCGCCGGCTGCACCTTCGTGGTCGCCGAGCGCGCCGGCTCGTGCGTGGTCTCCTGCGCGGTGGGCTTCGAGGCGCTGGACAACGCGCTGCGCGGGCTCGCGGAGCTGGCGGGCGGCGAGGACGCCATCGACGCCGACATCTACCTCGCCTGGGAGGGGCAGCCGGAGGACTCCGACGCGATGGCGGCCGCCCTGCACGCGGTGGTCAGCGCGCACCCGCTGCCGAACCAGGTCCTCCGCCTCACCACCACCGTCGCGGGGCGTGCCGGTGCGGTGATGCACCACCACTTCACGTTCCGCCCGTCGACCACCGGGATGACCGAGGAACGGCTGATCCGCGGCCTGCACCCGTACATCGCGCAGCGGATGCAGCTGGAGCGGCTGCGCAAGTTCGCCCTCACCCGGCTGCCCTCGGCCGACGAGGAGGTCTACCTGTTCCAGTGCGTGGCGCAGGAGAACCCCTCGGACGACCGCCTCGTCGCGTTCGCCCAGGTGCGCGACCTGACCGGCCTGCGCGAGCACGACGGCCGGCTGGTGGCGCTGCCGACGGCCGAGGACGTCCTGGCCACCTGCCTCGACTCGATCCGCCGCGCGCAGTCGCGGCGCCCGTCGAAGAACCGCTTCCACACCAACCGGATCGTGGTCTACGTCTGGCCGCCGAGCGACATCACCCGCGCGGAGCTGGAGATGATCGCCGCCCGCGTGCTGCCGACGACCGCCGGCGCCGGGCTGGAGGAGATCCTCTTCATCGCGCGGCAGCGCCACCCGAGGACGGGCGAGCTGACCAAGATCGCGGTACGCATCTCCTTCGACCTCACCGGCGGCACCACGCTCACCGTCGGCGAGCCGTCGGACGAGCCGGTCGAGCCGCTCGACGACTACCGGCAGAAGGTGCTGCGCGCCAGCAGCCGCAACACGGTCTACCCGTACGAGCTGACCAAGCTGCTCGGCGACTTCGTCGAGCACGACCTCGACGACGACCACGCGCTGGTGCCGGTGGACCGGCCGAAGGGGCGCAACAGCGCGGCCATCGTCGCGGGGGTGGTCAGCACCCGGACCCGGCGGCACCCGCAGGGCGTCACCCGGGTGGTGCTGCTCGGCGACCCGACGAAGGCGCTCGGCGCGCTGTCGGAGCCGGAGTGCCGTCGCGTGATCGCGGCGCTGGACCTCGCCGAGCGGCTACGGGTCCCGCTCGAGTGGTATGCGCTCTCCGCCGGCGCCCGGATCTCGATGGCCTCGGGCACGGAGAACATGGACTGGGTCGCCGCGGCGCTCAAGCGGATCGTCGAGTTCACCCAGGACGGCGGCGAGATCAACATCGTGGTCGCCGGCATCAACGTCGGGGCGCAGCCGTACTGGAACGCCGAGGCGACGATGCTCATGCACACCCGGGGCATCCTGGTGATGACGCCGGACTCGGCGATGGTGCTCACCGGCAAGCAGTCGCTCGACTTCTCCGGCGGGGTGTCCGCCGAGGACAACTTCGGCATCGGCGGCTACGACCGGGTGATGGGCCCGAACGGGCAGGCGCAGTACTGGGCGCCGAACCTGACGGCCGCGCGGGACGTGCTGATGTCGTACTACGAGCACACGTACGTCGCGCCGGGCGAGGCCGGTCCCCGACGGGCGAGGACGAACGACCCCGTCGACCGCGACATCTCCGACTTCCCGCACGCCGTGGAGGGCAGCGACTTCACCACGGTCGGCGAGATCTTCTCCGCCCAGGCCAACCCGGACCGCAAGAAGGCGTTCGACATCCGTACGGTGATGCGGGCCCTCAGCGACCAGGACCACCCGGTGCTGGAACGCTGGGCGGGCATGGCCGACGCGGAGACCGTGGCGGTGCAGGACGTGCACCTCGGCGGCATGCCGGTGTGCCTGCTCGGCATCGAGTCGCGGTCGGTGCCGCGGCGTGGCTTCCCGCCCACCGACGGCCCGGACACCTACACCGCGGGCACGCTCTTCCCCCGGTCGTCGAAGAAGGCGGCGCGCGCTATCAACGCGGCCAGCGGCAACCGGCCGCTGGTGGTGCTGGCGAACCTGTCGGGCTTCGACGGTTCGCCGGAGTCGATGCGCAAGCTGCAACTGGAGTACGGCGCCGAGATCGGCCGCGCGATCGTGAACTTCCGCGGGCCCATCGTGTTCTGCGTGATCTCGCGCTACCACGGCGGCGCGTTCGTGGTGTTCTCCAAGGCGCTGAACCCGAACATGACCGTGCTCGCGCTGGAGGGCTCGTTCGCCTCGGTGCTCGGCGGCGCGCCCGCCGCCGCGGTGGTGTTCTCCGGCGACGTCAACGCCCGCACCGCCGCCGACCCGCGGGTGCGGGAACTGGAGGCCCGCGTCGCGGCGGCCGCCGGCGCCGACCGCGCCGCGTTGACCGCCGAGCTGGACGAGGTCCGCTCGTCGGTCCGGGCGGAGAAGCTCGGCGAGGTGGCCACGGAGTTCGACCGGGTGCACAACATCCGGCGGGCGGTCGAGGTCGGCTCCGTCGACGCCGTCATCCGAGCCGCGGAACTGCGTCCCCGGATCATCGAGGCGATCGAGTCCCGCCTGCGCTGACCCCCTCGGACCGGTGCCACGGCGGGGACCTCTCGCCGTGGCACCGCCCGTGGGTCGGCCCCCCCGTACGGCTGGCACCGGCAAGCCCCGGTGGCCACGCCCACGGGTCACGCTCTTTCACATCCTGTGCCGGGCTTCACCCGGCACGGTTCTCGCCGTCCGGGTACGCCTGAGCACGCAGCGGGGCGGGCAGGCCGTCGCCGACGGGCGACCGGGTCGGCAGTGGGCACCGCACCGGCGGCATCGCCGCCAAGCTCGCCGGTGGAGCGGTGATGGCCGGCAGACGGTGCCTCTCCCGATCTGCTACAGCCAGTGTGACAACTCCTTCATCTGATGCGGAACCTCCGGTGTCAGGTCGCCGCCCGAGGTGTCGGGTGGCGTCCGGGACAGTGTCCGGTGGGGCTGTGACCTGGCCGGACAGCAGATCTCTGTCCGGGACAGCCGCCACCTCTGGCCAGCGATCGTCGGCACCGCCCAGTCTGGGAACAGCCCCGACCGCGTCGCATGCATCGGGTGGTCGCGGCATTCCAGATCATCGATCGAGGGAGAAGTCATGCATTCCAGATCAGGCGCCCGCATCCTGGCCGTGCTCGGCACGGTGGGGTTGACCGTGGCGGGCCTGTCGGGTCCGACCCAGGCGGTGCCGAGCACCTCCGCCGTGGGAGCGGCCGCGGTCACGTGTGGCAACGCCGCCTGGCCGCACCCGAACCAGGACACGGGCTCGGGAAAGACCACCGCGAGGGCGTCGGTGCACACGGGTCCGTACCAGGCCTGCTCCATCACCGCCTACCTCCCCAAGGGTGAGTCGGTGACATACGACTGCTACGCCGAGAACGACTACGGCAACACCTGGACGTACGTCCGGAGCCCTCAGGGAGCAAGCATCGGCTGGGTCTACGACGCCTACCTGGACGACGGGGGCGCCACCAAGCTCTGCCCGAGGATCTGACGTCCGGACCTCGGAGAGCCGGTGCACGGCGGGCCAGGTGGTCTGCCCGAAGGCTTGACGGATCGCTCAGCCGAGGACTCTCGCCGAACGAGAACGCCACCAAAGGAAGGAGCTTCCATGAAGAAGCCACTCAGTAGGGCTGCTGTGCTACTGGCGATCGCCGCGACCGCCCTGGTCGTGGGGCAGACATCCGCCCAGGCTTCGGAGAGCCAGTGCACGGCGGGCCAGGTCTGCGTGTGGGGAGAGAACGACTACACCGGCTGCTTTCGCGGCATGACCGCGAATGGGTTCGACTACTCGACGATCACCTGGTCGACCTGCTCGGCGAAGATCGACAACGGGGCGAACTCGGTCAAGAACGAGGGCCGGAGCTGTGCGGTTCGGCTCTACACCGACGCCAACCACTCCGGCAGTTCGATTCTGTTCAACCGCGAGGCAGACGGTGCCAACTTCCGTGATCCGTACCTGGCGAACGGCGGTGGACTCGGCAGCGCCAACGGTTTGAACTGGCAGGACAGGATCAGCAGTCACAAGTTCTGCCCGTGACCGCAGTATCCATGAGGTACGCGAGTGTGGCCGCGGTTGTCGCGGTCGCACTCGCGGTACTCATTCCAGGTTGCACAAGCCGCAGGAGCGTCGATCCGGCTCTCGTCACGCCGATGGCCCAGGCGGCCGGCGCGAGGGTGGATCACCGGACCGGCACCATCGTCCTGCCGCTGGACCAGTTCGGCGTTTCGAACGCCGAGATCCGCACCGTCGACTACGCGATCAACCTGCTACTGAGGGCGTGCATGGCCGCCAACGGTCACACCTTCGAGGCCATCGACCACCGCGCCGGACCGATGACCACCGACCGCCGGTACGGCGTCTGGATCGAGTCGGAGGTGGCCCGACATGGATACCAGGAGCCACCGCCGACGGGCCCCCAACGCCGGCTGATGGAGCAGAACTCGGCGCCGATGACCGGTGCCGAGGAGGCCACCCGCCGCAGCTGCCTGGGGGCGGCGCCGGTCCGCGCACTGCACCTGCCGGACCTGCACGCGCAACGGGCCGCGGCGGCCAGCTACGAACAGGCGCTGGCCTCGCCGCCGGGTCGCGATCTGCTGGACCGGTGGCGA
The DNA here is from genome assembly GCF_036906775.1 of Micromonospora sp. CPCC 205561. Taxonomy (NCBI): domain Bacteria; kingdom Bacillati; phylum Actinomycetota; class Actinomycetes; order Micromonosporales; family Micromonosporaceae; genus Micromonospora; species Micromonospora sp. CPCC 205561. The sequence goes on along the minus strand of NZ_JBAKHV010000025.1, from coordinate 31,521 downwards.
CGGTGCCTGCACGACGAAGGCGTGACCGCGGCGCCGCCGGGCTCGGACGGAACCTGGACGCCGGCCGGGGTGAGCTCGACGGACATCGCCCGCAGCAGAAGGATCGCGCTGGTCGACGTGGGTTGCAAGCAGCGACTGAAGCTGGTGGCGGGCCTGGCCGATATCGAGGGGGAGATCCAGCGCGAGATGGTCCGCAAGGACCTCGTCCGGCTGCGCGCCGAGCGGCAGCGGGTCGAGCGCGTGCTGGTCAGCGCCGGGGAGGTGATCGAGGACCTGGGCTGAGTCAGGTCCCGGGCGAAGACGATGGCGGAAGCCTCGCACCGACCAGCCGTATCGACGATCAACCTGTGCACCCGGCCCGAGCGTGTCCCGTCGCGCGCGGAGCGCTCGCCGTCAGTGACCGCGGCAGAGACCGCGGCGAACCCCGGAGGATCAATGAAAATCACCAGAATCTTGGCCAACGCGGCCGTGGCTGTGGCCGTTGCTGCCGGTGTCGTCATTCCGGCGACGGCCGCCCAGGCCGCCGACACCGCCCTGGGCATCGATGTCGGCAACATCGCCTACAAACAGCTCTACACGGACAACGCGGACGTGAAGCTGCGTCGTTACGAGACCGGCAGCAACTGCAACTTCTACACCGGTTTCTGGGCCGACCCGAACAACGATCGGCACGACAACACCTCGGCTTCCACCTGTGGCAAGTCCAGCAAGGGCTACGAATACCGGGACGGGACGAAGTCCTGGGTGACGGTGAACTGGCGGGCCCGGGCCTGGTGCGCCGACTTCGCCAAGTTCGCCTTCTACTGGGGCACCGCGAAGTACACGGGGCTCAACGCGCTCGCCGCGAGCTTCAAGACCTACGGCGTGAACAACGGCACCTGGCACCCGAAGGGCAGCTACGTCCCGCGCAAGGGTGACGCGGTGGTCTACGACTGGGAGGGTGACGGGATCATCGACCACGTCGGCATCGTCACGTCGTTCCACGAGACCAGCGTCGACGGCACCTTCAACTCGGTCGAAGGTAACCGCTCGAACGAGGTACGGCACGTCTTGAACACCTCCAACCGGGCGGCTTCCGTCGTCGGCTTCACCTCGCCGGCCTCGCGGTAGGCGACCGGAGGAACCCTCGCCCGGCGGTCAAGGCGTCCTCTCATCAGGCGCCGAGCCCGCCGTGCGGGCGGTTTCGGGCAGCGACGGACCTTGCCGGATCCGTCCATCCGCGAGGTGTCCGCTCGACCACCCGTCGTCTGCGACCGTAACCGGAGCACGTCGTCCACACGATTGGCGGCTCCCGCCCACCCGCCGACTCACGGCACGGCAAGGGAACGAGCGTGTCACGAGCGACGCCCTACCGGCCGCCCGGCGGTATGACGTCTGTTCTGTAGGCCCGTGCTGCGGGTTGCAGCATGAACACCTGGTCAGCCTCACCGGTGCAGGCCGTTTGGTTGGCCTCGGCGCCGACGTCGACGTCGGCGACGCCGCCGAGCGCCCCGATGCAGAGCCCACTGTGCGCCGGCCGTAGCCGGTAGCCGCCCGGGCGTGGCTGGTCGACTGGCTCCAGCAGGTAGCGCTGATGCGGCGCCCCGAGGCAGGTGGTGGGTTGGAGAAGCGCTCCGCTGGCCACCTTGGCGTCGTCGACGCTGAGGCAACCAGCTCCCTCAACCGGGTGGTACCAGCGGATCTCATACATGCCGGTGACCGTGGTCGCGATCAACTGGGTGTCGGGGGCTACCCCGCTACAGGGCCGTTGCACCGCGAGCGGTCGGTCGGTACGCCCGTTACGCTCCCGCCCTTCTCCCAGACACAGGCTCTGGTCGGCGATGTGGGCGGGGCGGAGGTGGTACCAGCCGCTGGCCGGAAGTTGCCCGGATCGGCTGACCTCCGGTGCGGGCGTCTCGGTCGAGTTCTGGGCGGAGCCGCCCAGGGAGCCACCGTGGTGTCGCCGGGTGTCGTCGGCGGAGACCGCAACGCCGACACCTGTGGCAAGCACCATCGCCAGCAGGATCGACGGTGCGAAGGGTCGGCGGAGAGCACGGGGCAACTTGTCCGCCACCACGGTCTCCCTCGCGGTGCTCCGCACCCCCGCCAACTGGTCGCCCACCTCCGGCTTGGCGGCACCGTCGCCGGGTGTGACCGATGGGAGAGACGACGACCCGTTCTGCTGCGCCGGCGTGCCCTGGCTCAGCTGGGCGTGGGCCCGCAACCAGGCCGAGACATGCTCTTCACCAGCGCAGGCACGGACGAACGCGGCCACGATATCGGCCCGTGGCAGTGCCTGACGACGCAGCACGTCGGCCACCGTGCTGCGCGGCAGATAGTCACCGTGCCGTTCGGCAGCCTTCTCCAACTGCCGGAAGGTTTGGCCCGACCGGTCCTTGAGCTGTCTCATCAGGTCGAGGAAGGCCACCTCGTCACGCGCTGCGTCCGGTCGGATGAATTCTGGTTCCTTCATCGCACCCTCAGGGCAGTTGGTCGGAGCAACACGCGATCGAAGCCGGTGGCGCCTGTCTCCGTTTCGGCCGGGTCAACTAGCGGTGATGCTAATGGACACTTGGATGTCTGTGTGTACAGCGCAAGCAGGGCGGCACCCCGCAGACCGTAGCCCGGCGCTGGTCCAGGCCCCGGGCGACGACCGCACCGAAGGCCGCGGTGGGATCATTTCTGGATCGTCGGCCTCGGTCAGAAGCTGCTGACCAGCTTCACGAAGGCCTCGTCGATCGTGGCCGGGTCGGTGGCGTCGAACGCCTTGCCCGACGACGCCTTGGCGATCCGGTCCAACGTTGCGAAGTCCGAGTCCCCGTCGAAGGCGATGCAGAAGACCTTCACCGGGCGCCGCGGGTCCAGGGCCACGTCGGCGAGCAGCCGGTTCAGGTCGTTGTCCCGGGCGTACTCGTTCTTGCCGTCGGTCAGCACCACGACGGCGTTGATCCGGTCCGGGTCGTACCGGTCGAGCAGGTGGCGGTGGGCGGCCCGGACGGTCGCGTAGAGCGCGGTGTCGCCCGCGACGTGCAGGCCGGCGATCCGACTGCTGATCCGCTTCTGGTCGAAGTCACCGAGCCGGACCTCCTCCCGGTACGGGCCTTCGGGCCGCTTCCTGGTCTCGGAGGAGAACGACCAGAGGCCGACCCGGTCCTCGGAGTTGAGCAGCGCGAGCCCCTTGGCCGCCGCCGCCGAGGCAACCTGGAAGCGGGTGCTGTTCCCGACCTGTTCCTCCATCGACCCGGAGGTGTCCAGCGCGATCAGGATGTTGGCCTTCTTGCGCAGCGTGCCCCAGCCGCTGAGCATCGCCTCGACCACCCCCGGGTTCGGCGGCGCGAAGTAGGTCAGCCCGCCGGTGGGCTCGGCGCCGACGCCGGCGAGCAGCTCCGCCGAGGCCCGTCGTTCGTGGTCGCGGAAACCGAGGCGGGCGAAGCTCTCCTGCTGGAGGTCCTCGGTGAGGAAGGCCAGGAAGTCGTCCGCCGCCGCGCGCTGCCGTTCGTCGGCGGAGGGGAGCACCACGAACGGGTGGTCCAGGTTGAAGGTGCCCTCCTTCGGGTGTACGGCGACCAGCGGGACCTTCGGTCGAGGGCCCCGCTCCTGGCCCTCCTGCCGGGGGCTCAGCCCGCCCTCGTTGTAGAGGTGGACCAGCTCCTCCTGCATGACGATGGCGCTCATGTCTCCCGTACCGGCGCCCGTACCGGCCAGGTCGGCCTCGGCGAGGTCGCGGAGCAGCTCCACCGAGTCGTCGCTGTAGTGCGACACATTGGCCTCGATCTGCCGGACGAACCGGGTCACCTTCGGATCCGACAGGTCCGACCTGGTCAGGTCGCTGGATCGGTTCGCGGCGGCGTAGTAGGTGGCGATGGTCGCCGCCAGACCCGAGGTGGAGAGGTTCGGATTGTCCTTGCCGAAGGTGAAGCGGCCCCACTCCGGCCTGCCGAAGCCCGCCCAGCCCTGCCGCCCGGAGAGGCCGAGGATCTCTCCCCAGCCGAGCGGCCCGCGCCCGCGTACCAGCTCGCCCTTCGGCTGCGGCATCGCGATGACCAGCGGGCTGTTGGCGATCGACGGATACCTGTCCGGCGTCTGCGGCGGCCGCCCGGCGGCCTCGTCGAGCAGCCGCAGTTGGCCGGTCCACAGGCTCGACGTCGGCAGCCAGACCTGTGGCTCCGGCAGGCCCGTGCCGCTCCAGCCGGCGGCCAGCGCCTCGGTGGCCTTGCCGGAGGTCAGGGCGCTGACGCGTACGCGGGCGCAGCCGCCGCCGTGCAGTGACCGGCCGCTGCCGTTGTACCGCTCGGCCAGCTCGACCAGCAGCGCCGCCTTCTCGGTCGAGGAGTTGACGTCCAGGCTGGTGGAACAGTCCGCCCGGGCCCGGTCGGTGCCGGCGTCCGGCTGCCGGACGAGCACGAACGCCCCGGCGATGACCAGCAGCCCGGCGGTGACGGCGGCGGTGTACGGCAACCACGGCCGGGCACGTGACGGGGCTGGGACCATGGGGACGTCCTCCTCGGCGGTCGACTGATGGCGGTCAACCTACCGCTGCGCCGCCACCCCGACGGCGCCGGTACCGTCCGCCCCGGGCCGACCGGCGGCGCGGCAGAAATACCCGGATCCGGCGCCGTCGGTCACCGACGCTCGGAGCGGTCGCCCAGTGTCGTCGCGAGCAGCAGCCGGACCACGTAGACCACGGCGAAGGCGGCCGCGCCGACCAGCGCGGCCGTGGCCACCGCCCGGGAGGCGACGTAGCCGACGGCGGCCCCGGTCGAGCCGAGGAAGATCGCGGTGGAGATGCCCCAGGCGTCGGTCGACTCGCGGCGCAGCCGCCGCCCCCAGCCGCCGGCGGCCAGCGGGCCGGACGGGGTGGCCAGCGGGCCGGACGGGCTGACCGTGGCCCTGCCCCGGGGCAGCGGCCCGCTCGGCGTCGGCGCGCCGGCGGTCTCGTTGCCCACCTGGAGCACGGTGTCGCGGCGCAGTGTGCCGACGGCCCCGGCGCCCTGCCCGAGCAGCCGCATCAGCACCTGTTCGGCCTCCGGCCGCTCCGCCGGGTCCTTGGCCAGGCAGTGCCGGACCAGCTCGGCCAGGTCATCAGGGAGTGGGGGCAGGTCGGGCGGGTCGTTCAACACCCGGTGCATCACCGCGAAGAGCGAGTCGGTGCCGAACGGCGGCCGGCCCCCGGCGGCGAATGCGATCGTGGCGCCCCAGGCGAAGACGTCGCAGGGCGGGCCGATCGAGTCGTTGCGGAACCGTTCCGGGGCCATGTACGCGGTGGTCCCGATCACCCGGCTGGTCATGGTCTCGGTGACGCCCAGGGCGCGGGCGATGCCAAAGTCGATCACCCGGGGACCGTCCCGGCCGAGCACCACGTTGTCCGGCTTCAGGTCGCAGTGCACCACGTCCGAGCGGTGGATCGCGGCGAGCGCGGTGGCGGTGCCCACGGCGAGCCGGTGCAGCGCGTTGCCGGCGATCGGGCCCTGCTGCCGGACGTGCCGGTAGAGCGTCGGCCCCTCGATGAACTCGCTGACGACGTAGGGCTGGTCGCCGTCCACGTCGGCGAAGAGCACCTGCGCGGTGCAGAACGGGGCGACCCGGCGCGCCGCCGCGATCTCCTTCATGAACTGCGCCCGGGCCCGCACGTCGCTCAGATCGAGACCGATCATCTTGACCGCGACCCGCTGGCCCTCGTCGTCCTCGCCGAGGTAGACCACTCCCTGGCCACCCGCGCCCAGCCGGCCGAGCAGTCGGTACGGGCCGGCGGCGACCGGATCGTGCGTCCACAGTGGCGCCAGCCCCGGCACCGGCGCGCCGGCCACTCCTGTCATCCCGACTCCATCAGGTCGTGCCCCGGCCACCCGGCGCGGCGGACACCGGCCATCGTGCCATGTCGGCGCCGCCCGTCAGAACAGCGTCGCCGGTCCGACCGGCGCCGGCTCCGGCAGCGGCGCGAGCCCGGGCAGGCGCGCCCGGACCTCGTCGTGGAAGGCGCGCGCGAGTTCGGGGGCGTCGGCGTTGTCGGGGGTGTGCACGAACACGGTGGGGGAGCGGCCCTCGCGCAGCCAGCCGGTCACCACGTCGAGCCAGGGCTGCCAGCCCTCCACCGTCCGCGCGGGGTCGTCCCGGCCGAGGTACCGGACGACCGGCCGGTCGGTCAGGGCGCGGGTACGCGGCGCCGTACGCGGCTTGCGGGTCCACGCCTCGCGCTCGGCGTCGCTGGTCGGCGGGGTGCGGAAGAACGCGGTGGTGTCGAACGGGATCCACTCCGCGTCGACCGTGCCGAGGGTCTCCTCCAGCGTCCGCGCCGCCCCGGGGTCGTCGAAGAACGCTGGGTGGCGGACCTCCACGGCGTACCGGTGCGCGGCGGGCAGCCCGCGCAGGAACCGGGCCAGCGACGGTACGTCGGTGGGGCCGAACGAGGCCGGCAGTTGGACCCAGAGGGCGTGTACCCGCGGGCCGAGCGGCTCGATCGCGCCCAGGAAGGCCCCGAGTTCCTCGTCGGCGCCGGTGAGCCGGCGTTCGTGCGTGACGGTCCTCGGCAGCTTTAGCACGAACCGGAAGTCGGCCCCGGTCTGCCGCGCCCACGACGCCACCGTCTCGCGCGCCGGGGTGGCGTAGAAGGTGGTGTTCCCCTCGACGGCGGTGCACCAGCCGGCGTAGGCCCGCAGCCGTTCGTCGGCCGGCGTCGGGTGCGCCAGGAAGCGCCCCCGCCAGGCCGGGTGCGTCCACATCGCGCACCCCACGTGCAGGCGCATCCGACCTCCCACCCCTCGACGGTTCCGGCGCGGAGGGCTGCCCGCGCCGCCGGTACGGTATCCGGCCGGCACCGCCGCGACGCCCGAGGGTGTACGGACGTGTGATGGTGAATTTGTGTGGGCGGTGCGATTAAGCGCCTCGCCGACCCGGTCGCGCTCTCGTCGTCGGCACGTTCGCGCAGGTCGGAGCGGCCCCGGCGGCATCGCCCGATCCGGTGCTGTGGGCAGCGTCTCGTGTCGGTACGACCGACTCCGTTAATCGACTAGTGTCGAAATCGCCGACGATCCCGCGAAGTCGGGACGCGGTTTTCGTGACGACTCCGACCACCGCCGCCCTCATCGTCGAGTGTCCGCGGATGTCCTTCGGAGCCACGAGGGAGGATGCCGAATGAAGCGGCTGACAAGACACGGGAAGCTCGCGGGGACGCTCGTCGCGGCGATGACGATGACGATGGCGATCGGGCTCGCGGTCGCACCGGGCGCGCCCGCCGGCGCGGTGCCCGGAGGGACGGCTGCGGCGCCACCGTTGCAGTGCGTCGACAACGGCACCAGCGGGCACCGGGTGCAGGTGCTCTACACGTACGAGCCGGGCACGAGCCGGTTCGCCGAGCGGGAGGCGTCGATCCGGGCGGCGGCGTGGGTGGCCCAGCAGAACGTCAACGACAGCGCCCGGCGCGACGGCGCGCAGCGGTGGATCCGGTTCCTCACCGGCAGCACCGGGTGCCAGCTCACCATCGACCAGGTGCAGGTGCCGACCGGCACCGCCAGCTCCGACACCCTGCTCAACGTCCTGCGGCCGCTCGGCTACGACGCGGACAACCGGCTCTACGTGATCCTGTCGGAGAACCACCGGGTCAACTGCGCCGGCACCGTCGACGAGGGCATCGCCGACCCCACCGCCCCGGGCACCGGCAACCAGCGCAACAGCCGGACGGTCTGGATCACCTTCCAGCCCTCCTGCTTCACCGGGCACACGATGACCCATGAGCTGGCCCACGGCCTGGGCGGCCTGCAACCGGAGGCGCCGAACCACTCCGGTGGCGGGCACTGCTCCGACGGCAACGAGACCCTCTGCCAGAACGACAACCCGACGGTCTGCACCGACCCGCTCGCCGTGCGGCTGCTCGACTGCGGCAGCGACGACTACTTCGGGATCAACCCGCAGGGCAGCTACCTGCCGACGCACTTCAACGCCGCCCACCACAGCCTCTACCTCCAGGCCGGCAGCGCCGTGCCGACGATGGCCACGATCCCCGCCCTTCCGCCGCAGCTGCTGCGGGCCACCGACGTGGAGGGCAGCTCCGTCGTGCTCAGCTTCCTGCCCAGCGTGAAGCCGGTCGGCTCCGGTTACGCCGTGGATCACCAGGTGCTGCGCAACGGCACGGTGGTCGCCACGGTCCCCGGCTGGCGCACCTCGGTGCGGCTGACCGGGCTGGCGACGAACACGACGGCCACCTACACCGTCCGGCAGCGGGTCACCCACGCCGGCGTGACCCGCACCTCCGTCGCGTCGCAGCCCCTGACGGTCACCACGAACAGCAGCACGGCGCCGGCGGGCGCCGCCGAGAACGGCGCCACGATGATCCTCGCCAACGACGTGCTCGACGGCTCGGGCGCCAACCTGACCATCGACGTGCTGGGCTTCAGTGAGGACGAGAACGCCACCGTCATCCAGTGGCCGCAGAACGGGGAGGCCAACCAGCAGTGGAAGATGACCTCGGCGACCGGCGGCACCTGGACCCTCACCAACAACCACAGCCTCAAGTGCCTGACGCCGCTGGGCGGCGCGACCACCGCCGGCACCCCGGTCGTGCAGGCGACCTGTTCCGGCGCCGCCGCGCAGCGCTGGAGCTTCACCCTCCTCTCCGGGGTGACGTACCACATCAAGACGGCGTCCAACCTCTGCGTGCGGGCGGCGGGAGGGTCCACCGGCGCGCTCACCGCGCTCGAGCTGGCGACGTGCTCCGCGACTGATCCGACCCAGCGCTGGAGCACCAACCGGACGGCCTGAGCACAGCGGTGGGGGCCCGGACCCGGGCCCCCACCGCCGAACCGTCCGGCGGCCCGACGTGGGCCAGGCGTGGCCCCGGCAACTCGCCTCCAGCGCCCTTTCGAGCTGATGTCACAAACGAATCAGCGACCGGGCGCCTGCGCCTCTTCGCCAGCGCCCCTTCGAGCTGATGTCGCAGACGGCTCAGCTCGAAAGGACCGGCAGGACGACCGGCCCCGGCACCGAAGAATTCCACGAGCACGGCGGAAGCGCCCGGCCAGGACTCGCGGGGCGCAGCCATCGCGGCCCCGACGTACGCTGCCGCGATGAGCGCACCGTCCCGCATCCTCGTCTACGGGGTGTACGGCGCCGGGAAGTCCACCCTCGCGGCGCGGCTGGGCGAGCGTCTCGGGGTGCCGTGGCACCCGGTCGACGACCTGCTCTGGCAGCCCGGCTGGGTCGAGGTGCCCGTCGCGCGCCAGCGCGACCGGATCGAGGCGGTCTGCCGGCGCGACCGGTGGATCCTCGACGGGGCGTACCACGGTTGGCGGGACGTGGTGCTCGCCCGCGCCGACCTGGTGGTCGGCCTGGACTACCCGCGCTGGCTCTCCTTCTGGCGGCTGCTGCGCCGCACCGCACGCCGGGTGGCGACGGGGGAGGAGATCTGCAACGGCAACCGCGAGTCGATGCGCAGCGTGCTGTCCCGGGACTCCATCCTGCTCTGGCACCTCGCCGCGTTCGGTCGCGCCCGGCGGAGGATGCGGTCCTGGCAGGCCGATCCGGCCGGGCCCACGGTGCTGCTGTTCCGCTCCCCGGCGGCCCTCGAACGCTGGCTCGCCGGCCTGCCCCGTCGGTGAGCGGCACAGACGCGCCCGCCACCCACCTCCGCGCGGAGCGCCCGCCACTCCACCGCGGTCGTCGCCGGCCGGCCGGTCACGGTGGTCGGCCGGGACGCCGGTCGACGAGCGGCGTCAGGCGGGCTTGAGGACGGCGTGGGCGGCGGCGAGGCGCTCGGCGTCGGTGCGGGTGGGGTCGCCGCCGGAGACCTCGTCGGCCCAGCCGAGCAGCCGGTGCAGCTGCTCGTCGGGGGCGGTGACCACCCGGGGGGCGCCCACGACGACCACCCCGCCGGTGCCGTCGACGGTGACGAGCGTTCCCTCCGGGAGGGCCCGGCCACCGGCCCGTACGCGGCCGCCCGGCACGTCGATCCGCAGTTCCGCGGCCCCCACGACCGCCGGCTTGCCCATCGCCCGTGCCACCACCGCGGCGTGGCTGGCCGGTCCGCCGCTGGCGGTGACGACGCCCGCGGCGGCGGCCAGCCCGTGCATGTCCAGCGGGGAGGTGTGCGGGCGCACCAGGATCACCGGCCCGTCGGCGGCCATGGCGACCGCCCGCTCGGCGGTCGTCGCGACCCGGCCGGCCGCGACCCCCAGGCACGCGCCCAGCCCGCGCAGGAACACGTCGACGCCGGCTGCCGCCTCGATCCGGGGCGTGCGGGCGGACCCGAGATGCCGGGCGGACAGCCGCAGCAGGGCCTCGCGGCGGTCGATCAGCCCCTCGTCGGCCAGGTCGACCGCGACGCGGACGGCGGCGCGGCCGACGAGCCCGCCCGGACGCATCTGCAGGAGCCACAGCCGGCCGGACTCGACCGTGAACTCCACGCCGCAGGCGTCGCGGTGGTGCCGCTCGACGCGGGCCAGGGCGGCCAGCAGCTCGGCCCACGCCGCCGGTTCCCGCTCGGCCAGCTCGGCCAGGGGCCGGGCCGTCGAACGCCCGGCCACCACGTCGTCGCCCTGTCCGCCGAAGAGGACCTCACCGCGGGCGACGGGCTCGCCGGTGTTGGGGTCCCGGCTGAACGCGACCCCCGCGCCGCTGTGCCCGTCGCGGTTGCCGAAGACCATCGCCTGCACGGTGACGGCCGTGCCGAGGTCGTGCGCGATGCCGTGGAGCTCCCGGTAGGTCCTGGCACGCGGCGTGTTCCAGGACGAGAGGACGGCCTCGACGGCCAACCGCAGCTGCCGCCCCGCGTCGTCCGGCACGTCGTCGCCCGCACGCTCGCGCACGAGGGCCTCGACGCGCCCGACCGCCTCGGCGAGGCGCGGCTCCGGACCGCCGTCGGCGCGCCCGGCCGCCCCGCGCGCTAGCGCGTCGAGGCGTTCCGGCGCCACCCCGACGACCGCGCCGGCGAAGCTGGACAGGAACCGCAGGCGCGAGTCGAGCGCGAACCGCGGGTCGCCCGTCTCGGCCGCCAGGGCCGCCGTCGCCGGGCCGGTGAGGCCCACGCCGAGCACCGTACTCATCATGCCGGGCATCGCGACGGCGGCGCCCGAACGGACCGACACCACCAGCGGCCGGCGCGCCGCGCCGAGACGCCGCCGCGTGTCGGCCTCCAAACCGGCGACGGCGCCCGCCAGCTCGGCCTCCAGCCCGTCGGGCAGTCGCCCGTCGCGGAGGAAGGCACGGCCGGCGGCGGTGCCGATGACGAAGCCGGGCGGTACGGGCAGGCCGAGCCGGCGCAGGACGACGAGCCCGTGCCCCTTGCCGCCGAGCACGTCGGCCGTCGCGTCGACCCCGGCCGACAGCGGGTGGATCCAGCTCATCCGGGTAGCCTGTTCCGGTGCCGGGCTCACCGCAACCACCAAGTACCGACCTGTTGGTCCTGCACACCCTGCGTTGCGTCGGGTTCGCCGGCCTCGCCCGGGTGGCCGAGGCGGCCGGGCTGTCCGAGTCCGACGCGGAGTCGGAGCTGATCGACCTGGCGGTCGCCGGCCTCGTGACGCGCCTGCCGGGCGGCTTCGGCGGGTGGGGGCTCACCGAGGCGGGCCGCGCCGCGGACGCCGAGCGGATCGCCGCCGAGCTGGACGCCGCGGGCGCGCGGGCCGCCGTGACCGCGGCGTACGACGGCTTCCTCGTGCTCAACCCGGAGCTGCTCGACCTCTGCGCGGCCTGGCAGACCCGGTCGGCGGACGGCGTCGCGACCCTCAACGACCACACCGATCCCGGCTACGACGCCCGGGTCCTGGACCGCCTCACGGACCTGCACCGGCGCGCCGAGGTCGTCTGCGGGCAGCTCTGCGCGGCGCTGCCGCGGTTCCGTCGCTACCGGACCCGGCTCACCCACGCCCTGACCAGGGCAAGGTCCGGCGCGACGGACTTCGTCACGAACGACCTCGCCTCATACCACGTCGTGTGGTTCCAGCTGCACGAGGACCTGCTGGTCACCCTGGGCATCCCGCGCCGCTGACGACCCCGGCCGCGCCGAGCCGAAGCGGACCGCCGCCCTCCGGCGGGTGTACCCATAAGAGGTACGTGAATGGACGTACGTCATTGCCCCGTCCTTCGTGATCACCTAGGTTGCACACGATCGCACCGAGCCGCACCGAGCGCCTCCCCTGCTCCGGCGAGGCAGCGAGACACATATCGATCGCGCCGCTCAGTGACTTAGGAGCTCACCGTGGCACAGCGTCTCCACCGAAGAACGTTCCCCCACCTCGGCAGGGCACCGAGCCGGCTGGCCGCGGCGGTGGTGGCGAGCGCCATGCTGATCGCGGTGGCTCCCGCTCCCGGCGCCGCCGCGCCGCCGCGCGCCCCGCTGCCGGGCGGCGAGCGCACGCCCGAGCCGCCCGCGCGCCCGGCAGCGGGGCGGCCGCAGCCCAAGAGCGGACTCTGGCTGCTGAGGATGGATAAGCCGTCGGTGGTGGCCGCCGCCCGGTCGAGCGCCGCGCGCGCCGGCGGGATCGACCCCCGGTCCGCGGCGAGCACCTCCTACTCCCGGGAACTGGCGCGTCAGCAGGACACGCTGGTCGACGAGATCGAGGCCACCCTGGGTCGCTCCGTGCGGGTCGCCCACCGGTACCGCAACGTGGTCAACGGAATGGCGGTCGCGGTCAGCGCGGACGAGGCGGCGCAGCTCTCCGGCCTGCCGGGGGTCGCCGCGGTCGTACCGGACGAGGTGCTGGCCCTGGAGACCGACACCAGCAACGCGCTGATCCAGTCGCCCGCCGTCTGGGAGGGACGGACGGCGGAGAACGTCGGAACCCGGGGCGAGGGGGCGGTCGTCGGCGTCCTGGACTCGGGCATCAACCCCGAGCACCCGTCGTTCGCGGCCGTGGACGGCGACGGCTACCGCCACACCAACCCGCTCGGCGAGGGCAGGTACGTCGGCGTCTGCGCCCCGACCCACCCCCAGCACAGGGCGATCTGCAACGACAAGCTGATCGGTGCCTGGGCCATGGTCGGCACCGACGCCCGCGACGACAACGGTCACGGCAGTCACACCGCCTCGACCGCGGCCGGCAACCGGCACGAGGCGACCATCGCCGTCGGCGCCGGCACGCACAAGCTGACCGTCTCCGGGGTCGCGCCGCGGGCCAACATCATCTCCTACAAGGTGTGCATGAGCATCGGCTGCCTCTCCTCGGCCACGGTCGCCGCCGTGGACCAGGCGATCGCCGACGGCGTGGACGTCCTCAACTACTCGATCTCCGGGCGCGACGACCCGTGGAACGACGTCGTCGACCAGGCGTTCCTGGAGGCGTACTCGGCCGGCATCTTCGTCGCCGCCTCCGCCGGCAACAGCGGCCCGGGCCCCGGCACCGTCGCGAAGACCGCGCCGTGGAACATGTCCGTCGCCGCCGTCAGCCACGAGCGGGTCGTCGCCCACCGGCTCGCCGTGACGTCACCGACGCCGGTCCCGGCGGCGCTCACCGGCGTCGCCGCCGTCCCTGGGGAGGGCTCGCCGAGCCCGCCGATCCAGGGCGAGATGCGGTACTCGGGCACCGTCGACGCGGACAACGAGCAGGGCTGCGCGCCCTTCCCGGCGGGGGTCTTCGGCGGCCGGGTCGCGCTGATCCCCCGGGGCGGCTGCGACTTCTCCGTGAAGGTCAGGAACGCCGCCACCGCCGGCGCGACCGGCGTGGTCGTGCACACCCAGTACGGCGGCCCGCCGATCACCATGGGCGCGCTCGCCGGAACCCCCGTCCCGGCCGTGATGATCGGCCTCGCCGACGGGCAGCGGCTACGCGCCCACCTGGCCGCCACCGACGGGCCGGTCAGCGTACGCGTGGACGCCGGCAGCGAGGTGCTGCGCGACGAGGACTGGACCGACGTGGTGGCCGACTTCAGCGCGCGCGGGTCCAGCAGGTTCGACATGCTCGCGCCGACCGTGGCCGCTCCGGGGCGCAACATCCTCGCCGCCACCATGGCGACGAAGGACGACCCCGCCCAGTACGCCTTCATGCAGGGCACCTCCATGGCGTCGCCGCACGTGGCGGGCGCCGGCGCGCTCCTGGCGGCGCTGCACCCCGACTGGTCGCCGACGCGGATCCGTTCCGCGCTGGCGGTCACCGCCGACCGGGACGGGGTGGTCAAGGAGGACAGCACCACCCCCGCCGACCCGTTCGACATCGGCTCCGGCCGGATCAACGTGGGCCAGGCCGCCCGGACCGGTCTGGTGCTCGACGAGACCGCCGCGAACTTCGCCGCCGCCGACCCCGAGGCCGGCGGCGACCCGCAGACGCTGAACCTGCCGGCCGTCGTGGAACACCACTGCCTCAAGATCTGCACCTTCACCCGGACGGTGACCAGCGTGGCCGAGGGTGCCGCGACCTACCGGGTGGCGTCGCGGGCCCCCGTCGGAACGCGGATGACGGTCGCGCCGACGCAGTTCACCCTGGCGCCCGGCGCCAGCCAGGATCTGACCGTCACCCTGGACGTCACCGGGACCACCCGCGGGAACTGGCTCTTCGGCGCCGTCGACCTGACCACCGACGCCCGGCACTCGCCGGACGGGCAGCCGATCGCCCAGGCCCACTTCCCGGTCGCCGTGCTTCCCGCGGCCCCGGACCTGACCCTGGACAGGACCGAACTCAGCTCCAGCATGGACGTCGCGCGGAGCGAGAGCCACACCGTCACGGTGGGCAACGCCGGCGGCGCCGAACTCACCTGGCGGGCGACCGGCGACGGCCCCGGCTGCGCCTGGCCCTCCTGGGCGAAGGTCACGCCGGCCCAGGGGACGCTGGCCGCGTTCAAGAGCCAGCAGATCCTGATCACCCTCGACTCCACCGGCCTGGACGACGGCGGGGTGTTCCGCGCCGACCTCTGCGTGACCAGCAACGACCAGGACCGGCCGACCGCCAGGATCGCCCTGGAGCTGACGGTGGTGCCGGTACCGAAGATCGAGGTGGCGCCCCGGTCTCTCACCGCCCGGCAGCCGGCCGGGTTGGTCACCACCCGCACCTTCGCGGTACGCAACTCGGGGCACGGGGTGCTCGACTGGCGCCTCGACGACCCGGACGCCGGCCCGGGCGACGAGCGGATCAGGTTGCTGCGCGACGGCGTCCTGCTGATCCCGAACTCGGCCACCGCGACCCGCGGGGTGATGGCGTTCGACCCGCACTCCGGGAAGCTGATCGACGCGCAGTTCGTGCCGCACCACCCGTACAACCCGTCGAGCAGCCTGTACACGCCGTTCCAGATCGTCGCCAAGCCGGACGGCAGCGGCTTCCTCATGTCCGACCAGGTGACCTCGATGATCACCGAGTACGGCCTGGACGGCTCGTTCCGGCGCGTGTTCGCCCCGACCGACGGCGTGCGGGATCCGGCGATCATGACCAACACCCGGGGCATGGCGCTCTCGCCGCGCGGCACCGTGCTGGTGACGGTCGCGACCCAGGGCAACGCCAACTCGGTGGTCGAGTTCGACGCCGACGGCAGGTACCTGGGCACGTACGTCGCACCGGGGGCCGACGGCCTGAAGGGGCCGTGGGGCATCCTGTTCCGCGGCGACGACATGCTCGTCTCGGCCAGCGACAGCGACGCCATCCACAGCTTCACCAAGGACGGCTCCCGCGCCAACCCCCGGTTCTTCGAGGGGCTCAGCTGGCCCGGCCAGCTCGCGGAGCTGCCGAACGGCAACGTCCTCGCGGCGAGCTGGGGCAGCGGCTCCACCGCCGGGGTCTGGGAGATGGACCGCGCCGGCAAGCTGCTCGGCGTCTACGCCCCTCCCGGCGGCTCCGGCTACCAGGGCGTCCACCCGCTCGGCAACGGCAACATCCTGACCACCAGCTCGAAGGGGGTCCACGAGATCGACCGGACCGGCCGGCTGGTCGAGGTCGAGAACGACAAGGGCGCGGCCCGGTTCATCACCCACATACGGCTGCCGGACCTGCAGCCGTGCGTGACCCCGGACGAGGTGCCGTGGCTGTCGGTGTCGCGGACGGGGGCCGGCACCGGCGCCGGGCGGTCCACCGAGGTGACCGTGTCGCTGGACAGCGCCGGGCTGGCCGCCGGCACCTACCGGGCGCAGCTCTGCGTCACCAGCGACGACCCGGCCAACCCGCTGGAGACGCTCCCCGTCACGCTCGAGGTCACCGACCAGACCTGCGGCCAGGTGGTCAGCGGCGAGCGGCGCGGCCCGCTGCCGGTGCGCGCCGGGGTGACCTGCCTCGCGCCGGGCGCCAGGGTGTTCGGGCCGGTCGACGTCGGGAAGGGCGCGAGCCTGATCGCGCTCGACGCCGCCGTCAGCGGGCCGGTGACCGCCACCGGGGCCGCCGTGGTCGAGTTGACGGGCAGCCGGGTCGACGGCCCGCTGTCGGTTACCGGGGCGACCGGCCGGGTGGCGATCAGCGGCATGCGGGTGTCGGGTCCGGTCAGCCTGGTCGGCAGCCGCACCGGGGGCACCCCGGCCGTGGTCGCCGGCAACCGGATCGACGGTCCGCTGAGCTGCGTCGGCAACCAGCCGCCGCCGGTGAACAACGGGATGGCCAACACGGTCGGCGGACCGAGATCCGGGCAGTGCGCCCGGTTGTGACCGCCTCGGGCCGCCCGGCTCGTCGATGACGTGGGCCGGACCCGCCGGTGCGGTCGCCACGGCGACCGCACCGGCGGGTCACCGCTCACGGCGCCGGCGGGCATCCGGCGGGCGGCCGGTCGCGTCCGCGACGACTCACGCCGCGGGGGCGGTGAGCTGGAGTTCCATGGCGATCCGGGTCAGGCCCGCCTTGTTCGGCATGCCGGTCTTCTGCCGGACCCGGTGCACGTAGGTGTCCACGGTCGCCTTGGACAACTCCAACCGGGCGCCGATCTGCTTGTGTGTCAGCCCCTCGGCCACGAGCCGGAGCACGTCGCGCTCGCGCGGGGTCAGCGACCGCGTCATGGCGGTCGGCTCGGCGGGCGGACGCGGCTCCTGCGCGCGGCCGGGATCGGGCTGCCCGTCGGCGGCGAGCGCCGTCCGCAGCTCGCCGTCGAGATACACGTCGCCGGCGGACACCGCCGCGATGGCCCGGAACAGGGTGCCCACGTCCGCTCCCTTGCAGATGTAGCCCCCCACGCCCCGCCCGAGGGCGGCGCGCACGTCGGCCGGGCGGCGCGACGCGGACATCACCAGCAGCGCCAGGTGCCCGAACGGCCGGGCCGGCAGCCCCGGCCCGGGGAAGGGGTCCGTGACGACCACCGTCGGCTCCCCGCCGTCGGCCTGCGCCGCGCACTCGTCGAGGGTCGCGAAGACGCCCAGGAACCGGATGCCGGCCGAGGCCCTGAGCACCTCGGCCACCCCGCGGAAGGTGACCGAACGATCGTCGACGACGCCCACCCTGCAAATCACGCGTGCCCCTCTCCGGCGATGCGGTGACGGACCGGAACGCCCCGTCACCCCGTACGGGACACCGGGGATGCTCCCCTTTTCGGTGTCCCACAGCACGGTAGGCCGCATGACGTACAAGGATGGTACAGACGGCGTACATGTCGGGCGGGCCGCCGGGCGAGGGGTCGCGCCGCGCCCCCGGGCCGACCGGTGCGAGCAGGGTGGGAGCCCTGGCGGGCACCGGCCCGCCGGGGCGTCGACAGGCACGCCCGCGGCGTCATCTTTCGTTGTCCATGGGGCGGCCCCGTCAGGCCGACGGTGATTCCGCAGGGTGACGCCGGGGGGCCTACCGCGGCGCGGCCCGCCGGAGCACGGCGTGCGGCCGGCCGACCTGGGCGGACCCCGGGTCGGCCGGCCGCTGCCGGAGGCGGGTGCGGGTCAGACGGCCCCGACGACCGCCGGCTCGGGGTCGGCCGGGGCGGCGGGGGCCGGAACGGCCGCGGGGTCGACAGCCGACGGCCGCGCGGGCAGGTACTTGCCGAGCTTGCGGATCCGCCTGGCGTTGTTCTCCAGGATGTCGATCGACGGCAGGTCGGTGTCGATCAGCACGGTGCTCGGCTCGGCGGCGGCGTTGTGGATGTTGCGCAGCAGGGTGTGGAACGACCGCGGGAAGAGCGAGCGTACGAACTTGGCCTGCTGCAGGCCGCGCCGGGTGCTGGTGATCGGCTTCGACCAGTCGATCTGCCCCGGCCGGAACCGGTGCCGCCGGACCAGTTCGCGCCGGAACTCCGCCCACGGCACCAGCTTCAGGTCGAACCGGTCGGCGATCTGGTGGGTGGTCGCCGGGGTGACCGGGTAGCTGATGGCCCGCGGCGTCTTGGACAGCGCGTTGTCCAGCACCGACCGGGCGAGCACGTCGCTCGCCACGATCGGACTGGTCACCTCCGAGTCCCAGATCAGCCCGAGCTGGAGGATGTGCGAGATCATGTTCCAGAACGAGTACTCCATGCCGGGGTCCTTGAACCCGGTGGTGGGGCCGCCCAGGGCGAACGGCGCCTGGTAGATGTGGATCGGCACGCCGTCCCGGTTCGCCCGCAGGGTGGTGTGCTTGACGACCCACTTCATCTTGCTGTAGCCGCAGTAGAAGAAGCTGTTCCGGAAGAAGTCGCGCCACTGCTGGTAGACCTCGCTGCCCACCGAGCCGATGACGTGCAGCGTCTTGAACCGCTTCTCCAGGCAGAACTCCGCGAGCCGCAGCGTCGGCAGGACCTTCTCCCGCCGGTACCGGGCGTAGGGGTACTCGTGGGTGGTGGCGCCGGCGGCGTCGATCACCACGTCGACCTCGGTGAGCAGCGTGTCGTAGTCGGCGGGGGAGAGCCCCATCGCCGGCTCCAGGTAGCTGCCCTCCAGGACCGTCAGCTTCCCGGTGTCGGGCAGCGTCATCTGGTACTTGCGGGCCTGTCGGGCGATGCGCTCCTCGCCGGACTTGTCGCCCTTGCGCCGGACCAGGGCGTAGACCGCCGAGACCCGGGGGTCGTCGAGCAGCTCGCGCAGCATGTGCATGCCGACGAAGCCGTTCGCGCCCAGCAGGAACACGGTCTTCGGCTCGTCGTCGCCGCGGCGCGGGAGGCGACTCGCGACCACGCGCGGGTCCTCCGAGTAACCGAGCGAGAGCCTCTTCGGGTTGCCGGTGGCGAGCGCGATCCGGTCACTGTGGTGACGCAGGGAGATGTGCATGGTTCCGCCTTTGCACGAAGGTTGGGTGTGGTGGAGTCGGGAGGGGGCGGTGTCGGTCGTCAGGCCACGCGCCGGTCCAGGTGCTGCCAGAACCTCTCGCGCAGCTCCCGCCGCAGGAGCTTTCCGCTGGGGTTGCGGGGCAGGTGGTCGACGAACTCGAAGCCCGCCGGGATCTTGAAGTCGGCGATCCGTCCGCGCAGGAACGTGGTGAGCTCGCGGGCGGTCGCGGGCCGGTCGGGCTGGGTGACCACGAAGCAGTGCACGACCTCGCCCCAGTGTTCGTGCGGTACCGCGACGGCGGCCGCCTCGACCACGCCGGGGTACGAGCAGACCGCGTTCTCGATCTCCGCCGGGTAGACGTTCTCGCCGGCCACGATGATCGTGTCCTTGATCCGGTCGCGTACGAACAGGAAGCCCTCGTCGTCCAGGTAGCCGGCGTCGCCGGTGTGCAGCCAGCCGTCGACCAGGGTCGCGGCGGTGGCGTCGGGCAGGCCCCAGTACTCGATCATCCGGGCCGGGGTCGACAGGCAGATCTCGCCGACCTCGAACGCCGGCAGGACACGCCCCGCGTCGTCGATGATCTTCACGCCGATGCCCGGGTACGGCCGGCCGGCCGCCTGCATCCGCGGCCCGCCGACGACGTGTTCCGACGGCGGCAGGCAGATCGCCGTGTTCCCGCTCTCGGAGAGGCCGTAGATCTGCGCGAAGTCGCAGCCGAACATGTCGATGCTGCGGCCGAGCAGCGCCTCGGAGATGGGCGACCCGCCGTAGACGATCTTGCGTAGCGAGACGAAGTCCTCCCGCTTCGGCCGGGGCGGGGCGAGCATCATCTGCAGCTGGGCGGGGACGACGCACGCGGTGGTGATGCCGTGCTGTCGGATGACCCGGACCGCCTCGGGCCCGGAGAACACCCGCACCGACACGTTGGTGATGCCGGCGCTGAATCCCTGGATCGACCACCACAGCCCGCCGATGTGGAAGCCGGGGATACCGATCAGGCTCACGTCGTCCGGCCGCCAGTCGATCCAGTCGAGGCCCTCGGAGGCGAGCGCGTCCCGCACCGCGAAGAAGCTGCGGTGGGCCAGCACGACGCCCTTGGGGTTGCCCGTCGTGCCGCTGGTGTAGACCTGCGCCAGGGGCTGCTCGTCGGTCCAGGACGGGGCCAGGTCGCCGTCCTCGTCGCCCTGCCAGCCGGTGAAGGCGCCCAGCGACACGACCTCGCGCAGTTCGGGCAGGTCCGGTCGCAGTTCCTCGGCGGTCTGCAGCAGGTCCTCGTCGCAGAAGAGGACGGTGCTGCCGGAGTCGCGCAGGATGTGGTGGATCTCGCCGCCGCGCAGCCGCCAGTTCACCGGGACCAGGACGGTGCCGGTCTTGGCGCAGGCGAACAGGATGTCGTAGTAGTGCTCCGACTCCTTGCCCAGGTAGGCGACGCGGTGCCCGGCGGCGGCCCCGGCGCGGCGCAGGGCGTGCGCGGTCCGGTTGCTCGACCGGTGCAGCTGCGCGTATGTCACCGAACGGTCCTCGCACCGCACCGCCGGGTGGTCGGGCCGGTGCTCGGCGTGGAAGGCGACGACGTCGTGCACCGTGCGCAGGTGCGGGTGGTAGGCCGAGACCGGCGCCGCCGGCTCGGCGATGCCCCCCACCTGCCTCAGGTACCTGACGATCGCCTCACCGGAGGCGAGGGAGGGCAGCATGTTCGGGTCGATCTCGATGCCGAACGCGTTCTCCAGCGCCATCATGAGCTGGATCTGGCGCAGCGAGCTCCAGCCCGGCACGGTGTCCGGTTCCAGTCGCTCGGGCAGCTCGTCGGGTGCGACTCCGAACACCGACGCGGCCACCTCGCGGACGCGGGCCTCCAACATTGCTACTCCTTAAGCCGTCCCGCCGGAGCCGGACCGGCCCTGGGCGAAGAAACGTTGCGTGATCCGGGAGATGGTGCGGAAGTCGTCGGTGGTCACCTCGTCGAGGGAGATCTCGGTGCCCAGCTCCGCCTCGATCAGGTAGAGCAGCTCGACGAAGTGCATCGAGTTCAGGACCCCGCTCTCCACGAGGTCGTCGTCGACGCCGACCGAGTCGATGTCGGGGCATCTGGCGCGCAGGAACGTGGTGATGAATTCGGGGACCGTCTCGGTCGGACTCATGGCGACTCCCGGTGGCGCGTCGGGGCGGGGAGGATCTTCGTGGTGGTGCGGGCCGCGCTCGGCTCGCCGGCGCAGCGGTGTTCGGCGACGGGCCGCCCGACCTGGAGGCCGGTCGGGATGAGGCGGTTGGTGCGCAGCGCGACGGCCGGGTCGCGCAGCAGCGGGTTGGTGCCCCGCACGGTGGCGGAGAAGAGCGCGAAGATCGGGTCGATGACCTTCGTCGCGCCGTCGGCGTCCTCGACCTCGACCCAGGCGTGGACCAGGTCGAGCATGCCGACCACCCAGCCGATCCGGGTGACCGCCGGGATGCCGGCCGCGGCGCAGAGCTGGGCCAGGTAGCGGCTGGCGGAGGCGCAGCTCGCCACGCCGTGCGTCTTGATCAGCTCGACGTCGTCCTGCAGGGCGGCGGGCAGCTTGACCCAGCGCAGCTCCATGGCGGCGAACTCGGCGGCGATCGCGCGCAGCTCGGGGGAGCGCAGCCGGGACTGCTCGCCGGTGGTGTGGACGGTGGCGGTGACGGCGAGCCCCGACGCCGCGCGTACGACGTGGTCGCCGCCGCCGTCGGGATGCCCCGTCCGCCCGGCGCCGTCGTCGGCGGGCTCGACCGTCAGGTCGCTCACCGCACCGCCGCAGCGGTCCGGGCGCGGCAGGGCGAGCATGCTGGTCGGCGCCGGCCCGCACCGGTCCGCGGCGCACGCGACCCGCAGTTCGAGCCGGGAGGCGCGGGGCGCGAGCAGGTCGTCGGTCGACGAGCGCATCCACCGCAGCGAGTAGGCGAAGGCCTGCTCCGGCACGGTCGTGCCGGTGCCGGAGTACAACGCCAGGTTGAACAGGTCGCGGGAGTCGAAGTGCTCCGCGCCCCGGTCGCCGCTGGCCGGCAGCCCGTGGTCGAGCAACGCGGAGAGCGTGTCGTCGTCGCAGCCGAGGATCTGCTTCGCCGAGTCGCGGTCGACGTCGTCGAGCCGGTGCTCCGGCGGGATGGCGAAGAGCGTGGCCAGTCCGCCACGCAGCCCGGTGGCGGTCATGACCGCGCCGGGTTGTCGCGCCACATCGTCTTGATGACGCTTCCCGTGCTCAGCACGTACTCGTCGACCGTCTTCCAGCCGAGCATCTCGTTGATCTGCACCTGTTCCGGCCCGGCCGAGGTCTCGAGGTAGCCCGGCAGGCCGAGGGCCTCCGCCCGCTTCTGGCCGGCGCGGATGAGGACGTAACCGACGCCGACGGAGTCGGCCCTGCGGCCGAGCACCGCGAACCACACGTGCGGTCGATCGGGGCGCATCCGGTCCAGCGCGTTGGAGATCCGCACCGCGCGCACCACCGCCCGCGGCCCGGAGAGCAGGCACGCCACCGCGCGCAGCGCCCACCCCCACCACGGGGTGGTGCGCTCGTCCCCGTAGAGCACGAGGACCCCGTCGAGCCGCTCGGCGCGGTACGCGGCCAGGATGATGCCCGAGCCCATCAGCTTGGCGGTCAGCAGTTCGGCCAGGTACAGCGCGGTCAGCGCCAGCTTCCGTTGCCAGCGGGGGAGCGAACCGGCAGCGGCCCAGATGGCCCCGTCCTGATACGCCTCGGCGAGCAGTCGCGCGCCGGCCCACAGCCGTCGCCATTCGAGGTCCCGGACCTCGAGTGCGGGCTCCGGGCGCGCGATTAACTGACTGTTCACATTTTCACCCCGTGTCGAGACAGGAGCCCGTTGACGTGGGCGAATGTATCGGCCACGGGTAACCGTCCGGTAATAGAAAGTGTTCGGTTTCCGCCTTGCGGATTCGCCCCGAGCCCTTTGTGGAAACCGTGCCGGCGCTGCCGAACCGAAGCCGGTCGGCCCGGTCGGCCGTTTCCGCCGGCGGCGCGCGGGACGGCGCCGGCGACGATTGTCGAGGGAAACGGCGGGGCCGCAGCTGTCGACAGATCTACCGACGGCTATGTATTGTCACGGCCTCGATCGCGGGCCCGACAAGTCAGGGAGCATGTGATGGAACACCTCGACCCGTCAGGATGCTGCGGTGACGGCCCCGCCGTGGGCCTCGACCGCCGGGCGCTGCTGCTCGGCGCCGCCCTCGGCGCGGGCGCCGTCGCCGGGCTGGTGGTCCCCGGTCGGGCCTACGCCGCGCCCGCGATCCACAATCCCTTCACCGCGTACCGGGTCACCGGCACCTGGCAGGACCACCTGAACCGCGGCTCGCTCGGCGGCGTCGACTTCGGCATGCCGGTCGGCACCCGGCTGCCCGCCTGCGGCGCGGGCACCGTCCAGAACACCCCGTACAACGGCACGGGCGGGCACACGGTCACGATCCACCACGCGGACGGCTACCGCAGCCAGTACATGCACCTGTCGCAGTTCCTGCTGGGCAACGGCGCCGCCGTCTCCAGCGGCACCGTCGTCGGGCTCTCCGGCGGCGCGGCCGGCGCCCCCGGCTCGGGCTCGTCCACCGGCCCGCACGTGCACTGGCACATGATCAACCCGGCCGGTACGCGCATCAACCCCCTGACCTACGTCGGGCAGAACCCCGCCCCCGGAGGGTTGCCCAAGAGCAGCACCGAACAGGACGGCGTCCCGGGCGCCATCCTCTACCAGCGCATGCAGAACTGGCTGCGGCTCACCGCCGGATACACCGGGCCCGTCGACGGCGCGCCCGGCCCGAGCACCTGGGCCGCCCTCCAGCGGGCCATGAGGGCCTACGGGTACACCGGGCCCATCGACGGGCAGCCGGGCCCGAACACGTGGCGCGCCGTGCAGCGCCTCGCCTCCGGCCACGGCTACGGCGGACCGATCGACGGGGTGATGGGGCCCAACTCCTGGCGCGGCTTCGCCCGCTTCCTCAACCAGGACAGGTGGAACTAGGCCGCGTCCCACGGGCCCGGCCCGCCCGCGCCGGCACCCCGGACCTCGCCGCGCCGCTCGCCGCCGGGCCCGGGACCCGCCTCGCGTACACGGGCCGGGAGGGCCGGTGGCGCGACCGGCAGGTGCTGCCCGCGGCGTACGTGCGGCGGATGACGGCGGAGCGGGTCGACACCAGCGCCGTCCCGTACGGCCAGCCCTGCACCCGCGGCTACGGGCTGGGCGTCTGGATCGACCGGGACGACACCTACCGGCTGGACGGCCGCTACGGTCAGTACGTCGTCGTCAGCCCGCTGCGCCGTGCCGCCGTCACCGTCACCGCGCACGCGGAGCGGAACTGCTCACCGCGATCCACGAGCTCGTCGTCGCACGGTGCTGACGCCCGGGCGGCCGCTCCCGCGTCGCGCGCGGGAGCGGCCGGCGGGGATCAGCAGCGCGGCACGCCGGGGATGAAGCCGTCGTGGCCGGTCAGGACGAAGGCGTCCGAGACGTACCGGTTGGTGCCGATGCGGTCCCAGATGTTGCTCGTGCCGTACGGGCCGGTCACCGTGGTGCCGACGGTCTGGCAGTAGATGCTGACCGTCGCGCCGTCGGCGACGGAACCCACGACGGCGTACCCGGTGCCGGGGCCGGAGCGCACGTTGAGGCCCGCCCCCTCGGCGTTCACCGTGCCGGAGCCGACGCCGCTCTGCTGGTTGACCAGCTGGAGGTAGTAGGTCCAGTTCCAGTTCGGCCCCGGGTCGGTGTGGGTCGCCCCGGGCACCTCGCGGTGACCGATGATGTGCGCCCGGTCCTTCGGGATGCCGTACTTGTTGGCGAGGGCGCGGGTGAGCGTCGCGGACGCGCGGTACATCGCGTCGGTGAACCAGGCCGGGTTGTCGACGTAGCCCTCGTGCTCGATGCCGATGGACTGGGTGTTGTAGGTCCAGTTGCCCGCGTGCCAGGCGATGTCCTTCTCCCGCACCGACTGGGTGACCGCCCCGTCGGAGGAGCGGAAGGTGTAGTGCGCGCTGGCCTGGGCGGCCGGGTTCTGGAACCAGCTGATCGAGCCGGCGTAGCTGCCCTGCGTCACGTGGATGACGATGTACCGGACGGGGTGGCTGGTGGGTCGGCTGCCGACGGTGTAGTTGCTGGTGCTGGCCGGTGCCCACGCGGCCGGCCCGTAGTCGGTGCTGAGGACGCCGGCCTGGTCCGGAGCCCGGCCCGGCACGTCGCGCCGGGGTGCCACCGGGCGGCCCGGAACCGGCGCCAGCTCGCGGCTGCCCGGCGCGAAGCCGCTGCCGAGCAGGTCGTACACGGCGTCCGCGTAGAGCCGGGCCAGCGACGGGGTGGCCGCGCCACCGTAGCGGGCCACCGGCGCGTACCACTCGTCGAGGTCGTCGCGTTCGGCCGCGTCCAGGCCCGCCTGGTCGGCGTAGGAGCGCAGCACGGCGGCCGCCCCGGTCACGTTCGCGGCGGCCTCGGCGCGCAGTGCGCCGAGGCCGAGCCCGGTCAGCGCCGCCGCCTCGTCGAGGGTGCGCAGCTCGGGGTTGCTCACCAGGTGCATGAGGCCGTACCCGTTGGCCGCGCTCGGCGCGCCGCCGTGCCCGTCCAGGCGGGTCTCGGCGTGGCCGAGGGCGACCAGCAGGTCGCGGGGGACGTCGTAGCGCCGCGCGGCGGTGTCGAACGCGGCGGCCAGCCGACCGGCCGCGGGCGGGCCCGCGTCCGGGGCGGCGGACGCCGGCGCGGCGGCCAGAACCGGTCCGGCGGACAGGAGCATGGTCGCGGTCAGCGCGGCGCTGAGCAGACCATGGGTACGCCGGGAGGCGAGTCGCGTCGTCACCGTCACCCCTCAAAATATTGGTCGACATCGATTGAAGTCGACGGGTGGCGGTAACGTACACCGCGGCGGACGGCGATGTAAATGCCTTCCGTCGAGGTGCGGCTGGCCGGCGAAATCCTTCATCGCCCCGCTCGGGCCGGTGCTCGCGGACGACGCCGGACTCACCGGCTGACGACGCCGCCGCGCCCGTGCCCGGTGATCCCGGCCCGGATGGTGCGCCCCGGCTCGGTGCTCACCACGATCGTCCGGCGACGGCGGGGCAGCGACGGCCGCCTGCGCGGACCGTTCAGCGAGAGGCAACGATCGGGGCCCGCCGGTGGTGGTGGACCCGCGGGGGCCGGCCGGGCGGCGTCACGACCCACCGATGCGGGGCGTGACGCCGCGTACCGGCACCGGGGCTCCCGGGCGCCCGCCCGGGCGCGAGCGGTACTCCGGCACGCCCACGCAGGTGAAGAGCAGCCCCGCGACGTCGTCCGGTTCGCCGAGCAGCCCCGGGACCTCCGAGTCCAGGAAGGTCATGCCGGAGGCGCCGGCGCCCAGCGCGTACGCCGCGAGGTGCAGCCGGCCCTCGACGAGCCCGGCGGCGAGCTGCGCGTCGCGGTAGCCGCGGTCGTCCAGGTGGGACAGCGAGGTGGCGGCGATCACCACGTACGCGGCGTCCCCGGCGAGCCCCTGGCCCAGGCAGACCCGCAGCAACTCGTCGCGCAGGTTCCCGGCGCGCAGCGGGGCGCGGAGGTCGGGCCACCGGTAGAGCCCGGGCGGCAGGTCGTCCACGCCGTGCACGGCGACCCAGTGCGGCACCGTGACGCCGCGCAGGGCGGCGGAGAGGGGCCACTCCAGCAGCTTCCGCGGCAGTGTGCGGGACCGGTCCATCCGCCGCTGCGACCCCCGCCGGCGGACGACCTCGTCGAGCGGGTCGGACGGCGGGTGGGCCTGCAACGCCTCGCCCCGCGGCCAGGGCGGGCCGAGCACGTCCCGCTCGCCGGCGCGTTGCGCGGCGGTGCACAGCGGCAGCTCGACCGGCGGCAGTTCCCCCGGGACCGCCGGCCCGGTGGGCCCGACGGCGGGCTCGCCGTCGCCGAACGACAGCAGGGCGAGCGGGTGTTCGTGCACGCCGTCCGCGCCGACGAGCGCGCGCACCGCGGCGTCCGGGAAGTGCGAGCGCAGTCGCGGCGCGAGACCGGCGCTCGCCGCCGCCGCCGACAGCTGGGACAGCAGCGTGCCGGCGTCCCAGTAGAGGTGCCGCCACCCGCGCTCGGCGTAGCGCCAGCCCGTGCGCCAGGGCACGCCCGTCACCACGAGCGTGGTGGCCGTCCCGGTGGCGGCGGGGCCGACCTGGACGAGGGCGTGCCGCCGGGCGTCGTACCAGTGCACGCCGTCGGGGACCCCCGCGACCCCGCGGGTGCTCGCGTAGACCTCCAGCGGGAAGCGTGCCCCCGCCGACCCGGCGGCGCGGTAGAGGACCGGACGGCCGTCGCGCTCGGCGGTGCGCACGACGCCGGCGCCGAGGAAGAGCACGCGGCCGAGCTGCGCCGCGTCGAGGGGCCGTGCCGCGGCGGCGACGCCCGCCAGCACGGCCGTCGCGGGGACCCCGGGATCGGGCAGGTCGCGCGGCAGGGCGAGCACGGGTGGGCCGTCCGGGTAGCCCTTCATCGGCGGCGGCAGGGTCGCGGGGTCGTTCGCGGCGAGGTCCCGGCGGACGCGCGGGTCGTCCACCGGCATGTCCCACTCGCGGCTCGGCACGTAGGACGTCAGCCGGTGCAGCAGCCCGGCGCCGGAATCGAGGTCCATCCGGCCATCCTGCCAGGGCCGCGCGCGGCGGTGCGTCCGCCGGACGCCGCGACCGCGCCGATCCTCGTGCGCCGGCGCCGCCGCCGCCCGTTCGGCGCCGGCCCCGCCGCCGCTCAGCCGCTCTCGACCTCGACGGCGAACTCGCTCAGCGCGATCCGGTTCGGCAGGCCCGTCTTGCCCAGCAGGCTGGAGACGTGCCGCTCCACGGTGCGCGGGGAGAGGTGCAGCCGGCCGGCGATCTCCCGGTTGCTCAGCCGCCCGACCAGCAGCCGCAGCACCTCGAACTCCCGTACCGTCACGCCCACCGAGCGCAGGCCGGGGGGAATATCGCCGGCTCCGGAGCGGCGTTGCGTCACGCGCACCCCGGCCTGGCGCAGCAGGGCCCGGCAGGCGCTGGCCACGGCCGGCACGTCGCTGCGGTGGAAGTACTCCTCGGCGGCGCGCAGCCACTGCACCGGCTGCCCCCAGCCGTCGGCGAGGGCCGGCTCGCAGACCAGCCGCAGCGCGAGGTGCCGCCCCATCGCGTACGGCGCCCCGGCCCGCATCGCCTCGGCCGCCGCCTCCTGCGCCGCGTCGGGCCGCCCGGAGCGGCCGAGCAGCACCGCCTTCGCGAAGAGCGCGAACTGGAGATCCCAGCGCAGCCGGCTCGCCGAGTCGCCCTGCACCGCCTCGTACGCCGACCAGCCCGCCTCGCCGGACATCACCTGGAGCAGCAGGTGCAGCCCGTGCCGGCCGGAGAGGTGGAAGACCGTGGGGCTCTGTTCCTGGGCGCTGAACGCGCGGGCCAGCTCGTCCAGGGCGCGCGGCCGGTCCTCCTCCAGCAGGGCGCAGAAGGCCCGGGCCAGCCCGTGCACGCGCGAGGCGTGCAGGGCCTGGTCGCCGTCCCACCGGCGGAACTCGGCCAGCGCGTGCTCCATCTCCCGGCGCCGCCCCTGGTGCCCGGCGAGCACCGCCCACACCAGCAGCACGTACTGCGTGGTCTCCAGCAGCTTCAGCCGGGTGGTGGCCGCCAGCACCTGCTGGACGAGGCCGTCGGCGGTGGCGAAGTCGCCGCGCAGCACCGCGTGCAGCGCCAGGCTCGCCTCCGCCTGGTGGCGCGCGGTCACGGCGCCGGCCTGCGAGGCGCGTTCCCGGGCCTGTTCGAGCCGGTCCAGGCTGGCGTCGCGCAGCGCGTCGTCGTTGCCGAGCCGGATCAGCGCGTGGATCTCCCAGATCGGCAGCCGGTGCTGGGCGGCGATCGCCAGGGCCCGCTCCAGGCAGCGCGTCGCCTCCGCCGGGTCGCGGTGCCGGACCAGCGCGCCGAGGAGCTGCCACGCCTGGCAGGCCACCACGGGCAGCGGGACCGCCTCGGCCACGGTGGCGGCCCGGCGGGCCAACGCCTCGGCCGTGTCCAGCTGGTCCTGCCCGGCGGTGTCCAGCACCAGGTGGGCGGCGACCACGTCGACCGGCGCGGTGTCCTCCGCGGCGGCGTCCGGGCCGAGCAGGGCCCGCGCCTGCTCCACCTGCGCCAGCCCCTCGGCCGACCGACCGGCGACCGTCGCGGCCCAGGCCAGCCGGGTGTGCAGCTGCGCCCGCCGGCGCGGGTCGACACCGCCGATCCGGTCGAGGGTGCTGACCGACGCGAGGGCCCGCTCGACGAGTCCCGCCTCGGCCAGGGCGTGCAGCAGGGTTTCGAGGGCGGCCGCGCGCGCCACGGCGTTCTTCTCGCCGAGCAGGCCGATCGCCCTGTCCAGCAGGGCGACGGCGGTGGCGGCGCCACCCTGGGCCAGCGCCCGGCGGCCCGCCTCGGTGAACAGCACCCCGGCCGCCTCCGGGTCGTCGGCCTCCAGGTGCAGGGTGGCCGACACCTGGCACCACTCGCCCGGCAGCCCCGGGAAGACGGCCTGCACCGCGTCGGCCATCCGCCGGGCGAGCCGGACCCGGTCGGCCGGGCCGAGGAGGGTGAGCAGCGCCTCGCGGGTGAGCCGGTGCCGGAAGGCGTACCAGTCGGCGAGCTGGTCGTCCACCGCGACCAGCCGCCCGGCGACGTCGCCGCAGAGGTGGTCGAGCACCTCGCGGTCGCCCAGCCCGGTGGCTTCCTGGACCACGACCAGCGGGAACCGCCGCCCCAGCAGCGCGCCCATCGAGAGCAGCTCGCGGGCCCGCGGGCCGAGCTGCTCGACCCCCTGCTGCATGCCCCGGGCCAGGGTGCCCGGCAGGGCGGGGGGCAGCTCGTCGGACATCCGCCAGCCGCCGGGACCGCCGATCAGCAGCCCGCCGTCGACCATGCCGGCGACGAGTTCCTCGATCAGGAAGGGATTTCCGGCGCTGGCCGTCGAGACGAGGGCGTGTGCGGTCGGCGGCACCCGCTCGGCGGCGACGCCGAGGCAGGCGCCGACCATGCGCCGCAGCTCGTCTTCGTCGAGCCGGCCCAGCTCGATGAGGGTGCACCGACCACGTTGGGCCGCCGAGCGGGCGATGGTCAGCGCCGCGCAGGGCTCGGACCGGATCACGCCGAGCAGCATGGTCGGTTGCAGGGCGAGATTGTCGATCAGGTACTCCAGCACGGCCATGGTCTCCGTGTCGGCGTCCTGGAGGTCGTCCAGCAGCATCAGGCAGCCCCGCCCCGCGCCCGCCACCCCGGTCAGCCGCAGGACGGCCTCCGCGAGGATCACCAGGGACGTGTTCTCCTGGTCGGCCGGAGGCCGTCCCCAGTCGGGCACGAGCCGGCCGAGGATCGGGCCGTACGGCCCGAGCACGGTGGGATCGACCGGCCCGGAGCGCAGCAGCGACAGCAGGGCCTCGGTCAGGGGGCGCAGCGGGACCGAGGCGCCGATCGTGCTGCCCCGGCCCCGCATCACCCGCATGCCCGCGGTGGTGGCCAGCTCCGCGACCGTCGAGGCGAGGCGGGACTTGCCGACGCCGCTCTCGCCGACCACGAACACCGCGCCGCCGAGCCCGGCCTGGGCCGATTCGAGGCTGTCCAGCACCGCGCGGAGTTCGGCGTCCCGACCGATGAACTTCGAGGAGCGGTACACACCCGCACGCTATCCGAGGAAGCAGGCGCCGGCCCAACGCGGTGCTCCCGCCCTCCGCCCCGGGCGGCTCCTGCCGCCCCCGCGACTACCGCGACATCACGAACGGGTCGTCGGGGCAGCAGGTCGTCAGGGCCGCGGCCTCCGGCGCCGCGCCACCGCCGCCGATGAGGCTGCCGACGACCATGCCCACGGGCACCACCAGGCTGGCCAGGGCGGCCGCGCGGATCCCGAAGGTCACCGCGGGCTGCAGCCACATCGCCCCGACCGGGTCGTCGATCGGTGCCACGGGGTCGGTCTCGTCGCTACGACGCGGGAAGAGCTGGTTCTCGGACAACTGTCATTCCTCCTGATGGTGTTCTCGTGGTGTTCCGGGAGCCGTTCGCTCCACTGGAGATGGTCGTCCCCGCGGCGGTGCCGCTCAACCCGGAGGCGGCGGTTGAGGGGTCGGCTCCAGCAGCAGCACCGAGGGCACCGCCGCGACCCCGGAGAGCCGCAGCAGCTCGTAGCCGATGCCGGCCAGGCCGGTGAGCAGCCCGGGGGTGGGCACGCCGCCCGGGGTCCCGCAGGACGGCCCGTACCGGTCGACGGCGTCGAGGACCCGGCCGAGGTGCCGCCGTGCCGCGTCCCCGCCGGGGACGATGCCGCGCAGCGCCTCGGCGACGCCCAGCTCGCCGTGGCAGAGGCTGAGGTCACCGAGCAGCGGGCGGTCGGTGAGGGGGCGTACCGCCCCGGCGGGGCGCTCGGGCGCGGGCCCGCCGGCCGGCGCCTCCGGGGCGGGCGTGTCGGTGTCGAGAGCGCCGCGGGCGAGCGCCACCCCCGCCGCGCCCCGGCACCAGCCGGGTCCCGCCCCCTCGGCGGCGAGGTCGCCGGCGCGGCGCAGC
>NZ_JBAKHV010000024.1:0-85458 GCF_036906775.1 Micromonospora sp. CPCC 205561 | reverse complement strand
GGCCTCGGACTTGACCGGCCCGGCCGGGCCGGCGCCGACCTGCCCGGTCTGGCCCCCACCGGCGGCCTGCGGGCCGTCCGGCCCGCGGAGCCCCAGCCGACCCCGGCCGGTGGCCGGCGCAGCCGACCCGAGCCCGTCTCGGGCACGACCCCGCCTCCGGCACCCCGACCGCTCGGCCCGCCGCCGGTCGCGCCGGCCCCCGTCACCCCGCCGCCGGTCGCACCGGCACCGACGGCGCCGGCCGCGGTGGCCGGTCCCCCGGTCTCCGCGCCCCCCTCCCGGCCCGGCGCGCTGCCGAGCCGGATCGACGGCCCCACCAACCGGCCGGTCTCCGCACCGCCGCCCCCGCCGCCGGGGATCACCCCCATCGCGCCGGCCCAGCGGGGCAGCCTGCCCCCGGCCGAGCAGGGAGAGCCGTTCCGCCCCACGCTGACCACGGCGGCGATCCAGAGCGCCCGCGCGGAGCGTCAGCGCACCGTGATCCCGCCGCGGCCCAAGACCAACGGCGAGTCGACCACGCCCACCGGCGGCTTCAGCGCCACCGACCTCAGCGTGCCGCTGCCCGCCCCGCGCCCCGGCCACGGTTCCTCCACCCAGGATTCCCGGGCGGAGGCGGCTCCCCCCGGCTCCCGGGCCAACTGGCCGCTGGTCAACAACCCCGAGGAGCCCGCCGACAGCTCCGCCCACGAGCCGGTCGTCGGCTCCTACGCCGACCGTGGCGGGCGCGGCGTCGACGCCCCGACCGATCCGGGCGGCGAGCGCCGGGTCACCCCGCCCTGGCTCGCCGACGACCTGCCCCAGGAACCGCCGGTGCTGCGCCTGGTGGAGCCGCCGCCACTGGCCGACCGCGCGCTGCGCGCCGGATCCGGCCCGGCGGCCGAGTCGCCGCCGGAGACGCCTCCGCTGCGGCTGGTCGACCGGGAGGCCGCCGGCCACGGCGGCCGGCCGGTCCCCCGCGACGAGCGGCCAGCGGCCGAGCATCGGCCGGTGCCCCCGGTGGAGCGCCGCCCGCCACCCGTCTCCGACGAGGGCGACGGCGACCTGCTGATCTTCGCCCAGGCCAAGTCGGCCTGGTTCGTGGGGCACGACGACGAGTCCTCCGACCTGGAGTGGTCGAGCACGGCCGACACCGGCTGGCAGGCGGCCGAGCAGGCCGCCCGCCCGGCCGTGGGTGCCGAGACCTCGGCCGGGCTGCCCAAGCGGGTCCCCCAGGCCAATCTGGTCCCGGGCTCACCCCTGCGGGACGAGCGGCCACTGCGGATCGTCCGCGACGCGGCGAGCCTTGCCGAGAACACCACCGGCTACTTCCGCGGCTGGCGCCGGGGACAGGAGATCGGTGGGTTCGCGGTCGGCGGTCGCCCCGGCCGCGAGGCCGCCGGCGGCTGGGACTTCAGCCGCGACACCGGCGACCGCGACGACGACCGGGAATACGAGTACCGCTCCGCCGGCTACCGCTCCTGACCGTCAAACCGCCTCCCACCTGCGTGTTCCTGCCCACACCCGGATAATTTGACGCCGGGTCGCGGTGGCCGGGAGCATACCGGCGGAACAGCCGGCGGCAGGGGCCGCCGGGTGGGAAGGCGACTCATGGCGACATCGGCAACCGGCCCCTCCGCGCTCACCCGTCGCGGCCTGCTGGCCGCGACGGCGGGCACGCTCCTGCTCGGCGCCTGCGGGCGCGGCGCGGCGGGCGAGAGCGATCCGGTCAGGACGGTCTCGCCGGGCGGTGCGGAACTGCTGATCGGGGTCAGCCTGGAACTGACCGGTCCCGGGGCGGCGCTCGGCGTGCTCCAGCAGCGGGCGCTGGAGATCACCCTCGAATCGCTCAACGCCAAGGGTGTGCCGATCGGCAACCGCCGCCGCGCCGTACGGCTCGAGGTGCGGGACAACGCCGGCGATCCCGCGCTGGCCGCCCGGCAGGCCACCGAGCTGGCCCACGACGCCGGCGTACACGCCCTGATCGGCGGCACCGTGGCCGAGACCTCGATGGCCCTGGTCGGGGTGGCGCAGAAGGAGCGGGTCCCGTACCTCTCACTGGCCTTCGGCGACGGCATCGTGCTGCCGCTGGCGCAGCGGACGTACGTGTTCAAGATGACCCCGGACGCCGCAGACATGGCCCGGCGGCTCGCCCGGCTGATCGCCTCGCAGCGGCTCTCCCGGGTGGCGCTGCTCGCCGCGCACGGCCTGCACGGCGACTCGGGCGTACGGGCCATGACCGGGGCCCTGCGGACGGCCGGGGTGGCGCTGACGTCCGGCACCCGGCTGCCGCGCTCCGGCGGGGACCCGCGCCGGGCGGCCCGCACGGCGACGGCCGGCCGCCCCGACGGGGTGGTGGTGTGGGCGACGGCCCCCGACTCGGCCGCCGCCGTCGCGGCGCTGCGTCGGGCCGGCTACGACGGCCCGGTCTTCCTCGACGCCGGCGCGGTGGCCGAACAGGCCCTGGAGGGCGCGAACGCGGCCACGATGGAGGGCGTGTACGCCGTGCACCCGACGTCCCTGGGCGGTGCGATGCTCGCCAACACCACCATGTCGGCCCTGGACCGCAAGGAGTTCGTCTACCGCTACGTGCAGCTGCACGGCGGGTTCAGCGGCTTCGCCCCGTACGCGTCGGACGCGGTGCAGCTGGTCGCCGACGCGGCACGGCTCTCCACGAGCGTCGACCGTGGACGGATCCGGGCGTTCCTCCAGAACCAGGTCACCGAGGGGATGGCGGGGATGTACTCCTTCACCCCCATTCGGCACGGCGGCATGGACCAGGGCTCCCTCGGCGTCTACACCGTCAGCGCGGGCGCCTGGACCCGGGTCTCCTGACCGGTACGCCGCGCGGCGACGCCGCCCGGCCGGAGAGTGCGCCACGCCGTCCCGCCGGAGAGTGCGCGGCCACGCCGCTCGCCGGTCGGGCTTGGACCCGCGGTCGGGCACGGACCCGCCGGTCAGGCACGGCCCCTGCTCTGGACAGCGGCAAGCGCCCGACGGCGGCCGGGGCCGCCGTCGGGCGGGGTGGCGTCGGTCAGGCCGGCGCCACGGCGCGGGAGCGCCGCATGGTGAGCACGTACTCCACCAGCGAGATCAGCACGTGCTTCGTCGACTCCCGGTTGCGGGCGTCGCAGGCCACCACCGGCACGTCACCGGAGATCGCGAGCGCGTCCCGGACGTCCTGCGGGTCGTGGTACTGCATCCCGTCGAAGCAGTTGATGGCCACCAGGTACGGCAGCCGCCGGTGCTCGAAGAAGTCGATCGCCGCGAAGCAGTCGGCCAGCCGGCGGGTGTCCACCAGCACGACCGCGCCGATCGCGCCGCGGACCAGCTCGTCCCACATGAACCAGAACCGCGTCTGACCCGGCGTACCGAACAGGTACAGGATCAGGTCCCGGTCGATCGAGATGCGGCCGAAGTCCATCGCCACCGTGGTCGTCGTCTTGCCCGGCACCTGCCGGGTGTCGTCGACGCCCACGCCGGCGGAGGTCATGATGGCCTCGGTCGTCAGCGGCGTGATCTCCGATACCGAGCCGACCAGCGTCGTCTTGCCGACGCCGAAGCCACCGGCGATAACGATCTTCGCCGACGTCACGCGCCCACTCGGGGTCGGCGGGCGGTGCGACATGTCAGAGCCTGCGAAGTCCACTCAGCACCCTCTCCAGCAGTTCAGTGCCCACCGCGTCGTCCGAGTCGTCCAGGATGGTCGGCTCGTGGACCGCGACCAGGCCGTCCGTCGCCATGTCGGCGATGAGCACCCGGGCCACACCGAGCGGGAGCTGCATCCGCGCCGCGATCTCGGCGAGCGACTGCACACGTCCGTCACACAGCGCGGCGATGTACTGGTGCTCGCGGCCCTGGCCGCCGTTGCCGTTGGCAGCGGCGCGGCCGCGCACCGTCGTCTCGACGAGCGCCTCCAGCGCGATGTCGAGTCGGGGGCGGGTACGACCACGGGTCACGGCGTATGGACGGACCAACGCTCCGGTCGGCTCGTCACGATCGGCCATCTCGCCGCTCACCTCCTTCGCACCCGGCACCGGCTCCGGATGGAGCCCGTCGTTGTCGTCGTCGCCCCGCGTAGCTCACGGGTCAACAGGTCGTCAGCCCAGCATTCCCGCAGCCGCGCGCGGCTGCGGCGTCAACGCGTCGCCCACCCGGTCGACGAGCAGGGCCATCTCGTAGCCAACCTGTCCCACGTCGCAGCTGCGGGCCGCGAGGACCGCGAACGACGAGCCGTCCGAGATGGACATCAGGAACAGGAAGCCATTGTCCATCTCCACCACTGTCTGCAACACCGCGCCTCCCTCGAAGCAGCGGGCCGCGCCCTGGGTGAGGCTGACCAGACCGGACGCGATCGCGGCCAGCTGGTCGGCCCGGTCACGCGGGAGATCCCGTGACGACGCGAGGAGCAGCCCGTCCGCGGAGACGGCGACCGCGTGCGCGACACCGGGTACCCGGTCGGCGAAGTTGGCCAGCAGCCAACCGAGATCCTGCGTAGTTGTCATCCTTCTTGCTCCTTCTGCCTGCTCCCGGCCACCGGGCCTGAGCCAGACTGCGAGGATTGCTGCCCTCCCGGAGTCCCCTCCGGGTTGGTCGGGTTGCTGTCCGACGGGTTCGTCCGCCCCCGCTGGACGCCCCGGTGGTACGCCGAGAGCAGGCCCCGGACCCCCTCCGGCGTGCGTCGCTGCACCGAGGTGGTGGGCTTCTCCACCGCACCGGGAACCAACTGTGCCATGGGAGTGCGCTTGGGCAACCCCGTCGAGGTGGTCGCCGCGACGGGCACCTCGGTCGCCGCGGAGGCGGCGCGCCATCCGTCGTCGGCGGCGGTCTGCCAACCGCCGCCCTGCTGCGGTGAGGGCCGGCGGTGACCGAAGCTGTCGGCGACACCGGGACGGGCACCCCCGTTGACCGTCGATCCGTTCTCGCGGGGCGTTCCTCCGGTCGGCGGATTGTCTGCCATCGGTGCGTTACCTGTCGTCCCGGGTGTTGTCGGCTGCACGGCCCGGCCGCCGGTGTCGACCCGGGCGAACTGCTGGGTCGGTGCACCCTCGGTCGGGGTCTTCGCGGCGGGCGCCGCCTCCTCCGAACCCGGGCGGCGGGTACGGAACCAGGCCGACTCCAGCTCCCGGAAGATCGGCAGCTCCATGGTCTCGTCCGCGTACCGCTGCCGCTGGGCCTGCTGGGCGCCGGGCCGCGCCTGCGGGGCGGCCGGCGCGGGCGCCTGGGCCGCCGGGGGCCCCGAGCGCGACACCCGCGGGAGTTCGGTGGTCATGTCCAGCGCGGCGGCCAACCGCTCGGGCACCGGCGGGGTCGCGGCCTCCCGCTCCGCGCCGGCGACCGGCGGCCAGGCCGGCGGCGCCGGCGTGGCCGGGCCCGACGGGCCCGAGGCCTGACGCTGCGGCAGTCCGGTCTGCGGCGCCGGCGGGCCGGAGTAGGGCGCGGCCGAGACCGGCGAACCCGCGTAGGGCGCGGCCGAGACCGGCGGGCCCGAGTACGGGTACCCGGAGACCGGGTGGCCCGAGACCGGGGACGCCGAGACCGGCATGCCGGAGACCGGCGGGCTCGACACCGGCGGAGCGGAGTAGGGGCTCGGCGGGGTGGAGACCGGCGGACCCGCGTAGGGCACGGGCGGCGCGGAGACCGGCGGGACGGAGTACGGCCGGCCCTCGGGGCCGCCGGGCAGCTGCCTCGGAACGTCCTGCTGCTGGCCGGCGCCCTGGTCGTCGGCGGAGCGCCGCTGCGGCAGCGGGTCGGTCGACTGGCCGTTCGTGGCGTGCGGCCGGAACGCCTCTCCGCCGTTGAAGCCGCTGGCGCCGGTCAGGTCCGACCAGGCCGGCATGGACCGCGCCGCGCCGGCCGCGGCCGGCGTGCCCGCCCCGTTGCGCGACGCCGGGTCGAACGGCCGGCCGCCCAGGGTGACCTGGTTGCCGGACTCGCCGGGACGCTGCGTCGGCATCGGGCTGGCCGGGCCGTTGCCGAGCGCCGGCAACGCGCCGAAGGCCGGGGCCGGGCGGGACGACTGGGGGCCGGGGCCCGGCAGCGCGGGCAACGACTGGGAACGACCGGAGAGCCCTCGGGGCACGAGCACGGAGGTGGGCATGACCACCTCGGCGAGGGTCCCCCGGTCGTTGCCGGGACGCAGCTCGACCTTGACGCCGTGCCGGGACGCCAGCCGGGCGACCACGACCAGGCCCATCATCCGCGAGACGGCGACGTCCACCTGCGGCGGCGTGGCGAGCCGCTCGTTGAGGTCGGCGAGCTGCTCGGGGCTGATGCCGATGCCCCGGTCCTCCACGTAGAGCGACGCGCGGTCGCCCACCCGCCGGGCCTCCACCATGACCTGCGAGTCGGGCGGCGAGAACGCGGTGGCGTTGTCGAAGAGCTCGGCGACCAGGTGGACCAGGTCGTTGACGGCGTGCGCGGAGACCTCGATGTCCCGGTCGATCACCCCGAACTCGATGCGGGTGTAGTGCTCGACCTCGGACTGGGCGGCCCGGAGCACGTCGATCAGCGCGGCCGGTTCCCGCTGCACGCGGGTGGAGTCGGCGCCGGCGAGCACCAGGAGGTTCTCGTCGTTGCGGCGCATCCGGGTGGCGAGGTGGTCGAGCTGGAACAGCTCGGCCAGCCGGTCCGGGTCCTCCTCGCCGCGCTCCAGCCGGTCGAGATGACCGATCAGGCGGTCGACCAGGATCTGCGACCGGCGCGCCAGGTTGACGAACATCGTCGCGACGGAGGCGCGCAGTGCGGCCTGCTCGGCCGCGGTGCGGACGGCCTCCAGGTGGACCGCGTTGAACGCCTCGGTCACCTGGCCGAACTCGTCCCTGCTGCGCACCGGCAGGGGCTCGGCGATCTGGTTGGCCAGCTGCACCGGGGAGAGCTGGCCGGTGACCTTGGGGTCGCGCAGCCGCGCCACGGCCTGGGGCAGGCCGTACTGGGCGATGGAGAGGGCGCCCTGACGCAGGTCGCGCAGCGAGCGGGCCATCGAGCGGGCGACCAGGTAGGCGAAGAGGATCGCCAGCAGCAGCATGCTGAGCAGCAGGCCCGTCTCCAGGAAGACCTGGCGCTGCACGCCCGACCGCAGGTCCTCGGCGACCGCCACGACGTCCCGGTCGATCTTCGACTCGACGGTACGGATCAGCTTGGCGTTCGCCACCATGGCCGCGTCCCACTGGTCGGCGTCGAAGGGCGCGCCGTTGAGGGTGTCGGCGTTGGTGATGCCGTTGAGCCAGCTGTTGTAGGTGTTCGCCTCGCGCAGGTCGGGGCCGGCCACCACCTGGGCGTAGTACTCCTGCTCGGGCTGGCTCGCCACCACCTGGAAGCTCTGCAGCCACTGGCTGGAGCCGGTGCTGGTGGCGATGTACTCGTTGCGCAGGTTCGGGGTGAGCCGCTGCTGGATGAAGGCCCGGTGCACCACGTCCCGGCGGCGGGACAGGAACTCCTTGTTCCGGGCGGTGGCCGTCGCCGCGCGCATCTTGTCGCTCAGCTCGTTGTCGCCGGCGAGCTGGGTGGCCGAGTCGCGGATGCTGATCAGGTCGTCGATCAGGCCGTCGTACGCCTGCATCGCCGGGACGAGCCCGAGCTTGCCGTTGAAGACCTGACTGCGGGTGCCGGGCAGGTCGGTCAGCGTCTGGTCGACCTCGCCCAGCAGGGTGTCGAAGTTGCGCGGCAGGTCCTCGACCTCGGCCCGCTGCTGGGAGTACGGCGCCTTGGCCTTGTCGACCCGGGCGTTGGCCTGCTCGTACGCCTGCTTGTAGCGGGCGTTGTCCTGGTTGCGCGGCACGCCCAGCAGGCGCAGCGCGTTGGTCCGCTCGTCCTGGAGGGTGTCGACCAGGTCGCCCGAGTAGCCGACGAGGTTGGCGAGGTCGCCGGCCCGGTTGGCGTTGTTGAGGCTCTCCAGGTGGTCGACCAGACCGCTGGTGCCCACGACGACCGTGGCGATGGTCGGCACGATCATGATGAGACCGAGCTTGGACCAGATCGGCATGTCACGGAGCCGACCGGTCGGCCGGCGCAGACGCGACAGGAAGGACCCCGCCGCCTTTGGCCGTTTGCTCACGTCACCGCCCTAGTGATTCCTGGATCCGCGTTGCCCCTGGACAAGGCCCAGCAGCCGACCCGGCGGGTCGGACCATCCGAGATTCCATCACGCCACCCCTGAAAGAGAAAGCCCAGGTTGGCCGCAGCCGACGGTGTGATGAGATGTTGATGCAATTTGATCGCATTCCGTCTGGCCGGAGTTACTCAAGGTAATGAAGCACTCCCATCGCGTCGTCCTGCTCGCCGGCCCTTCCGGTTCCGGAAAGTCGTACATTGCGCAACGAACCGGTCTTCCGGTGCTCTGCCTGGACGACTTCTACAAGGACGGCGACGACCCTACGTTGCCGCGACAGAACGGCGTGGTGGACTGGGAGTCACCTCGCTCCTGGGACGCCGCGGCGGCCGTGGAAACGATTGCCCGACTGGCCAGTGAGGGCAAGGCCGATGTGCCGGTTTATGCGCTCGGTGAGGACCGACGGGTGGCCACCCGGCCATTCGAGGTCGCCGGTTCGCCACTTTTCGTGGCCGAAGGGATCTTCGCGGCCGAGATCGTGGAGGAGTGCCGGCGGCGCGGGGTGCTCGCCGGAGCGTACGCCCTGCGGCGTCCCCGGGGGGCGACCTTCGTCCGTCGGCTGGCCCGCGACCTGGCCGAACAGCGCAAGGCACCCCAGGTGTTGGTGCGCCGCGGCCTGGCGCTGCTACGCGCCGAGCCGGAGGTGTTGCGCAGGCAGACCGGGCTGGGCGCCGAGGCGGCCCGCGCGGGCGAGGTGCTGCGCCGGGTGGCCGGCCTGCTCGCCGGCCACCCGCACCGCTCCTGACGCCGGCCGTCGGGACGCGGCGGCCGGCCGCGCTCAGGCCAGCAGCTTGCCGTACGCGGGCTTGATGACCTCGTCGATGATCCTCAGTCGCTCGTCGAACGGGATGAAGGCGCTCTTCATCGCGTTGATGGTGAACCACTGGAGTTCCTTCCAGCCGTAGCCGAAGGCGTCCACCAGCAGGGCCATCTCCCGCGACATCGAGGTGCCGCTCATGAGCCGGTTGTCGGTGTTCACCGTCGCCCGGAAGCGCAGGTCCCGCAGCAGCCCGATCGGGTGCTCGGCGATCGAGGTGACGGCGCCGGTCTGCACGTTGGAGGAGGGGCAGAGCTCCAGCGGGATCCGCTTGTCCCGCACGTACGCGGCCAGCCGGCCGAGCACCGGCTCCGCGCCGGGCGTGATGTCGTCGACGATCCGCACCCCGTGACCGAGCCGGTCCGCCCCGCACCACTGGATCGCCTGCCAGATCGAGGGCAGGCCGAACGCCTCGCCGGCGTGGATGGTGAAGTGGAAGTTCTCCCGCTGGAGGTATTCGAAGGCGTCCAGGTGCCGGGTGGGCGGGAAGCCCGCCTCGGCGCCGGCGATGTCGAAGCCGACCACGCCCACGTCCCGGTGCCGGACGGCCAACTCGGCGATCTCCTGCGACCGCGCGGCGTGCCGCATCGCGGTGAGCAGGGTGCCGACCCGGATCGTCCGGCCCTCCTCGGCGGCGAGGGCGCTGCCCTCGGCGAAGCCGGCCAGCACCGCCTCGACCACCTCGTCCAGGCTGAGGTCCCGTTCCAGGTGCTGCTCGGGGGCGAAGCGCACCTCGGCGTAGACCACGCCGTCGGCGGCCAGGTCCTGGGCGCACTCCCGAGCCACCCGCCGCAGCGCCGACGAGGTCTGCATGACGGCGACGGTGTGCGCGAACGTCTCCAGGTAGCGCTCCAGCGAACCCGAGTCGGCCGCCTCGACGAACCACCGGCCGAGCGCCTCGGCGTCGGTGGTGGGCAGTGGGTGCCCCACCTCGGCGGCCAGCTCGACGATCGTCGCCGGCCGCAGGCCACCGTCGAGGTGATCGTGCAGCAGCGCCTTCGGGACCTTGACGATGTCCTCGTAACGGATTGTCGCGACCATGCCCAGACCCTAGTCGGCCGCGCCGGGCACGCCGACGGACCGGTACGGCGCGCCGCCCGGCGGGGGCGGCCGGGCGGCCGCCCCGCGACAGCCGGCGGCGCCGCCCCGGGTCACCGGGAAAGGCCCACCCGGGCCGGCGGTCAGGGGCGCCAGCCGTACACCCGGTCGACGGCGAGCCGGACCACCAGCCGGCCGTCGGCGACCATCGCCGCCCGGTAGTCGGCCCAGTCGGGGTGCTCGCCGCGGATCCGCCGGTAGACCTCGACCAGCTCCGCCACCGTGGCGTCGTCGTCCGCCGCCGCCCGCGGGGTGAGCGTGACCGTCCCCTCCGCGACCGCGTACGCCCCGCCGTCGGGCGTGCTGACGTGCAGGCTGGCCCGCGGGTCGCGGCGCAGGTTGCGCACCTTGGCCCGGTCGGCGGTGGTGGAGCAGCGGATCAGGCCGGGCTCGGCGAGGAAGTCGAGGTTGGACAGCTGCGGTCGCCCGTCGCGCCGCAGGGTGACCAGCACGCCCCGGCCGCGCTCCCCGAACAGCTCCCACAGCCGGGCGGTCACGCCGGCACCCGCAGCGGGGCGAGGGCGGCGGCCAGCCGGGCCACCTCGTCGAGCATCAGCTCGGCGGCGGCGTCGCGCGCCGGGTCCGGCAGCAGCTCCCCGGTGTCGTCGAGCGCCTGCCGCAGGAACACGGTCACCGCCTCGTTGGCCGGCATCATCTTCAGGGTGGTCACCACCTGCTTGATCATCTGGACGGCGCGCAGGCCGCCGGAGGTCATGCCGTAGCTGACGAAGCCGACCGGCTTGTACCGCCACTCCCTGTGGAGGTAGTCGATCGCGTTCTTCAGCGGAGCGCTGAAGCCGTAGTTGTACTCCGGCATGACGAAGACGAAGGCGTCCCCGGCGTCGATGGTGGCGCTCCAGTCCCGGGTGTGCCGGTGCAGGTAGTGCCCCTCGGAGGGGTGGTGCGGCTCGTCGTGGAAGGGCAGTCCCACCTCGGCGAGGTCGACGAGACGGACCTCGTCGAACGCGTCGTGCCGGTCGGCGATCCCGGTGAACCAGTCGCCGAGGCGGCGGCCCACGCGGCCGGGGCGGGTGCTGGCGACGATGACGGTCAGGCAGGGCATGGCGAGGTCGCTCCTGTGGTGGCGGGCCGGCTCGGGGCCGGCACGGTGAACTTCGGAATGAGGTGCTGTGCCAGCGGCCCGATGCTGACGGCGAAGAGGAGGGTGCCGGGCCCGACGGTGCCGCCGAGTGCCCAGCCCAGCCCCAGTACGCCGAGCTCGATGGCCGTGCGTACCCGCCCGATCGGCAGGCCGCGCGCGGCCAGCCCGGTCATCAGGCCGTCGCGCGGCCCGGGCCCGAGGCGGGCCCCGAGGTAGAGGGCCGTGGCGAGCCCGTTGAGCAGGATGCCGGCGACCAGCAGGCCGATCCGGCCGGCGACCGGGGCCACCGGCGGCAGGACGGCGAGCGCGGCGTCGGCGGCGAACCCGACCACGACCGCGTTCGCGAGGGTGCCGAACCCGGGGCGCTGCCGCAGCGGGATCCAGAGCAGCAGCACCCCGACGGCCACCAGGTTCACCACCTGGCCGAGGGGGAGCCCGGTCCGCTCGGCGATGCCCTGGTGCAGCACGTCCCAGGACGCGAGGCCCAGGTCGGCGCGGACCATCAGGGCCACGCTGAGGCCGAACAAGGCGAGGCCGGTCAGCAGCCGGGTCAGCCGGGCCGGCAATCTGGTTGACATGTCACTCACCATAGGAACGGGTTGATGACATGTCAACCAGAGGCCTAGAATGGTGGGCATGGGAGAGGCACGTTGGCTCGACGAGCGGGAGCAGAGCGCCTGGCGGGGCTACCGGCGGATGCGCCGGCTGCTCGACCTGGAGCTGGCCCGCGAGCTGATGCGTGACGCGGGGCTCTCGGAACCCGACTACGACGTCCTCTCCGACCTCTCCGAGACGCCCGACCAGCGGCTGCGGCTCAGCGAGCTGGCCGACCGGATGCTCTGGTCGCGCAGCCGGCTCTCCCACCACCTGACCCGGATGCAACAGCGCGGCCTGGTCGTCCGCGAGGAGTGCGCGACGGACGGGCGGGGATCGGTCGTCGCGCTCACCCCCGAGGGCCGGCGCGCGATCGAGAGGGCCGCCCCCGGGCACGTGGCGGCCGTCCGCCGGCACCTCGTCGACCTGCTCACCCCCGACGAGGTCGCCGCGCTCGACGCGCTGACCCACCGGGTGGTCGACCACCTGACCGGTCATCGAGAATGAGCCGGTGGACCCCGAGCGCGAGCACGACGACGACCACCGCCGGGCAGCCGCGGCGCCGACCGGTCCGGGCGCCTGACGTGGAACCCCGCGTCGTCGACCGG
This sequence comes from Micromonospora sp. CPCC 205561, assembly GCF_036906775.1. Taxonomy (NCBI): domain Bacteria; kingdom Bacillati; phylum Actinomycetota; class Actinomycetes; order Micromonosporales; family Micromonosporaceae; genus Micromonospora; species Micromonospora sp. CPCC 205561. Next base: position 73,153 of record NZ_JBAKHV010000024.1, on the reverse strand, counting down.
CTCCGCTGCCCGGTCTGCGCCCAGCCGCTGACCGAAACCGCCGCCGGTGTCGCCCGCGTGCTTCGCTGCCCGCGCCGGCACAGCTTCGACGTGGCCCGGCACGGCTACGTCAACCTGCTCGCCGGCCGCGCCCCGCACGCCGGGGACACCGCCGAGATGGTCGCCGCCCGCGCCGACTTCCTGGCCGCCGGCCACTACGACCTGATCTCGACCGCCCTCGCCGCCGCCGCGGCGCAGGCCGTGCGGCACCTGGCCGGGGCGGGCGCCGACGGGGCGTACCCCCTGGTGGTGGACGCCGGCGCGGGGACGGGCCGGCACCTCGCGGCGGTGCTGGCGGCGCTGCCGGACGCCGCGGGTCTCGCCCTGGACGTGTCGAAGCCGGCGCTGCGCCGGGCCGCCCGGGCGCACCCGCGCGCGGCGGCGGCGCTCGCCGACACCTGGCAGCGGCTGCCCCTGGCCGACGCCGGCACGGCCGTGCTGCTGAACGTCTTCGCGCCGCGCAACGGCGCCGAGTTCCGCCGGGTCCTCGACCCGGCCGGGTCCCTGCTGGTGGTGACGCCGGCCGAGGACCACCTCACCGAGCTGGTCGACGCCCTCGGCCTGCTGCGGGTCGACCCGGCCAAGGCGGACCGGGTCGCCGAGAGCCTCGGCGGGCACTTCACCCCGGCGGCGTCCACGGTGCACCGCCGGGAGCTGACGCTGACCGGCCCGGAGGTCGTGACGCTGGTCGGGATGGGCCCCAGCGCCTGGCACACCGACGCCACCGGACTGGCCGCCCGGGTGGCCGCCCTCGCCGAGCCGGTCCGGGTGACCCTCGCGGTGCGGCTGACCGTCTGGCGCCCGACGGCGCCCTGACCGGCCGGGTCAGGTGGAGAGGTCCACCTCTTCCCAGCCGGGGGGCTCGTCGTGGTACGGCCCGCGCAGGATCACCGCCCACTCCAGGGCCCACCGGCGCTGGCCGATAGCGTTCGCGTCCACCAGGCCCGGCGGCGTACGACCGGCCCGTTCCGTCTCCAGGTACGCCCAGTCCAGGCAGTAGTGCAGGTCCAGCAGGGCGGCCGCGTCGGCGGGGTGCTGCGGGGCGGCGAGGATCCGGGCGCGCCACTGGCCGAAGGTCTCCCCGCCCGGGATGTGCGGCATCCGCTCCACCAGCCGCTCGTCGACCGGCAGCGTCGGGTCGAGCTGCTTGGTCAGACCGAGCACCCAGGCCAGTGCGAACAGCGCGTCGTGGTGCAGCACGAAGGAGCGGTGGTCGCCCTTGCCGCCGGTCACGAACTGGAACTCCGGCGGCGTGACCATCTCGACCAGGTGCGAGGCGAGCAGCCAGCTCATCGCCGCCTGCGGCGGCATACCGAAGCAGCGGGCCAGGATCAGGTGCAGCACCGCGATGCGGGCCTCGATCTCGACCGTGGGACGGAGTTCGATCTGGTCGCCGGGCTCCCACACGAGCGGGAACTGGGCTGGCGGCAGCGGGAGACGCAGCCGGGACAGCTCGTCCAGGCTCGCCTCACGCACCTCGCGTGGGTCGGGGGCAGGTACGGTCACGGCGGAAGATCCTGTCTGCTCGCGACGACTCGGCGCCGGTTGTCCCCCCTTGGCCAGGGAGGATAGCGCTCCGAGCGGGCCGGCACCACGCCGCCCCGGTGGACGTCGCCTCAGCCGATCCGCTCGATGACCAGCGGCGTCGCGGCGGGCGCGACCGACGAGATCCGTACCGCCCGCGCGGCGTCGTCGCGCGCCGCCGGGATCCGGGCGGCGTCGTCCGCGCGCAGCTCGTAGAGCGGGTCGCCCGCCCGCACCGGGTCGCCCGGGCGCCGGTGCAGCACGACCCCCGCCGGCACGCTCACCGGGTCCTCCTTGCGGGCCCGCCCGGCGCCGAGCCGCCAGGCGGCCACCCCCAAGTCGTACGCGTCGACCGCCGCGACGAAGCCGTCCGCCTCCGCGCGCACCACCTCGACCTCGTTCGCGGTCGGCATCGGGGCGTCCGGGTCGCCGCCCTGGGCGCGGACCATCGCCCGCCAGGAGTCCATCGCCCGGCCGTCGCGCAGGGCGGCCTCCGGGTCGGCGTCCGGCAGGCCGGCCGCGTCGAGCATCTCGCGGGCCAGCGCCAGGGTCAGCTCGACCACGTCGGCGGGGCCGCCCCCGGCGAGCACCTCGACCGACTCGGTCACCTCGACGGCGTTGCCGATGGCCAGGCCGAGCGGGGTGGCCATGTCGGTGAGCAGGGCGACGGTCCGCACGCCGTGCGCGCCGCCCAACTCGACCATCGTCCGGGCCAGCTCGCGGGCCTGCTCGACGGACTTCATGAACGCGCCCGAGCCGACCTTCACGTCGAGCACCAGCGCGCCGGTGCCCTCGGCGATCTTCTTGCTCATGATCGAGCTGGCGATCAGCGGGATGGCCTCGACGGTGCCGGTGACGTCGCGCAGCGCGTACAGCTTGCGGTCGGCCGGGGCGAGCCCCGCGCCGGCCGCGCAGATCACCGCGCCGACGTCACGGAGCTGGGCGATGAACTCGTCGTTGCCCAGCGCCGCCCGCCAGCCGGGGATCGACTCCAGCTTGTCCAGCGTGCCGCCGGTGTGCCCGAGGCCGCGGCCGCTGAGCTGCGGCACCGCCGCGCCGCACGCGGCGACCAGCGGGGTGAGGGGCAGCGTGATCTTGTCACCGACGCCGCCGGTGGAGTGCTTGTCGACGGTCGGCCGGTCCACGGCGGAGAGGTCGAGCCGCTCCCCGCTGGCGATCATCGCGGCGGTCCACCGGGCGATCTCCGGCCCGGTCATGCCGCGCAGCAGGATCGCCATGGCCAGCGCCGACATCTGCTCGTCGGCGACGACCCCCCGGGTGTACGCGTCCACCACCCAGTCGATCTGCGCGTCGGAGAGCACCCCCCCGTCCCGCTTCACCCGGATGACATCAACCGCCGCAAACCCACTCATCACAAAGATCTTCCTAGTCGTATGCAGATACCGGCACGCGGACCGCGCCCACCGAGGGATCGGGCCGGCCGTGCCCGGCGGAGGGCTCAGGCCTGACCGCCCGGAGCCGGGCACGGTCGGCCCGATCCCCGCAGCTCAACCACCCCAGCGTTCAGGGATCTCCATCGGCGGCTCACCCTCGCCCGCCCAGAAGATCGTGCCCGCGGCGTCCACGACCACCACCCGGGGCGTACGGGCCAGGCCCCAGCCGACCGCCTCGGCCGGGTCGCCCCAGCTCGGCCCCTCCTCCAGCACGCCGGTCTCGGCGCCCTCGCTGTCGCCGGCGGACCGCTCCCAGTAGGCCGTCCAGACCTGCTGACCGGCGGAGAGGTCGGGGTGCACGAAGACCGTGCCGCGCCCGCGCCAGGCGGCCAGCCGCTCCGGCACCACGGGCACCGGGGCCTCGCCGGTGACGGCCTCCAGGTCGGTCACGTCGAAGGCGTGCGGCAGCAGCTCGGCCATCCGCAACGGCCCGTTGCGTGCCTCGATCAGGCACTCCGGCCCGCCCTGCTCCCAGAGCAGCTGGCGGCACCGGCCGCACGGCATCAGCGGCTCGCCGGTCGCGTCGACGCAGGACAGGGCCACGATCCGGCCGCCGCCGGTGGCGTGCAGCGAGGAGACCACCCCGCACTCCGCGCAGAGCACCACGCCGTACGCGGCGTTCTCCACGTTGCAGCCGACCACCACCCGACCGTCGTCGACCAGGGCGGCGGCCCCGACCGGGAACTTCGAGTACGGCACGTACGCATGCCGCATCACCTCGGTGGCGGCGGCCCGCAGCCGCTCCCAGTCGATCTCCATGTGGTACTCCCCCGTCAGCCCTTGATGTACGGCTTGCCGTCGGCGGCCGGCGCCCGGACCCGGCCGACCAGCCCGGCCACCGCCAGGATCGTCGCCAGGTAGGGCAGCATGGCCAGGAACTGGCTCGGGATCACGCTGTTGATGGCGCCCAGGTAGGTGGCGAGCTGGTCGGCGAAGCCGAAGAAGAGCGCGGCGAGCAGCGCCCCCGTCGGGCTCCACCGGCCGAAGATCAGCGCGGCCAGGGCGATGAAGCCCTTGCCGCCGATCATGTTCTTGGTGAACGAGTAGAGCGCCAGCGTGTAGGAGGCGCCGCCGATGCCGGCGACCACCCCGGCGAGCAGGACGTTGCGGTAGCGCAGCCCGAGCACCTTGACGCCCAGGGTGTCGGCGGCGGTGGGGTGCTCGCCGACCGAGCGGGTGCGCAGGCCCCACCGGGTGCGGAAGAGCGCGATGTGGATGACCAGCACCAGCAGCAGGCCGAGGTAGAGGAAGATGTTGCCCCGGAACAGCGCCGGGCCGAGCAGCGGGATGTCCGACAGCAGCGGGATCTCCCAGTTGCCGAACCGGGGGGCGCTGTTGTACTTCTGCGCGTCGGTCTGCATCAGCCGCTCGTAGAGGAAGCCGGTGACGCCGACGGCCAGCAGGTTGAGCACGATGCCCATGACCACCTGGTCGACCAGGTAGCGGATCGAGAAGACCGCCAGCAGCAGCGAGATGAACGCGCCGCCGACGGCCGCCGCGACCAGGCCGACCCAGACGCTGCCGGAGAGGCTGCCGAAGAGCGCGCCGCTGAAGGCGCCCATCAGCAGCTGCCCCTCGATGGCCACGTTGACCACGCCGGAGCGCTCGCAGAGCACGCCGGCCAGCGCGCCGAAGACCAGCGGCAGGGCCAGGACGAAGGTGCCCCGGAGGATGTTGACCAGCGGCATGAAGTTCTGCCCGGCCGGCGCGTCGGAGACCTGCCAGCAGAGGAACGACAGCACGAAGCCGACCAGCCCGGCGCCGAGCACGAGGGTGAACCAGCGCTTCGGCAGCCCGGCGAGCATCGCGACGCCGGCGGCGACCGCGACGAGGCCGAAGAGGATCGCGCCGACCGTGCCGTGGATCTTCAGCGCGGCGCCGGCGGCGTCCTCGCTCAGGGTGAAGCGGGCCTGCTCGCCGGTGGCGAGCGCCCCGAACACCACCGTCGCCAGCAGGCCGAGGGCGAGCAGCGCGGCGCCGACCTTGCGGGTACGGGTCCAGAAGCCCTGGTCGACGGGGGCGACCGCGACGTCTTCGACAGCCATGGTGGACATGAGTTACCAGCCCTTCGCCAGGCTCGTCTGCAACCGGGCGGCGCGGGCGGCCCGGAGCTGGAAGATCGCCTTCACCAGGGCCGGCGCGGCGATGAAGATGACGATCAGCGCCTGGAGCACGGTGACCAGCTCCAGCGAGATCCCCGAGTAGGACTGCATCCGGTTGCCGCCGGCCTGGAGCGCGCCGAAGAGCAGCGCGGCCAGCGCGACGCCCCACGGCTTCACCCGGCCGAGCAGCGCCACCAGGATGCCGTCGAAGCCGATCTGCGCGACCACGAGCGGGGTCAGCGCGCTCGCCGTGGTGCCGAGCACCATGTTGGAGCCGCCGAGGCCGGCCAGGATCCCGGCGAAGACCATGATCAGGACGTACGTCCGGGTGACGCTGATGCCGGCGGTCCGCGCGGCGTCGGGGTTGGCGCCGACGGCCCGCAGCTCGAAGCCGAGCGTGGACCGGTTCAGCAGCCACCAGACCGCCCAGGTGGCCAGCACCGCCAGGATGATGCCGGCGTGCACCCGCAGCCCGTCGCCGAGCAGGCGGGGCAGTTGGGCCGACCCGTCCACCGGGCGGCTGATCGCGTCCGTGCGGTTCGGGTCCTGGACGCCGTTCTGCACGATGATCCAGGTCAGGAAGTAGGTGGCGATGTAGTTGAGCATGATCGTGTTGATCACCTCGTGGGCGCCGGTACGCGCCTTGAGGATGCCCGGGATGAAGCCCCAGATCGCCCCGCCGAGCGCGCCGGCGAGCACCGCGACGAGCAGGTGCAGCCCGGGCGGCAGCGGCAGCAGGAAGCCGGCCAGCGCGGCCAGGATCACGCCCATCGTGGCCTGGCCCTGGGCGCCGATGTTGAACAGGCCGCCCCGGAAGGCCAGCGCCACCGACAGGCCGGTGAAGACCAGCGGCGCGGTGTAGGTGAGCGTCTCCGAGATCGGGCTCATCACCGCCTGGAAGCCCACCGCCTCCGGGTCGAAGACCGCGCCCTTGAAGAGGTTGCCGTACGCCTCGCTGACCAGCGTCCAGCTCGCGTTGAGCGCGTCGGACGGGCGGGCGGTGATGTAGCTGTAGGTCGCCAGCACGTCGGGATCGGAGACGATCATCAGCACCGCGCCGACGAGCATCGCCAGTACCAGCGACAGCAGGGTCACCGTGAAGGTGTTCGCCGCCCAGAGGTTGTCCAGGAACAGCCGGCCCAGCGAGGGCTTCGCCTCCGGGGTCGACCCCTTCGGGGTGGTGGCCGGCTCGGCGCGCTCGGTGTTGCCGAGGGCGGTCCGCGCGGCCTCCGCCTCGGTCGCCGGCTCCTTGTCCGGGGAGCCCGGGTTCGGGTTCGTCATGCCTCGTCCTCGTTGCCAGGGGCCTCGGCTGCGGGGGCCGGGGCGCCGTCGGCCGTCGCCGCGCCCGCGGTAGTGCCGCCGGTGGGGGTCGCGTCGGGGGTGATGCCGGCCATCAGCAGGCCGATCTCCTCGCGGGGGGTGTCCGGGCCGACGATGCCGATGATCCGGCCGCGGTACATCACCGCGATCCGGTCGGCCAGGCCGATCACCTCGTCGAGCTCGCTGGAGACCACCATGACGGCGGTGCCGACGTCCCGCTCCCGGATCACCCGGCTGTGGATGAACTCGATGGACCCGACGTCGACGCCGCGGGTCGGCTGGGCGGCGATGAAGAGCTTCAGCGGCCGGGACAGCTCCCGGGCCACGATGACCTTCTGCTGGTTGCCGCCGGAGAGGGTGCCGACCGGCGCGTCGGCCGAGGAGGTGCGGACGTCGAACTGCGCGATCCGCTCCTGCGCCGACTTCGCGATGGCGTCCGGCCTCAGCGCCAGGCCCTTGCCGAAGGGCGGCCGGTCGTAGATGTCGAGCACCAGGTTCTCCGCGACGGAGAACTCCTTGACGACGCCGTCGACGCTGCGGTCCTCCGGCACGTAGCCGACGCCGGCGCGCAGCACCTTCTTGGTCGACCAGCCGTTGATCCGCTGCCCGTCGAGGGTGACCGTGCCGGCGAGCACCGGGCGCAGACCCATGATCGCCTCGATCAGCTCGGTCTGGCCGTTGCCCTGCACGCCCGCGACGCCGAGCACCTCGCCCGCGCGTACGGTCAGGTCGATCCCGTCGACCGCCCGGATCTGCCGGTCGTCGTCGACGACCAGGCCGGAGACCTCCAGGACCGGCTTGCCGGGGCTGGCGGGCCCCTTCTCCACGGTGAGCCGCACGCTGCGCCCGACCATGAGCGCGGCCAGCTCGTCGCGGCTCGCCTCGGGCAAGGCGGTGCCGACGGTCTTCCCGCGCCGGATCACGGTGATCCGGTCGGCGATGGCCTTGACCTCGCCCAGCTTGTGGGTGATGAAGACGATCGACTTGCCGGCGGCCTTGAGCGACCGCATGACCGTGAGCAGTTCCTCGGTCTCCTGCGGCGTGAGCACCGCGGTCGGCTCGTCGAGGATGAGCAGGTCGACGTCGCGGGTGAGCGCCTTGACGATCTCCACCCGCTGCTGGATGCCGACCGGCAGGTCCTCGATCACCGCGTCCGGGTCGACCCGCAGGTTGTAGCGCTCGGAGACCTCGGCGACCTCGCGCCGGGCCCGCCGCCGGTCCAGGAAGCCGGCGATGCCGCCGCGGACCTGCTCGGCGCCGAGCATGATGTTCTCGGTCACGGTGAAGACGGGCACCAGCATGAAGTGCTGGTGCACCATGCCGATCCCGGCCCCGATCGCGTCCGACGGCCCCCGCAGCTTCAACGGCGCGCCGTCGACCAGGATCTCGCCCTCGTCGGGCTGGTAGAGCCCGTAGAGCACGTTCATCAGGGTCGACTTGCCCGCGCCGTTCTCGCCGAGCAGGGCGTGGATCTCTCCAGGCTCCACCGTCAGGTCGATGTGGTCGTTGGCGACCAGATCACCGAACCGCTTGGTGATGCCGCGCAGTTCGAGTCTCAGCGCAACCTCCTGGAGTGCGAAGCGATGGTGCAGCGTAGCTGCCGGTAAACCGCTCGCGGCGCGGGGCCGTCGTCGGGTGGAGCGGACGGCCGCCCCGGTGCCGTGGGGAGATCCCCGCGACGCCGGGGCGGCCGGATCGTCGTGCTGTCCCGCTCGCCGGCTACCCGGGTGATCGTCTCACCGGGGTGGGCCGGCGGAGCCTCACTTCGGCTGGGCCGCGGAGGTGACGGTGACGGTGCCGGCGGCGATGTCCGCCTTCAGCTTGTCGATCTCGGCCTTCAGCTCGGCCGGGACCTTGCTGTCGAACTCGTGGTACGGAGCGATCCCGACACCGTCGTTGGCGAGGGTGCCCAGGTAGCCCGGGGTCGGCGACAGCTTCTCGCCGTTGGCGGCCTTGACGACGGCCTCCTTGACGGCGTCCGGGATGTTCTTCTCGACCGTGGTGATGATGGCCGAGCAGTCCGGGGTGCTCTCGCAGCCGTCGACGTCCACCCAGATGGTGTTGTACTTGCCGCCCGAGGCCTTGGCCGCGCCGGTGGTGCCGAGGCCGGCGCCGCCGGCGACCGGCATGACGATGTCGGCACCCTGGGCGACCAGCGCGTCGCTGACCTTCTTGCCCTCGTCCTGCTTGACGAAGTCGTTGGTGAAGGAGCCCTTCTGGGTGGCCTTGTCCCAGCCGACGACCTTGACGGTCTTGCTCTTCGTCTTGTTGTAGTGCGCGACGCCGTCGGCGTAGCCGTCCATGAAGATGGTGACCGGCGGGATCGGCAGGCCGCCGTAGGTGCCCACCGTGCCGCTCTTGGTCATGCCGGCGGCCAGGTAACCGGCGAGGAAGCCGGCCTGCGCGGTGTCGAACTGCATCGGGTAGACGTTGGTCTCCGCGACCTTCGCGTCGACGATGCCGAACTGCTGGTTCGGGTTCGCCTTGGCGATCTTGGAGGTGGCGTCACCCATCAGGCCGCCGACGGCCAGGATGAAGTCGCACTTCTGGTTGACGTACTGGGTCAGGTTGACCTCGTAGTCCGCCTCGGCCTTCGACGCGACGTACTTGATGTCGATGTTGTCGTTGGCCTTCTTGGCCTCCTCCAGGCCCTTCCAGGCGGAGGTGTTGAACGACTTGTCGTCGATGCCGCCGACGTCGGTCACCATGCAGGCGCTGTACTTCTTGTCGCCACTGCCGGCGTTGTTGTCGTCCTCGGGGGCCTCACCGCAGGCGGCGGCGCTCAGCACGAGCCCACCCACCGCGAAGAACGAGGCGATCCGCATCCCACGCATCGAGCGCAAGACGTCTCCTTCCCATTGCACACCGCGTCCTGCACGGTGGCAGCCCTTTGAGCCGGCCTGCGCTGCGCCGCCGGCGTCCCACGTTACGGACGGGAGCGTACGCCCGCGCCCACCCACCGGCCGCCAATCGTGCACGACTGTTGAGCGCCTGTTACCCCTACGTAACCCTTGGGTGGGACAGATCACTCTCTGTGCCGGTGGATGTGCGGGCTGGCGTCGCGAACGTCCGGTTCGGCGCGTCGCCCCCTACCGGTGACGTTACCGCCAGAAGACCGCCACCGCCGCGTTGACCAGGGTCAACCCGACGGTCGCGAGGAAGTGTCCGCGGTTGACCACGTCCCGCTTCCGGGAGAAGAACACCATGACGAAGATCAGTATGGCGAGCACCAACTTGGTAACAAGCTTCGCCGGGGCCGGTTCGTCGCCGTCGCGCAGGGGCGCGGAGAGACTGATCCCCGTCGCCAGCATGATCACGGACCCCCAGAGCATGGCCGGGTTGATCCGCAACTTCCCGCTGATGTACTGGACGACCGCCCCGCCGAGCAGCAGGGCGAAACCGATCAGATGGACATAGCGCAGTATCAATCGCAAGGCTTCCACGCGCACCATCCTCCCTCACCAACGACGAACCGTAGTAGCGGGGCCGCCCCCCAAAATCCCCCCGCCCCCGCCGCCCCACCCCAGTCCTCGCCGATCTTGCGGTCACGTCCCTCACCGCGCCCGGAATGCCCCCTTCGCCCGGGCGAGAACTGCAAGATCGGCGCCCCAGTGCGGGCGGGGGGCGGGGAGGGCGGGGAGGGCGGGGGCGGGGGCGGGGGGTCAGGTCAGGCGCCAGGCCTGGAAGGTGGGGCCGTCCGGCGGGAGGGTGAGCGTGCCGTCCGCGCCGGGGCGCAGGGCGGGGGCGCCGCCGTGGACGTTCTCCGCCGGCCCCAGCCCGCTCAGCCGGACCGGCAGCCCGGCGGCGCGCCGGGCCAGCACCAGCACCGATCCGGTCGGGGCCTCGCGCAGGTAGACCAGGGTGTCCGCGTCGGCGTACAGCCAGCGCAGGCCGCCGTGGCGCAGCGCGGGCTCGCCCCGGCGCAGCGCGACCAGCGCCCGGTACGCGGCGAACGTCGACGCGTCCCAGCTCTCCGGGCGGTGCCACGGCATCGGCGTACGCGAGCCCTCGCCGTTGGTGCCGGTCAGGCCGAGTTCGTCGCCCGCGAAGATCATCGGGGTACCCGGCATGGTGGCGAGCAGACCGGCGGCGACCTCCTGGCGCGCGGCGTCGCCGACGACCGTCCTGATCCGGGCGGAGTCGTGCGAGCCGAGCAGCTGCCACGAGTGGGCGTACGACCGCCAGGAGATCAGCGAGCGGTAGGCGTTCATGGTGGCGAGCACCGCGTCCGCGTCCCGCCGGCGGACCCCGCCCGGGGTGCCGAGGAAGTTCGGCACGGGCTGGTCGCCGTGCCGCAGCCACGACCAGACCGGGTCGGTGAAGCCGACGTAGTTCATCGTGCCGTGCCAGCCGTCGCGGTCGAGGTCGCCGGTGTGGTCGTGCCCGTGCTCGGCCATCAGCAGGGCGTCGGCCCGGGTCCGGACGACCACCTCGCGCAGCAGCGCCGCCACCTCGTGGGTGTACGCGTCGACGCCCCGCCGCCCGGTCATGTTCGCCACGTCCACCCGCCAGCCGTCCAGCGCGTACGGCGGGCGCAGCCAGCGGCGCAGCAGCGAGTCGTCGGCGGTGGCGAAGCGCCGGCGCAGCTCGGCACTGCCCCAGTTCAGCTTCGGCAGCGACCTGACCCCGTTCCAGGACTCGTAGTCCCCGGTCGCCTCGTCGAAGTAGTACAGCCCCCGCTCGGGCGCGGACGCGTCGGCGGCGGCGCGCGTGAACCACTCGTGCGCGTCGCCGGTGTGGTTGCTGGTGATGTCGCCGAGCAGCCGCCAGCCCCGGGCGCGTACGGCGTCGGCGAGGCGGGCCAGCGCGGCGTCCCCGCCGAGCAGCGGGTCGACGGTGTCGAAGCTGGCCGCGTCGTAGCGGTGGTTGGAGCGGGCCGGGAAGACCGGGGTCAGGTAGACGGTGTTCACGCCGAGGCGGTCCAGGTGGTCCAGCCGCTCGGTGACGCCGTCCAGGTCGCCGCCGTAGAACTGGCGGGGGGTCTCGGGGCCGCGCCCGATCACCGGCGTGTCCCAGTCGCAGGGGATCGCCCAGTCCGGCAGCTCGCGGCCGCCGGCGGCGGCCGAGCGGGCGAAGCGGTCGGGGAAGATCTGGTAGATCACCGCGTCCCGGGCCCAGGCGGGCGGCGCGGCGTGCGTGACCAGCTTGAAGTCGCCGTTGTCGGGGACGTCGTGGGACACCACGCCGGCGGCGTTCAGCCACCGGTAGCCGTGGCCGCCGGTGAGCATGAACCGGTAGTTGCTGACCGGGTTGCGTGCCTCGACGGGGACCCGCCACCAGACGTCGCCGCCGTCGGTGCGGTCGACGACCGCCTCGGTGAACCGGGGCTCCCCGTCGCCGGTGGTGCGCACGTGCACCTGTCGGACGTCGGCCCCGACCGGCACCCGGACGAAGACGTCGACGGTGTCGCCGAGCGCGGGTTCCTGCTCGGGGACGTACAGGACGGAGCCGTCGTGGTGCGGCAAGAGGGACATGGTGGCGCCTTTCGCGTCGGTCGGACGGGGAGAGAAAGGGGTCTCCCGCCGCGGCCGGTTTCCCGACCGCGGCGGTCGATCCGTGACTGCTCCGGTGTACGTCGGACGCCGACGCCCTTGCCGCAGCGCTGCGGTGTCGCGGAACGGCCGGTGGACGCGGCCGGTCGCGACGGAGCGGCACCCCTCGCCTCGACCTCGGCGAGGAGCGGCCACCTATCCGCTTTATCCCTTGACGGCTCCGGCGGTGAGGCCGGAGACGATGTAGCGCTGGACCAGCTGGAAGACCAGCACCGTGGGGATCGCGGTGAGCAGGGTGCCCGCCGCGAAGATCCCGAAGTTGTTGTTTCGTTCGCCGGCCACGAGGCCGAACATGCCGACCGCGAGGGTCTTGGACTCGCCGTTGGTCAGGAAGACGTTCGCCATCAGGAACTCGTTGATGGTGCCGATGAAGGCGAGCAGGCCGGTCACCGCCAGGATCGGCGTCACCAGCGGCAGCATGATCCGGAAGAAGACCTGGGCGTGCGTGGCGCCGTCCATGGTGGCCGACTCGTCCAGCTCCCGGGGGAGCGTGTCGAAGAAGCCCTTCATCAGCCAGGTGTTCACGCCCAGCGCGCCGCCCAGGTAGAGCAGGAGCAGGCCCCACGGGGTGTTGAAGCCGATCGCCGGCCACAGGTCGGTGATCGTGGTGAAGATCAGGAAGATCGCCACGATCGCCAGGAACTGCGGGAACATCTGGATCAGCAGGAGCGAGAGCAGCCCGACCCGCCGGCCGGCGAACCGCATCCGGGAGAAGGCGTACGCCGCCAGCGCCGACAGGAATACCGAGGCGAACGAGGACACCCCGGCGATGAGCAGCGAGTTGAGGAACCACCACTCGAACGCCGTACGGTCGAACAGGTTCGTGAAGTTCTCCAGCGACGCCCCGGTCGGCAGCAGCTCCGTCGAGGAGAGCGTGCCGAGCGGGTTGAGTGCGGCCGAGAGCACGAAGAGGATCGGAAAGAGGCTGAACGCGACGGCCAGCACGCCCACCAGGTGTCGCCAGCCGACCTGGGCGAACCACCGGTTGCGCCGCCGGGCCGGGCCGCGGTCGGCGACGCCGGTGCCGACGCCCGTGGCCGGGATGCCGCTGGGCGAGGTCACGAGTACACCTCCTCCTGCTTACGGGTGCGCCGGAAGCTCACCGCCGACACCACCGCGACGATGGTGAAGATGAAGATCGACACCGCTGCCGCCAGACCGAACTGCGCGCCCTGCGCGCCGAAGGCCAGCCGGTACGTGTAGGTGATCAGCAGGTCCGTCGCCCCCGCCGTCGGGTTGTCCGCCGGGAACGGGCCGCCCTCGGTGGTCAGGTAGATCGCGTTGAAGTTGTTGAAGTTGAACGCGAACGACGAGATCAGCAGCGGGGAGAGCGCGACCAGGAGCAGCGGCAGGGTGACCGCCCGGAACGACTGCCAGGCCGACGCGCCGTCGACCGACGACGCCTCCGTCAGCTCCTTGGGGATGGCCTGGAGCGCGCCCGTGGCGACCAGGAACATGTACGGGTAGCCGAGCCAGAGCTGCACCAGGATCACCGCGATCCGGGCCGACCACTCCTGGCCGAACCAGTCCACCCCGATCCCGAACAGGTTGTTGATCAGGCCGAAGTCGGTGTTGAACATGTCCCGCCAGACCAGCAGCATGGCGAAGGACGGCATGGCGTACGGCAGGATCAGCAGGACACGGTAGATGTTGGTGCCACGCATCCGGGGCGAGTGCAGCGCCAGGGCGATGAACATGCCCAGCACGAACGTGCCGCCCGTGGAGCCGATGGCGAAGGCGAAGTTCCACAGCAGCGTGCCGAAGAACGGCCCGGAGATGGTCGGGTCGGTGAGCACGCGGGAGAAGTTCTCCAGCCCGACGGTGACCTTCCAGCCCTGGGCCAGCCGCTCGCCGTCGGCGGCGACGAAGGCGCCGGTCCCCTCGTCCGCCGTCCAGGTCCGGCCGGACTCGGTGTCGGTGATGCAGTCGCAGCCGGCGTCGTACGCCCGGATGGCCTTGCCCTCGTAGGCGCGGGAGAGGCCGGCGGAGCGCAGCGCGCCCCCGGACGTCGGCACGACCAGGTCGGTGATCTCCTGGCTGCGGGCGCCGGCCTGGCCGAAGTTGAGCACCGTGTAGCCGTCGGCGGCGGTGACCTTGCCGCCCGGGGCCACGGTCACGTCGGCCGGGTCGAGCTGGCGCAGCCCGCCGGCGTCGCCGGCCGAGACGGTGCCGGTTCCCGGGTCGCTGACCAGGAAGACGAGCGGGCCGGTCGCCGGGTCGCCCTTGGTGGCGACGGAGAGGGCGTACTCGGTGGAGCCGGGCACCTGCTTGACCGACGCGGTCTGGATGGCGACGACGGCGTCTTCCTTGGTGCCGCGGTGGCCGTCACCGAAGTTCGTGAAGGCGGTGCTCGCCGTGTAGAGCACCGGGACCACCTGGAACGCGATCAGGAAGAGGGTGCCGGGGACCAGGTACTTCGCCGGGACGTGCCGGCGGGTCAGGTAGAGGTAGAAGAGCCCGGCGGTGGTGGCGGCCAGCAGGGCCAGCCCGGCCCACTTCTCGGCCTCGACGAGCGGGAAGGCCGCCCAGACCGCGATCCCGGCGGTCAGGCCGAGCAGGAGGACCTTGACGAGCAGCCCCGTCACGGTGATCGGCGCGTGGTGCCGCGCGGTGCGGGACCTGCCCGGGCCCCCGGGGCCGACGGGCTCCCGACCCGGGGGCTGGGTGGCAGCCCCCGGGCCGGACAGCGACGTGCTCATTACTTGATCTGGCCGGAGATGGTCTTGCCGGCAGCGGTGATCGTCTTGGCCGGGTCGGCACCGCCGATGATGGCGGCCTCGGCCTTGCCGAACGGGTCCCAGATGGTGGCCATGGCCGGGATCGCCGGGAGCACCTGGCCGTTCTTGCCGGCCTCCTGGAACTTGGCCAGGTCCGGGTCGGTGCCCTTGACCTGGTCGAGGGCGGCGGTCAGCGCCGGCGGGCGGGGCTCGGCGTTGTAGAGCGCCACGGCCAGCTCGGGGGTGGTGACGTGGTTGGCGACGAACTCCTGGGCCAGGGCCTTGTTCTTGCCCTTGGCGGCCACGTAGAACGCCTGGACGCCCACGAACGGCTGGGCCTCCTTGCCACCGGCGAAGCCGGGGACCGGGGAGATGTCGTACTTGATGTTGGCCTTCTTGGCGTCCGCGATGGCCCACGGGCCGGAGACCAGGAAGGCGCACTTCTTGCCGGTGAACGTGGCGATCGAGTTCTCGCCGGTGATCGAGCGCTTGAGCGCGCCGTCGCCCTTCTCACCGAGCTTGGCGATCTTCTTGAACGCCTCGATCGACTCCGGCTTGCCCACGCCCAGGTCCTTCGGGTCGTAGTCGCCGTTGGCGCCCGTGCCGAAGAGGTACCCGCCACCGGAGGTGTAGAGCGGGTAGATGTGGTAGGCGTCGCCGTTCTGGCCGGACTGGAGGCAGAGGATCTCGCTGGCCTTCTTCTCGGCCTTGAGCTTCTTGCCGGCGGCCACCAGGTCCTCGATGGTCTTCGGCGCCTCGGGGGCCAGCTCGGTGTTGCGGATCAACGCCAGGTTCTCCATGGCGTAGGGCACGCCGTAGAGCTGGCCGTTGAACGTCACGGCCTTGACGGCCGTCTCGTTGAAGCCGCTCTTCTGCTCCGCCGCGAGCTGCACGGGGTCGATGGCGCCGTTCTGGACGAGGTTGCCGATCCAGTCGTGCGCGCCGACCACGACGTCCGGGCCGCTGCCCTGCTGCGAGGCGGTGACGAAGTTGGTCTGCAGGTCCTTCGAGACGGCCTGGACCTCGACGGTGACGCCGTTCTCCTGGCCGAACTTCTCGGCGAACGGCTTGAGGGCGGCGGTGCGCTTGTCGTCGGCCCAGATCACCAGCTTGCCGCCGGCGGCGGCCTTGGTGGATTCCTTCGCGGCCGGCTCGTCGTTGCTGTCGCCACCGCAGCCGGAGGCGGCGAGCGCCAGGCCGAGGACGGCGACCACACCCGCGGTACGGATGCGCATCGGTACTCCTGTCGTCATGGCGGCGCGCCGGGGGAAGGGCGGTCCCGCCAGTGGAAGCTCTGTGAAATTCTTGCCAACCGGCGCTCGGCGTGCTGCGCCGCTGCTCTCGCGTGTTGCGGGGACGTTAGCAAGAGGTTGCAGAGAATGGAAGGGCTTGCAGGAGTGTACGCAAGAACTTGCCCGTGAGCTAAAGTGCGCCCATGCGCGCTCGACTGTCCGACATCGCCCAACAGGCCGAAGTCAGCGAGGCCACGGTGTCGCGGGTGCTCAACGACCGCCCGGGAGTGGCCCCCGAGACCCGGCAGGCCGTACTCACCGCCCTCGATGTGCTCGGCTACGAGCGCCCGGCCCGGCTGCGCAAGCGCAGCGCCGGCCTGGTGGGCCTGGTCGTCCCCGAGCTGGACAACCCGATCTTCCCCGCCTTCGCCCAGGTCATCGAGTCGACCCTGGCCCAGAGCGGGTTCACCCCCGTGCTCTGCACCCAGACCGCCGGCGGCGTCACCGAGGACGAGTACGTCGAGATGCTGCTGGACCGGCAGGTCTCCGGCATCGTCTTCGTCTCCGGCCTGCACGCGGACACGGCCGCCAACCACGACCGCTACCGGGCCCTGATCGCCCGCCCGCTCCCCGTCGTGATGATCAACGGGTACGCGCCCGGCATCCCCGCGCCCTTCGTCTCCTGCGACGACGGCGAGGCCACCGAGCTGGCCGTGGCCCACCTGGTGGCGCTCGGGCACCGCCGCATCGGCCTGATCACCGGCCCGGACCGGTTCGTGCCGGTGCAGCGCCGGGTGGCCGGCTTCCGGGCCGCGACGGGCCGCCTGCTCGGCGTCGACGAGACCGGCCTCGACGAGCTGGCCGAGCTCTCCCTGTTCGGTGTGGAGGGTGGCGAGGCCGCCGCCGCCCGGCTGCTGGAGCGCGGCGTCACCGGCATCGTCTGCGGCTCCGACCTGATGGCGCTCGGCGCGATCCGGGCCGCCCGGCAGCGCGGCATGTCCGTGCCGGGGGAGCTCTCGGTGGTCGGCTACGACGACTCCCCGCTGATGGCCTTCACCGACCCGCCGCTGACCACCATGCGCCAGCCGGTGGCCGCGATGGCGGTCGCCGCCGTGCGGGCCCTGGTCGACGAGATCAACGGCCACGCCGCCCCGCACTCGGAGTACGTCTTCCGCCCGGAGCTCGTCGTGCGCGGCTCCACCGCGGTCGCTCCCGTCGACGGCCGGCGGCCGAGCGCCGGCGGCCCGGCGCGGCAGCGCCCGACGCCGCCCGCGCTCGCCGTGCCGGCCTGACCGGGCGGCGTGACCGGGGACCGCCGCCGGGGCGGCCCGCCCTCGCCCGCCCCGCCCGCCGTGACCGGGCTGGCACGTGACGTGATCGACGCCATTTCTTGCGCAAGGAATGCTTGACTCTTGCAGTCGCCGGGCGGCATTCTGCTCAACACCGCAACCGCCACCGCGCCGGTGCCGCCGTCCCGCGCCACAGAACGGGGAACGCAACAGATGACCGCCAGCAACCCCACGCCGCTGACCTCCGACGACGACTGGTGGCGCTCCGCGGTCGTCTACCAGGTCTACGTACGCAGCTTCGCCGACTCCGACGGCGACGGCGTCGGCGACCTCCAGGGCGTCCGCGAGCGCCTGCCGTACCTGCGCGACCTCGGGGTGGACGCGCTCTGGCTGACCCCCTTCTACACCTCCCCGATGGTCGACGGCGGGTACGACGTCGCCGACTACCGCGACGTCGACCCGATGTTCGGCACCCTCGCCGACTTCGACGCGATGATCACCGACGCGCACGCCCTGGGCCTGCGGATCATCGTCGACCTGGTGCCCAACCACACCTCCAGCGCACACCCGTGGTTCCAGGCCGCCCTGGCCGCCGGGCCCGGCTCGGCCGAGCGCGAGCGCTACCTCTTCGCCGAGGGCACCGGTGAGAACGGCGAGCTGCCGCCGAACGACTGGGAGAGCATCTTCGGCGGCCCCGCCTGGACGCGGGTCGAAGACGGCCAGTGGTACCTGCACCTGTTCGACCCGGCGCAGCCCGACCTCAACTGGCGCCATCCCGAGGTGCGCGCCGAGTTCGAGGGCGTCCTGCGCTTCTGGCTCGACCGGGGCGTGGACGGCTTCCGGATCGACGTGGCGCACGGCATGATCAAGGCCGAGGGGCTGCCGGACGTCGGGTTCAGCTCGATGACCACCGGCCAGCGTCAGGCGGAACTGCTCGGCAAGGGCCGGCTCCCCTACTTCGACCAGGACGAGGTCCACGAGATCTACCGCGCCTGGCGGCCGATCCTGGACAGCTACCCCGGCGGGCGGATGGCGGTGGCCGAGGCGTGGGCCGAGACCCCGCAGCGCCTCGCCCGCTACATCGGCCCGGACGAGCTGCACCAGGCGTTCAGCTTCGACTTCCTCGACGCGACCTGGTCGGCCGACTCGTTCCGCAAGGTCATCGACACGGCGCTCGCCGAGTCGGCCATCGTCGGCGCGCCGACCACCTGGGTGCTCTCCAACCACGACAAGCAGCGCCACGTCACCCGCTACGGCGACGGCGCCGAAGGGCTGCGCCGGGCCCGGGCCGCCTCCCTGCTGATGCTCGCCCTGCCCGGCTGCGCCTACCTCTACCAGGGCGAGGAGCTGGGCCTGCCGGAGGTGCTCGACCTGCCCGACGAGCTGCGGCAGGACCCGGCGTTCCTGCGCACCGGCGAGAGCCGGGACGGCTGCCGGGTGCCGATCCCGTGGAGCGGCGAGCTGGCCCCGTACGGCTTCGGGCCGGCCGGCAGCGAGCTGAGCTGGCTGCCGGCCCCGGCGACCTGGCGCGCCCTCTCGGTCGCCGCCCAGGCCGGCGTGCCCGGCTCGACGCTGGAGCTCTACCGCACCGCCCTGCGGATCCGCCGGGACCACCCGGCACTGGCCGCCGACGCGGGCGGCGTCACCTGGTTGGAGGCCGGGCCGGGCGTGCTCGCCTTCAGCCGGGCCGCCGGCGACACCGTGCTGACCTGCGTGGTCAACATCAGCGGTGCGCCGGCCCTGATCGACGGGTACGGCGTGCCGATCGCCGCCAGCGAGGCGCTCACCGGGCAGGGCTCCGGCCACCTGCTCCCGGTCGACGCGGCCGCGTGGTTCGAACGGCGCTGAGCGGGTAACCCGTCATCGACCTGGTCGTCCGTCGTGCCTCGCGCCGACGGGCGACTGGGCCATCGACCCCTTGTGGTGGGGGGTGAGGTGGCGCCGGCGCCCCCGTGGGGTCCGCCCCCGGGGCGCCGGCGTCCGTCTGGGGTGTCCTCCCCGGCCCGGGCGGGTAGCAGGAACCCATGGTGGTTCGCGTCGCGCAGTACACCCTCGATGTCGCCGATCCCGACCTGATGGCCGACTTCTGGGCGGCGGCCCTCGGCTACGTCGTCGACGCCGGCGGCGACGGCAGCGCCAAGCTCCGCCCCCCGGACGACCGCGTCGGGGCCCCCACCGTCTGGTTGCAGGGCTCCGGCACGCCGAAGCGCGGCAAGAACCGGCTGCACCTGGACGTGGTCGCCGACGGCGACCCGGGCGCCGAGGTACGGCGGCTGATCGGCCTCGGCGCCCGCCCCACGGACGTGGGGCAGCGCGGCGACGAGGACTTCACCGTGCTGGCCGACCCCGAGGGCAACGAGTTCTGCGTGCTGCACCGGCCGCCGCCCCGCCCCTGACCGTCCGGCGCCGTGACCCACACCGTCCCCGACTCGCGGGCCGCGTCGCAACCGGACGGCTCAACCGCCGCCCGTCAGCTTCGCGGCGATGCGCCCGAAGCCGGCCCGCAGCTCCGCCTCGGTGGGCGGGGCGAGCGGCTCGGCGCCGTCGTCCTGCGTGGCGGCGGCGTCCAGTTCCTCGTCGACGGTGTCCTCGAAGTCGCCGTAGAGGTCGGCGCCCTCGACCCGCGCCGTCTCGTCCTCGGCGGCGATCTGCGCGGCGGCGATCTCGCCCCGGATCTCCTCGGCCGAGACCGCGGGCAGCAGCGGCTCGACCACCGCCATCAGCTGCTCCTCGGCGACCACCGCCTCCGCGAGCGCGAGGGCGTGCGGCCGCTCGTAGGGACCACAGACCACCGGCTCCCACTCGTCGGCCTCGCCGAGCGGACCGAAGGTGATGATCCACGGCAGGCCGAACATCGGCGAGTCTTCCGGCAGGTCGAGTGTCACGAGTGCGCCCACGCGCCCATCATGTCCGTGGCGCCGGACGCCCGGGGGGTCAATTCCGCCATTCCCCCCTCCCGCGCCCGTCAGTCCGGCCGGTCCGCCTCCAGCGCCGCGCGGACCAGGGCGAGCGCCGCCGCGGGCGGTACGCCCAACCGGGTGGCCTCGGCGGCGTAGTCAACCGCCGACCGCTGCAACCGGTCCGTCGCGTCGTCGCGCCCGGGTGCGACGAAGGTGCCGTGCCGGCCCCGGGTCTCCAGCAGGCCGGCCGCCTCGAGCTCCCGGTAGGCCCGGGCCACCGTGTTGGTCGCCAGCCCGAGGTCCGCGGCGAACCGCCGGACCGGGGGCAGCCGGGTGCCCACCGCCAGCCGGCCGGTGCCGATCTGCTCCGCGAGCTGCCCGCGCACCTGTTCGTACGGCGGCACCGCCGAATCCTGCCGCACCGAGATCCGCACGCCCGCTCCCCCGCTCATCCGGCCCCGCCCGGGGCGCCCGGATCCGTCTCCGCGTCGAGGTCGGCCGGCGCCGGCCCCTCCGCCAGGTCCACCACCCGGCCGCGCGGGCTGGTCGCGGCGAGCGCCGCGCCGAAGAGCACCAGCTGGTTGAGCAGGTAGAGGTAGAGGAGCAGCCCCACCGCGCCGGCCACCACCGTGTACGCCGGGTTCCGCTCGGTGCGTACCACGTAGTAGCGCCCGACGGTGTTCAGCAGCGTGATGCCGACGGCGACCAGCAGCACCACCGGACGCAGCCGGGACCGGCTCATCCGCAGCCTCGGCACCGCCACCAGCAGCAGGGTGGCGAGCACCGCGTTGACCACGACGCTGAGCACCGCGCTGACCGTGGTCAGGCCGACCGAACCGGTGCTGCGCAGCAGGAAGCGCAGCAGCGACTCCAGGGCGTCCACCGCCGCCACCGAGACGCCGAGCAGCACGAAGATCACCACCAGTACGCCCAGGTCGACCAGGCGGCGGACCACCAGGTTGCCGGGTTGCTGGTTGAGCCCGTACATCAGGCGCTGGGAGGAGCGGATCGCCTCCACCCAGCCGACCCCGGTGAACGCCAGGATGATCAGGCCGACCACCCCGACCGTGCCGCTGCTGTCGGCGATCTGCACGGGGTCGAGGAACGGCAGGTTCTCCCGCAGGAAGTCGGCGGCGGCGGCGCTGACCTCGTCGTTGTCCTCCAGGATGGCGCCGAAGATCGAGTATCCGACCAGTGCGAGCGCGAAGACGGCGAAGAAGCCGTAGTAGGCGATCGCGGCGGCCAGCCGCCCGCCCAGCACGTCGTTGTAGAGCA
Organism: Micromonospora sp. CPCC 205561; assembly: GCF_036906775.1. NCBI lineage: Bacteria > Bacillati > Actinomycetota > Actinomycetes > Micromonosporales > Micromonosporaceae > Micromonospora > Micromonospora sp. CPCC 205561. The sequence goes on along the minus strand of NZ_JBAKHV010000024.1, from coordinate 51,749 downwards.
CGCCGGCGCGCCACAGGTGGTCGGCCAGCCCGGAGCGGCGGCGCGCGGCGCTGATCCGGCGGTCGATGCCCGCCTCGATGCGGCCCATCACATTCACGCCGTCATCCTCGCCGATCCCCGGCCGCCGCGCGGGCCAGCGGCCGGCCGCCGGCCCCCCGTGTGCACCCGGCCGGCCGCTCAGCCGCCCAGCCGGAAGTCCCGGCGCGGTTGCCACCGGGCCTGCCCGCTGTGCGAGAAGAGGGTGAACGCCTCCACCTCGAACATGGCGGAGAAATCGGCCAGGTCCTCGTACGCCCGGTCCAGCGCCTCCGGCGCGACGTCCTGCGCGACCGTGACGTGCGGGTGGTAGGGGAAGCGCGTCTCCCGGCGCAGCTCGGGGGCGGCGCGGATCGCGGCGGCGAGCAGCTCGCACTCGCTGATCCCGGCGGCCACCGCCACGAAGACCACCTGGGTCACCGGCCGGAAAGTGCCGGTGCCGCGCAGGTGCAGGGCGAACGGCAGGTGGGCGGCGGCGACGCCGGTGAGGTGCCGCTCCACCGCCGGCAGGCTCGCCACCGGGATCTCGGTCGGCCCGAGCAGGGTGACGTGCGCCGGCACGACCTGCGGGTCGCCGGCCTCGACCCGGCGCCGGGTGAGCACGCCGCCCCACGGCTCCGGGATGTCGACCGCGATGCCGATCTGGATGGTCTCCCCGGTCTCCGGCGCCCCGTCCCTGCGATCCACGCTGTGCGCCATCCCTCCGGCCACCGACCCGTCCACCCTCACCCGTCGCGCCGCGGCGCTACTTGCCGCGCACCGGCGGGAAGAAGCCCACCCGCTCGTACGCGGTGCGCAGCGTCGCCCCGGCGACCACCCGGGCCTTCTCCGCGCCGGCGGCGAGCAGCTTGTCCAGCTGTGCCGGGTCGTCGAGGTAGGTGCGGGTGCGTTCCTGGATCGGGCCGACGAACTCCCGCACCACCTCGCCGAGGTCCTTCTTCAGGTCGCCGTAGCCCTTGCCGGCGTACGCGCCGACCAGGTCGTCGACGCTCCGCCCGCTCAGGGCCGAGTAGATGGTCAGCAGGTTGGAGATGCCGGGCTTGGTCTCGGCGTCGAAGACGATCTCCCGCCCGGTGTCGGTGACGGCGGACCGGATCTTCTTGGCCGAACGGGCCGGGTCCTCCAGGAGGTCCACGATGCCACCCGGCGACGAGGAGGACTTCGACATCTTGGCCGTCGGGTCCTGGAGATCGGTGATCTTCGCGGTGTCCTTGACGATGTGCGGCGCGGGCACCGTGAACGTGCGCCCGAACAGCGAGTTGAACCGCTGGGCCAGGTCGCGGGAGAGCTCCAGGTGCTGGCGCTGGTCCTCGCCCACCGGCACCGCGTCCGCCTGGTAGAGCAGGATGTCGGCGGCCTGCAGGATCGGGTAGGTGAACAGGCCCACGCTGGCCCGCTCGCCGCCCTGCTTCTGCGACTTGTCCTTGAACTGCGTCATCCGGCTCGCCTCGCCGAAGCCGGTGAGGCAGCCCAGCACCCAGGCCAGCTGCGAGTGCTCGGGCACCTGGGACTGCACGAAGAGCGTGCTGCGCTCCGGGTCGAGGCCGACGGCGAAGAGTTGCGCCGCCGCCGCCCGGGACCGGCGCGTGAGCGTCTTCGGATCGTGCCCCGCGGTGATCGCGTGCAGGTCGACCACGCAGTAGAAGGCGTCGTGGCTGTCCTGCAACGCCACCCAGTGCCGCACGGCGCCCAGGTAGTTGCCGAGGTGGAACGAGTCGGCCGTCGGCTGGATGCCGGAGAAGACGCGGGGGCGGGCGGGAACGTCGGACATGGCGGCAATTCTGTCAGCAACACCCGGCGCGCGTCATGACGGGCCGGCGGGTCGGCTCCGCCCCGCCGGCAGCGGGGCGGCGACCTCGCGCCTCGGCTCCGGCAGGCGCACGGCGCAGACGGCGAGCCGGGCCACCCGGCGTCCCTCCATCGTGAGCACCCGCAGCAGCCAGCCGCCGGGCGGGTCGTCGGGTCCCGCGTCGGCGCCGGGCGGCCCGGCGGCGACCGGCACCTCGTCGCCGGGGACCGGGAGCCGGCCCAGGGCCGCCATCAGGAAGCCGCCGACCGTCTCGTACGGGCCGGGCGGCAGGCTCACCCCGGTGCGCTCGGCGAAGTCGGCGAGGTTGAGCCGGCCCTCCACCACGGCGGGAAGGCCCGCGTGCACCGGGTCGGGCGCGGTGTCGTACTCGTCGTGGATCTCCCCGATCAGCTCCTCGATCAGGTCCTCCAGCGTGACGATGCCGGCGGTGCCGCCGTACTCGTCGACCACCACGGCGAGGTGGTGGCGTTCCCGGCGCATCTCGCTGAGCGCGGCGAGCACCCGCTTGCTGCCGGGCAGCCGCTTCACCTCCCGGGTCAGCTCGCCGACCGTGGTGCAGGGGTCCAGGTCGGGGCGGAGCAGCACGTCGCGCAGGTGCACGAAGCCGACCACGTCGTCGTGGGTGCCGTCGACGACGGGGTAGCGGGTGTGCGTCTCGGCCCGCACCAGCCGCTCCGCCTCGGCGATGGTGAGCCGGGCTGCGAGGAAGACCACCCCGGTGCGCGGCATCATCACCTCGCGGACCAGGCTCGCGCCCGCCGCCAGCACCTCGTCGATGATCCGGCGCTCGACCGGGTCCAGCAGGGTGTTGGCGGCGACCAGGTCGCGCAGCTCGGCCTCGCTGATCCGCTCCCGGCCGGCCGCCGGGCCGGCGCCGAGCAGCGCCGTCACCGCCCGGGTGGCGCCGTCGGCGGCGCGGACCACGATCCGAGCGACGGCGCGGGCCAGCGGGCCCGGCTGGCGGCGCGGCCGGCTCGGGACGCGTCGCCGCGGCCCGGGAACATCCGCTCCCCGCATGACAGTGATGGTAGACAGCGCCACGTCACCGGGCGGCCGATGTTCGCCTCTGTTCGGAGATGAAAGATTATGGTGGAATGGCAGCGTCGTCGACGACGAGCCGACGCGCCACGACCGGCCGTAGGGTGATCACGACATGGCCGCGACCCGCGGTCAGGCAGGAGGAGACCGACGTGAAACTGCTCGTCACCGGCGGTGCCGGCTTCATCGGCAGCGTGGTGACCAGGATGCTGCTCGACGCCGGCCACGAGGTGGTGGTGCTCGACGACCTGCGCACCGGCCACCGGCAGGCGCTCGCCCCCGACGCGGCGTACGTCGACGCGCCCCTCCACGACGCCGCGCGGGTGCTCACCCCCGGCGCGGGCTTCGACGGGGTGCTGCACTTCGCCGCGCTGATCGCCGCCGGCGAGTCGATGGTCAGGCCCGAGCTCTACTGGCACACCAACACCGTCGGCTCGATCGCCCTGATCGACGCGGTCCGGGCCGCCGGCGTGCCCCGCCTCGTCTTCTCCTCCACCGCCGCCGTCTACGGCAACCCCGTCGAGCTGCCGATCCCGGAGACCGCGGTCAAGGCGCCCACCAACACATACGGCGCCACCAAGCTCGCCGTCGACATGGCCCTCACCTCGGAGGCGGTCGGGCACGGCCTGGCCGCCGTCTCGCTGCGCTACTTCAACGTGGCCGGCGCCCACCTGGACGGCGACGTCGCGCTCGGCGAGCGGCACGACCCGGAGACCCACCTCATCCCGATCGCGCTGGAGGTCGCCGCCGGACGGCGGGAGAAGCTCCAGCTCTTCGGCGACGACTACCCGACCGTCGACGGCACCTGCGTACGCGACTACATCCACGTCGCCGACCTGGCCCGCGCCCACCTGCTGGCGCTCGACGCCGCGACCCCCGGCCGGCACCGCATCTACAACCTCGGCAACGGCAACGGCTTCACCAACCGGCAGGTGGTCGAGGTGGTCCGCGAGGTCACCGGGCACCCCGTGCCGGTCGAGATCGCGCCGCGCCGCGAGGGCGACCCCGCCGAACTGGTCGCGTCGTCCGCGCTGGCCCGCGAGGAACTGGGCTGGGTGCCACGGAAGCCGACCCTGCCCGACATCGTCACCGACGCCTGGGCCTTCTACCAGGCCCACGTCCTGGGTCGGCCGTGAGCGGGCCCGAGGCGGCGCGCCGGCCCACCGCCGACGTCGCCGACCGCGCCGCCACCGGCTTCACCGAGGCGTACGGCGAGCCGCCCGTCGGCCGCTGGGCGGCTCCCGGGCGGGCCAACCTGATCGGCGAGCACACGGACTACAACGACGGTTTCGTGCTCCCCTTCGCCCTGCCGCTGCGCACGGTGGTCGCCGCCGCACCGCACCCCGACGGCACCTGGCGCGTCTGCTCCGAGCTCTCCGGCGAGACGATCGGCTTCGGTGCCGACGAGGTCGCCGAGCCCGGCCGCGTCACCGACTGGGGCGCGTACGTGGCCGGCGTGGTGTGGGCGCTGCGGGAGGCGGGGCACGCCGTGCCCGGCGCCCGGCTGGCGATCGCCTCCGACGTGCCGCTGGGCGCCGGCCTCTCCTCCTCGGCCGCGCTGGAGGCCGCCGTGCTGACCGCCCTGGTCGACCTGGGCGGGCTCGACCTGCCCGCCGAGCGGCAGCCCCGGCTGGCCCAGCGGGCGGAGAACGGGTACGTGGGGGCACCGACCGGGATCATGGACCAGTCGGCGGTGATCCGCTGCCGGGCCGGGCACGCGCTCTTCCTGGACTGCCGCGACGAGTCGATCGAGCACGTGCCGTTCGACCTGGACGCCGCCGGCCTCGCCGTGCTGGTGGTCGACAGCCGGGCCCCGCACCGGCACGCCGACGGCGAGTACGCGGCCCGCCGCGGTTCCTGCGAACGGGCGGCCGGGCTGCTCGGCGTCGCGGCCCTGCGCGACGTCCCCGCCCAGGGGCTGGACGACGCGCTGGCCCGACTGGACGAGGAGGAGACCCGACGCCGGGTGCGGCACGTCGTCACCGAGAACCAGCGGGTGCTCGACACCGTCGCGCTGCTGCGCGCCGGCCGGGTACGCGAGATCGGCCCCCTGCTGACCGCCTCGCACGCCTCCATGCGCGACGACTTCGAGATCACCGTCCCGGAGGTCGACACGGCCGTCGAGGCGGCCCTGGCGGCCGGGGCGCTCGGCGCCAGGATGACCGGCGGCGGCTTCGGCGGCTGCGTGCTCGCCCTGGTCGACGCGGAGCGCGCCGACGCGGTCGCCGCCGCCGTCACCGCCGCGTACGCCGAACGCGGTTTCCCCGCGCCCGGCCACGTCACGGTCCTGCCCGGCCCCGGCGCGACCCGGTTGGACTGAGCGGCCGCCACCCGCCCGGTTCACACGCGCGGGTGGCGCCCCGCCGGGGCACCGACGACTCCGGCGGGCGGTCCGACGCGGGGCGTCGCCCCGTGGCCCGACGCCGGCATCGGCGGCGCGGGCCCCTCCGTCACTGCGCCTCGACGATCATCCCCGCGCCGACCGTGCGGTTGGTGGACTCGTCGATGATCACGAAGCCGCCGGTGGTGCGGTTGCGGCGGTACTCGTCGGCGAGCAGCGGCACGGTCGTGCGCAGCCGCACCCGGCCGATCTCGTTGAGCCCCAGCTCGCCCGCCGACTCGTCGCGGTGCAGCGAGTTGATGTCCAGCCGGTAGTGCAGGCCGCGCACGATCGCCCGCGCCGAGCGGGTGGTGTGCTTGATCGCGTACCGGCCACCGACCTGGAGCGGGCGCGTCTCGTCCATCCAGCACACCATCGCCTCGATGTCCTGGGAGACCGCCGGGGCGTTGTTCGGCCGGCAGATCATGTCGCCCCGGGAGATGTCGATCTCGTCCGCCAGGCGTACGGTCACCGACATCGGCGGGAACGCCTCCGCGACCAGCCCGTCGGCGGTCTCCACGGCGGCGATCCGGCTGGTGAACCCCGACGGCAGCACCATCACCTCGTCGCCGGGCTTCAACACGCCGGAGGCGACCTGACCGGCGTATCCCCGGTAGTCGGTGACCGTGGTGGACTGCGGGCGGATCACGTACTGCACCGGGAACCGGACGTCGACCAGGTTGCGGTCGCTGGCGATGTGCACCCGCTCCAGGTGGTGCAGCAGCGACGGGCCCTCGTACCAGGGCATGTTCTCCGACCTGCCGACGATGTTGTCGCCACGCAGCGCGGAGATCGGCACCACCGTCAGGTCGGGCGCGTCGAGCTTCGCGGCGAACGCGGTGAACTCGTCGGAGATCCGCTCGAAGACCTCCTGCGACCAGTCGACCAGGTCCATCTTGTTGACGCAGAGGACCAGGTGCGGCACCCGCAGCAGCGAGCAGAGGAACGCGTGCCGGCGGGACTGCTCGACCAGGCCCTTGCGGGCGTCCACCAGGATCAACGCCAGGTCGGCCGTCGACGCCCCGGTGACCATGTTCCTGGTGTACTGGATGTGCCCCGGCGTGTCCGCGATGATGAACTTGCGCCGCGGGGTGGCGAAGTAGCGGTACGCCACGTCGATCGTGATGCCCTGCTCGCGTTCGGCCCGCAGGCCGTCGGTGAGCAGCGCCAGGTTGGTGTACTCGTCGCCCCGGGCCGCGCTGACCGCCTCGACGGCGGCGAGCTGGTCGGTGAAGAGCGACTTCGTGTCGTAGAGCAGCCGGCCGATCAGCGTCGACTTGCCGTCGTCGACGCTGCCGGCGGTGGCGAAGCGCAGCAGGTCCATGCGGCGGGCCTCCGGCCCGGCCCCGGCCCGGCCGTCCGTCGTGCCCGCGCCGTCCCCGGCCACGGTCTCGGTGGTCATCAGAAGTAGCCCTCCCGCTTGCGGTCCTCCATGGCGGCCTCGCTGACCCGGTCGTCGCCGCGGGTCGCGCCGCGCTCGGTGATCCGGGTGGCGGCGACCTCCTCGATGACCTTCTCCACCGTGTCGGCGTCGGAACGGACGGCCGCGGTGCAGGACGCGTCGCCCACCGTCCGGTAGCGCACCCGCGCCTTGAAGCGCTCCTCGCCCGCCCGGGGGCGGAAGAACTCGTTGACCGCGTAGAGCATCCCGTCGCGCTCGACGACCTCGCGCTCGTGCGCGTAGTAGATCGACGGCAGGGCGATCCGCTCCCGGGCGATGTAGTGCCAGACGTCCAGCTCGGTCCAGTTGGAGAGCGGGAAGACGCGGATCGACTCGCCCGGGTGGTGACGGCCGTTGTAGAGCGCCCACAGCTCCGGCCGCTGGTTCTTCGGGTCCCACTGGCCGAACTCGTCGCGGAAGCTGAACACCCGCTCCTTGGCCCGGGCCTTCTCCTCGTCGCGGCGGGCGCCGCCGAAGAGCGCGTCGAACCGGTGCTTCTCCACCGCGTCCAGCAGCACCGGGGTCTGGATCCGGTTGCGCATCCCGTCGGCCGACTCGCGCACCAGCCCGCTGGCCAGCGCCTCCGGCACGCTCGCCACGACCAGTTGCAGCCCCAGCTCGGCGACGCGCTGGTCCCGGTATTCGAGCACCTCGGGGAAGTTGTGCCCGGTGTCGACGTGCATGACCGGGAAGGGGATGTTGGCCGGGGCGAACGCCTTCTGGGCCAGCCGGAGCATCACGATCGAGTCCTTGCCACCCGAGAAGAGCAGCACCGGCCGTTCCATCTCGGCGACCACCTCGCGCATCACGAAGATGCTCTCGGCCTCCAGCGCGTCGAGATGCGACACCTGGTAGGCGGCGGGGGCGGTCATGACACGGGCCCGCTTCGCTCGAATCCGCTCATCTGATTCCAGACCTTTCCGGTCGGGCATGCCAAGAAATGCCGCCAGGCTACCCGGAATGACGCTGCAACGCTGCAAGCAACCGACTGGCGAGATCCTGGCGGCAGACCAGAAGATCGGGTAGACGCGGATCCGCCTCGTTGTATTTCAGCGCAGAACCATCGATCCGGGAAGCGTGCAGCCCGGTGGCCGTCGCCACAGCCACCGGCGCCGCCGAGTCCCACTCGTACTGGCCGCCCGCGTGGATGTAGGCGTCCACCTCCCCGGTGACCACCGCGGCGATCTTCGCGCCGGCCGACCCCATCGGCACCAGCCGCGCCCCGACGTCCTCCGCCAGGTCGGTCAGGAACACCGGCGGCCGGCTGCGGCTCGCCGCCAGGCGGATCGCCCGCCCGCCACCGGCCGTCGCCGCCTGCGTCGTCGCCGGCGGGTACGCCGGCGGATAGTCGGTGCCCAGCACCCGGTGCTGCGCCGGCAGCCCGACCGCCCCCGCGACCAGCCCGTGCGGCGTCGGCGCGGTACGCGCCCAGAGCGCCACGTGCACCGCCCAGTCCGAGCGGCCCTCCTCGGCGAACTCCCGGGTGCCGTCCAGCGGGTCGATGATCCACACCCGGTCGGCGGCCAGCCGGGACACCGCTCCCGCGTTCACCTCGGCGGCCCAGGCCAGCCGCGAACCCTCGTCCTCCTCGGAGAGAACGGCGTCGTCCGGCCGCCACCTGGCCAGCTCGGTGCGGATCAGGTCGTGGGAGACCTTGTCGCCCGCCGACTTCAACGCCCCCGCGTCGGCGAAGCCCAGCTCGGCGCGCAGATCGAGCAGCGCCTGACCGGCCCGGACCGCGAGCCACCGGGCGAAAGCGCCGTCGACCGTCGGAGGACTGCCCATGATCCCGCTCCCGTCGCCTCGCCAAGCCCCGCGCCGCCCGCCGACGACCCGCGTCGTCGGCCGCGCCGCGCCGAAAGGCGAAGACTACCGGCAGCCAGCGCCGAAAACGGCCCTCACACCCCGTGGTAGAGGTTCTGCGTCGGCTCCACGCCCCTGGTGACCACCGACTCCACCACGTCCGCGGCCCGGTCCACCAGGAACTCCAGCTCCTTGCGCTCCGCCGCGCCGAAATCCGACAGTACGTAGTCCGCGGGGTCCTGCCGCCCCGGCGGCCGGCCGATGCCGAACCGCACCCGGACGTACTCCTTGGTGCCCAGCGACTTCGACATCGACCGCAGGCCGTTGTGCCCGCCCTCGCCGCCGCCGCACTTCACCCGCAGCTGGCCGTAGCCGATGTCCAGCTCGTCGTGCACCGCGACCACCCGCCCCGGCGGCACCTTGTGGAACTGGGCCAGGCCGGCCACCGGCCCCCCCGAGAGATTCATGTACGTCAGCGGCTTGACCAGCACCAGCTTCGGCCCGCCGAACCCGAGCCGCCCCTCGGCGACCTCGGCCACCGCCCGCTTGTGCCGGCCGAACCGCGCCCCGAGCCGGCCCGCCAGCAGGTCGGCCACCATGAAGCCGACGTTGTGCCGGTTGCCGGCGTACTCCCGACCGGGATTACCCAGGCCGACCACCAGCCACGGCCCCGTCTCGTCCGTCACGCCCCGCCCCTCCCCGCCGCTCGCCGCCACCGACCCGGGCCCCGATACGCCGACAGGCGCCCCCGAACCGCGCGGGGACGCCTGTCGCAACGATACGAACCGATCAGGCCTCGGCCTTGGCCTCGGCGCTCTCCTCGCCCTCCGCGGCCGGAGCCTCGGCGGTCTCCTCGCCGACCTCGGCCTCGGCCTCCTCGGCGGCCTCCTCGACCTCGGGGAGGGTGGCCTCGAGCTGCTCGGCGGTCGGCGCGGCGGTCACCGAGGCGACGGTCTGCTCCGCGTCGGCGACCAGCTCGACGCCGGCCGGCAGCTCCACGTCGCCGGCGGTGACCTGCGTACCGGCCTGCATGCCCTCGATCGAGGCCTCCAGGTGGTCCGGCACCTTGGTGGCGTCGGCGGTGACGGTCAGCGTGTCGTGGTCGTGCACGATCAGGGTGTCCCGCGCGGCGTCGCCGGTCAGCTGGATCGGGACCTCGACGGTGACCTTCTCGCCCCGGCGGACCAGCAGCAGGTCCACGTGCTCGAAGGTGTCCTTGATCGGGTCACGCTGGATCGCCTTCGGCAGCGCCAGCACCTGCGTGCCGTCGCTGACCTCGATCGCGAAGAGCTGGTTGGCGCCGCCCTTGCGGATCGCGGCGGCGAACTCGCGCGACGGCAGCGCGATGTGCTTGGGCTTCTCGCCGTGGCCGTACAGCACGGCGGGCACCTTGCCGGCCCGGCGGGTACGACGGGCACCACCCTTGCCGAACTCGGTACGGGGCTCGGCGCTGATCTTTACCTCGGACACGGGGAAACTCCTGATGCTTCGCTGCGGCGGCTTGTCGTCTGGCGGTGCTGGGGCGAGGGGCTCGCTGGGGCTCATGCGTCGAGAACGACTGCCCGGAGCACCGCGTCGATGACGGTGCCTCCGTGCGGCGCTAGTCAGCGGCCCGCCGGGCACCCTCGCCGTGGCAACCGCACCAGTCTACCCGAGCTGATTCCGCGCTTCGCGGCAGTCCCCTTATCACCGTCGTCGCAGGTCCGCAGGCCGATCGGAACCCGACCGGCCGGGCACCCCACGGGCCGCCCCCGCGGCGCGCCACGCCCCGCGAGACGGCTCCGGAACCGGGCCGTTTCCGGGACCGGGCCGGGGGGCCGTGTCGGCCACCCCGGCCCGGACCGACGTCAGACGATCAGCTCAGGCCCCCGAAGAGGGTGGTCACCGAGCCGTCGTCGAAGACCTCGCGGATCGCCCGCGCCAGCAGCGGGGCGATCGACAGCACGGTGATCTTGTCGAGCTGCTTCTCCGGCGGGAGCGGCAGCGTGTTGGTCACCACGACCTCGCTGATCGGGCTGTTCTTCAACCGCTCGGTCGCCGGGTCGGAGAGCAGCGCGTGGGTGGACGCGACGATCACGTCCGCCGCGCCGGACTCACGCAGGATGTCGGCCGCCTTGCAGATCGTGCCGCCCGTGTCGATCATGTCGTCGACGATCAGGCAGACCCGCCCCTCGACCTCGCCGACCACCCGGTTCGCCACCACCTGGTTCGGCTTCAGCGGGTCGCGGGTCTTGTGGATGAAGGCCAGCGGACAGCCGCCCAGCCGGTCGGTCCACCGCTCGGCCACCCGCACCCGGCCCGAGTCCGGCGCAACCACCGTCATCGGGCGGCCGGCGTACTTGTGCTCCACGTACTCGGCGAGGATGTCCATCGCGAAGAGGTGGTCGACGGGCCCGTCGAAGAAGCCCTGGATCTGCGCGGTGTGCAGGTCGACGGTGAGGATGCGGTTCGCCCCCGCCGTCCTGAGCAGGTCCGCCACCAGCCGGGCCGAGATCGGCTCCCGGCCGCGGTGCTTCTTGTCCTGCCGGGCGTACGGGTAGAACGGCAGCACCACGGTGATCCGCTTGGCCGAACCGCGCTTCAACGCGTCGATCATGATCAGGGTCTCCATGACCCAGGTGTTGACCCCGTGCGTCACCGACTGGACGACGAAGGCGTCCGAGCCACGCACCGAGTCCTTGAACCGTACGAAGATCTCACCGTTGGCGAACTCGTACGCGTCGGCCGGCGTCGGCGCGACGCCGAGCACCTCGCCGATCTCCCTGGCCAACTCCGGAAAGCCACGTCCGGAAAAAAGCATCAGGCTCTTGCGGTTTTCGGCGACGATGCTGCCCATGGGCCCGTCTGCTCCCGTTGGTCGGTGGTACCCGGCGGTGGTGGTGGGCCGGGGACTATTCGGTTGCAGTATCCCCCGCGCCCGAGGCCGACCCGACCGCCTCGGTGTCCCCGTGGATTGCCTCACCTTCCCTTGCCCCGGACCTGGGCGCCGACGCATCCTCATCGGCCGCCCGGGCCCGCGCGGCCGCCGCCGCGGACGCCGTACCGGCCCGCTTGCGGGCCACCCAGCCGTCGATGTTGCGCTGCGGCGCCCGGGTCACCCCGAGCGCGCCCGGCGGCACGTCCTGCGTAATCGCGCTGCCCGCCGCCACGTACGCCCCCGCGCCCACCTCGACCGGCGCGATGAGGCTGGTGTCGCAGCCGACGAACGCGCCGTCGCCGACCGTGGTGCGGTGCTTGTTCACCCCGTCGTAGTTCACGAAGATCGTCGCCGCGCCGATGTTGGCCTTCGCGCCGATCGTCGCGTCCCCCACGTACGACAGGTGCGGCACCTTCGCCCCCGCGCCCACGTCGGAGTTCTTCACCTCGACGAACGTGCCCACCTTGGCCTTCTCGGCCAGCCGGGCGGCCGGCCGCAGGTACGCGTACGGCCCGACGGTGGCGCCCGGACCGACCTCCGCGCCCACCGCGTGGCTGCGCAGCACGGTGGCGCCCGGGCCGACGACGGTGTCGATCAGCGTCACGTCCGGCCCGATCACCGCGCCGGTGCCGACCACCGTGCCGCCGCGCAGCTGGGTGTTCTGGTCGACCACCGCGTCCCGGTCCAGGGCGACCGTCACGTCGATCCAGGTGGTGTCCGGGTCGAGCAGGCTGACTCCGGTGCGCATCCAGGCCTCGTTGACCCGGTCGCGCAGCAGCCGGCGCAGGGCGGCCAGCTCGACCCGGTCGTTGCAGCCCAGCGTCTCGACGTGGTCGGCCGCGACGTGCACCGCCACCGGCTCACCGGCCGAGCCCAGCAGCGCGAAGACGTCGGTCAGATACTCCTCGCCCTGGTCGTTGTCGGTAGACAGCTTGCCCAGCGCGTCGCGCAGCCGGACCACGTCGAACGCGTAGATGCCGGCGTTGATCTCCCGGATCGCGCGCTGCGGGGCGGTGGCGTCGCGCTCCTCGACGATCTGCTCCAGCCGCCCGTCGGCGTCCCGCACGATCCGGCCGAGACCGGTCGGGTCGGGCACCTCGGCGGCGAGCACCGTCGCCGCCGCGCTCGCGCCCTCGTGCGCCGACACCAGCGCGGCCACGGTCTCCGGGCGGAGCAGCGGCACGTCCCCGTTGATGACGACCACGGTGCCGGTGGCGTCCGGCACCGCCTCCAGCGCGATCCGGACGGCGTGCCCGGTGCCGAGCTGCTCGGCCTGGAGCACCGGGGTGGCCTCGGGGGCGATCTCCGCGAGGTGCGCCCGCACCTGGTCGGCACCGTGGCCCACCACAACCACGGTGCGGTCGGCGACCAGTGGCGCGGCGGCGGTGAGCACGTGACCGACGAGGGTACGTCCGAGCAGCGGGTGCAGCACCTTGGGCAGCGCCGACTTCATCCGCTTGCCCTCACCGGCGGCGAGCACGACAACGGTGCGGAGGTGGGGCTGGGACACGACGCGGGCTCCCGTCGGGACGGCGGACAGTCTCGCGCCATGCTAACCAGACTCGGTCAGCGACGAGCGGAAGCTCCCGGGAGAGGATTCGAACCCCTACAATCAGGACCAAAACCTGACGTCCTGCCATTAGACGACCCGGGAAGGACTAAACGGACAAGCCGACCAGCTAGCTGGCCCCTACACCTTAGCGTCCCGAACCCGCGACGCCATCGCCCATTCCCTTCATGATCCCCTCGACCGTCCAGTAGAGGTGACTCGACCGCGGGACATACACCGTCAGGCATCCTCGATAGGCGGCGCCCACGTTCTGCCGCCTCGTCGCCGGCCGATGCCGCTTGAACGACGAACGCTGCAACTCCGCCGCCGGCACCCCGACCAGGTCGGCCCACCACCGTACGGCCTCCGCCTCGTCCGCACTCTCGTGGATGCTCACCCGGAACCGCAGCGCGGCGCGGGCGACTCCGAGCGCTTCGACAAACCGGAGGAACAACAGCACCAGCACGGGGTCGCTGTTGATGAACTTGAGCCGGCAGTCATTGGGGCGCCAGGGCTTGGCCTTGCCTCCCTCGCACCAGTAGATCGCCGCACCGACCAACACCAACTCCCGGTCGCCCAGGCGCTCGACCCAGGCAGCCGCCTTCCTGACCGTCTCCGAGCGGGCGGCGTCGCGGGCAGCCCGGTGCTCGGCCCACTGCGCGTCCGTCATCAACTTGGAGTGCGCCCGCCGGCGCGCCCGCGCCTCCTCGGAGTCGCCGGCCAGCGGCAGGTGCCGCACCCACAGGTACGCGGTGGAGCGAGCCACTCCTACCCGCCTCGCGATCTCCGGGACGGTGCAACCCCGACGGCGCAGGCGGAGCGCCTCCTCGTACAGGTGCGGGACCGGGCCGCGATAGCGGCGCGTCGGCTGCGACGGCGGTTCGTCGGCGAGCGGATCGGTCATGGGCAGCACCCCAGGGCTCCCGTACGACGGTCTCGACATTCATCCCCGCCGCTGTCCCGTGCGTGCTCCGGGAACCTAAGTTACGGTGACGTAGGCGTAACTTCATGATCCTCCGTCCCTCTGCGAGGTGCCATGTCCGCCACGTCCCTCGACCCGGCCGCCGGTCCGAAGCCGCTCACCCAGGGCACCCAGTCCCGCGGCATCCTCGTCGCCCTGTGGGCGTTCGTGGTGATCCCCTTCCTGGCCCTCGTCGCCGCCGCGCCGGTCGCCTGGGGTGGCTGGCTGAGCTGGACCGACGTCGCCGTCGCCGGGTTCTGGTACGTGCTCTCCGGGCTCGGCATCACGGTCGGCTACCACCGCTACTTCACCCACGGCTCGTTCAAGGCGAAGCGGTGGCTGCGGATCGCGCTGGCGGCCGCCGGTTCCCTGGCGGTGCAGGGCGAGATCATCCAGTGGGTGGCGGACCACCGGCGGCACCACGCCTTCTCCGACCTGGCGGGCGACCCGCACTCGCCCTGGCGGTTCGGGGCGAGCGTCCGCGGGCTGACCAGGGGGCTGTTCCACGCGCACGTCGGGTGGCTCTTCCGCCGGGAACTCTCCAACCGCCGGCGCTTCGCCCCCGACCTGCTCGCCGACCGCGACATCAGCCGGGTGGACCGGCTCTTCCCGCTGCTGGTGGTGGTCTCGGTGCTCGGTCCGGCGCTGATGGGCGGCCTGCTCACCTGGTCGTGGCAGGGCGCGCTCTCCGCGTTCTTCTGGGCCGGTCTGGTCCGCATCGCGCTGCTGCACCACGTCACCTGGTCGATCAACTCGGTCTGCCACGTCTACGGCGAGCGGCCGTTCGCCATGCGCCAGGGCGACCGGGCGTCGAACTTCTGGCCGCTGGCGATCCTGTCGTTCGGCGAGAGCTGGCACAACCTGCACCACGCCGACCCGACCAGCGCCCGGCACGGCGTCCTGCGCGGTCAGGTGGACATCTCGGCCCGGGTGATCTGGCTGTTCGAGAAGGTCGGCGCGGCCTGGGACGTGCGCTGGCCGAAGCCCGAGCGCCTCGCGGCACGGCTCGTCGGGCCGGCCGGCCGGCGGGAAAGCGGGCGGTGGCCGCGGGGGGCGCCTGGCAGTATGGCCGGGTGACCGAGCGAAGCGGCAGCCGGCCCGGCGGCACGGGGCCGGGAGCTGACCCGGGTACGGTCGGAGAACACGGCGGTGCCACCCGGCCGGCGCCCGTCGAGGCGACGACGTGAGCCGGCACGACGGCCGCTCCATCCCTCGACAGGGCGTCACCGAGCGCCGGCGGAGTGACGACGACATGGCTGATGCCTCTGGCAGCGACGGCACGACCGGCCGGCGGCCGGCGGTTTCCGCCGCGCCCCCCAAGCCCTCCGCCCGGGTACGCATGCCGGCGGCCCAGCGTCGGGAGCAGCTGATCTCGACCGCCCGGCAGATCTTCGCCGAGCGCGGCTTCGACGCCACCTCCATCGAGGAGGTGGCGGCCCGCGCGAAGGTCTCCAAGCCGGTGGTCTACGAGCACTTCGGCGGCAAGGAGGGGCTCTACGCGGTGGTGGTGGACCGCGAGGTACGCGCCCTGCTCGACCGGATCACCACGGCCCTGACGGCGGGGCATCCGCGCGAGCTGCTGGAGCAGGCGGCGCTGGCACTGCTGACCTACATCGAGGAGGAGACCAGCGGCTTCCGGGTGCTGGTCCGCGAGTCGCCGGTGCTGTCGGCGACGGGCAGCTTCAGCAGCGTGATGAACGACGTGGCACACCAGGTGGAGCACATCCTGGGGGCCGAGTTCTCCAGCCGGGGCTACGACCCGAAGCTGGCCGAGCTCTACTCGCAGGCGTTGGTGGGGATGGTGGCGCTGACCGGCCGCTGGTGGTTGGAGGTGCGCAAGCCGCGCAAGGAGACGGTTGCCGCCCACCTGGTCAACCTGGCCTGGAACGGCCTGTCGCACCTGGAGGCGACGCCGGGTCTGATCACGGTGCGGCCGCACTGACCCCGGGCGGTCGGCCGGGCCTCCGCCCAGGACCGACTCAGCGGCTGTGCGCCTCGGAGACCGGGTGGTGCCGGCGCCGCCGCTCCTCCTCGGCATTCTCGTCGCTGCCGACCTTGTCGTAGAGGCCGGTGCCGAGCAGGATCAGGCCGAAGATCATCGACACGATGACCGTGGACATCGAGAAGTTGAGGAAGTTGGCCTCGGTCTGCAGCACGGCCATCATCAGGACGCTGGTCACCAGGAAGACGATGCCGGCGGTCAGGTTCATGTAGTGGCCGAGGTTGCCGCGCCGCGACGCCCCGACGATGAGCACGATCCCGAAGGCGACGGAGGCCAGCGAGAACGCCAGGTTGGTGCGGAGCCCGAGGGCCCACTGGTCGCCCCGGTCGAAGAGCGGGTCGCCCCAGGTCAGGACGACGCCCCAGACGCCGAAGAGCAGGATGTAGAGCCCCACCAGGCCGGCGAGGACCCGGTAGACCGGCCGCGCCGGGTGGTTGACGGGAAAGTGCGGCATGATCCCTCCACCAATCAGGACATTCACCCCGATTGTCCCTCGGAGGAGGTCATCCGTCCGCCAAACCGCCCGACAGCCGGCGGAACCACAAAGACCCCACCCCATCGGGCGGCGACGGCCGGACGGAGCGGGACCACGAGTGGTTTCGCCGGAGCCCGACCCGCGCAGGGATCAGGCCTGACCGCCCGGAGCGGGTCGGGCTCCGGCGAAACCCGGCAGCAGAAGGGCTCAGAGCACGAGGCGGGCCTTCTGCCAGGCCTCCTGGTCCTCGTTCGTGCCCACCTTGCCGTACATGCCGACCATCAGCAGGACCAGGCTGACCATCATCAGCACGATGACGGTGAAGATGCTGAAGTTGAAGATGTTGGCCTCGGTCTGGATGAAGGCGAGGCCGGCGAGGCTGATCACCATGATGGCGTACGCCAGCCACTGGTTGATCATGACGTCGATGTTGCGGCCGATCGCGGTGCCGGCCAGCACCGCCACCCCCAGCAGGACGCTGAGCAGCGAGAGACCGAGGTTCGTGCCCTGGCCGAGGACCTGGGTGTCGTCCTGGGCGAGGACCTCGTTGCCGGCGCTCGCGATGATGCCGAGCACGCCGAAGGCCACCAGGTACAGACCGGTCAGCCCGCCGATCGCCCGGTAGACCGGCCGCGCGGGGTGGTTGACGGGGGTGTGGGCCATGTCTGAGTCTCCAACGCCGTTCGGGTGAGGGGTCGCCGACGATTGTCCCGCACACCGGGGTGTGACGCCGCACACGGGGGCCTCCCGCGGCGGCGCCACGACGACGGGTGGCTCAGATCGTCGGGATCTCGTCCGCCAGGGCCAGCCAGGACTCCTCGGTCCGCTCCCGCTCGGCCCGCAGCTCCTTGAGCTGCGCGTCGAGTTCGGCGACCTTGGCGTAGTCGGTGGCGTGCGTGGCGAGTTGGTCGAGCAGCGCCGCCTCCTTCTGCTCCAGCTTGGCGACCTGCCGTTCCAGCCGGGACAGCTCCTTGCGGGCCTGCCGCGCCTCGGCGGCGGACATGCCGGTCGCCGCGGGGGCGTCGGAGTCGGCCACGGGGGCCGCCTCCGACGCCGCCGGACCGGGTCGGCCGGCGGCCCGCGCCAGGTACTCGTCGACGCCACCGGGCAGGTGCACCAGGCGGCCGTCGCCGAACATGCCGTACGCGACGTCGGTGACCCGTTCGATCAGGTACCGGTCGTGGCTGGCCACGATGACCGTGCCGGGCCAGGAGTCGAGCAGGTCCTCCAGCGCGGCGAGGGTGTCGGTGTCCAGGTCGTTGGTGGGCTCGTCGAACAGCAGCACGTTCGGCTCGCCGGCGAGCAGCCGCAGCATCTGCAACCGTCGGCGTTCACCGCCGGAGAGGTCGCCGACCGGCGTCCAGAGCCGCCGGTCGTCGAAGCCGAAGACCTCGGCGAGCTGCGCGGCGGAGACCTCCCGGTCACCGAGCTGCACCCGGCGGGCGACCTCCTCGACCGCTTCGAGTACGCGCAGGTGGCCGGGGAGTTCGGCGAGTTCCTGGGAGAGGAAGGCCGGCCGGACCGTCGAGCCGGTGCCGAGGCGCCCGCCGTCGGGGCGGGTGATGCCGGCGAGCATCCGCAGCAGCGTGGTCTTGCCCGCCCCGTTGCGGCCGAGGACGGCGATCCGGTCGCCCGGGCCGACCTGCCAGGTGACGTCGCGCAGGATCTCCTTCGGGCCGGCGTGCAGGGTGACCCGCTCCAGGTCGTACACCTGCTTGCCGAGGCGGGCGGTGGCGAGCCGTTGCAGCGACATGGTGTCGCGCGCCGGCGGGACGTCGGCGATGAGGGCGTTGGCGGCGTCGATGCGGAACCGCGGCTTCGAGGTGCGCGCGGGCGGGCCGCGGCGCAGCCAGGCGATCTCCTTGCGGAGCAGGTTCTGCCGGCGGGCCTCGGTGGCCGCGGCGACCCGTTCCCGCTCGACGCGGGCGAGGGTCCAGGCGGCGAAGCCGCCCTCGTACGCCCGGACGGTCTGGTCGGCGACCTCCCAGGTGGTGGTGCAGACGGCGTCGAGGAACCACCGGTCGTGGGTGACCACGACGAGCGCGCCCTTGCGGCCGACGAGGTACTTCGCCAGCCAGTCGACGCCGCCGACGTCGAGGTGGTTGGTGGGCTCGTCGAGGATGAGCAGGTCGGACTCGCGGACCAGCAGCGCGGCCAGCGCCACTCGCCGCCGCTCGCCGCCGGACATCGGGCCGACGGGCTGGTCGAGGCCGAGGTGGGGCATGCCGAGGCCGTCGAGGATGGCCCGGACGCCGGCGTCGCCGGCCCACTCGTGCTCCGCGCCCATGCTCTCGTCGAGCCAGGCGGTGCCGAGCACCACGTCCCGGACGGTGGCCTCGGGGGTGAGTTGGAGGGTCTGCGGGAGCCAGGCGACCCGCAGGTCGCGGCGGTGGGTGACGCGCCCGTCGTCCGGTTCCTCCAGGCGGGTGAGCAGCCGCAGCAGGGTGGACTTGCCGGCCCCGTTGAGGCCGACCACGCCGATCCGGTCGGCGTCGTCCAGGCCGAGCGAGACGTCGGTGAGCAGTGGCCCGGCGGCGCCGTAGCCCTTGGAAACCCGGTCCAGGTTGACGATGTTGGCCACGACCTCACCTCCCATGATCAAGGCGTCCCAGGTGCCGGTCGGCACCTCGGGACGCCTGAGCCTCCCAGCGTACGCGGACCGCCGTGCCGGCCACTGGGCGCGGGAGGGGTCAGCCGACGCGTGCGCCGGGCACCGGGCCGTGGGCCGTACGCGCCTCGCGGCACACGTCGGCGGCCGCCAGCTCGGCGGCGATCCGTTCGGCGTCGACGGCGTCCGCGGCGAGGAAGACGCAGGTCGGCCCCGAGCCGGAGACGATGCCGGCGAGCGCGCCGGCCGCCTCGCCGGCCTTCAGCGTCGCCGCCAGCGACGGGCGCATGGCCAGGGCGGCGGCCTGGAGGTCGTTGCCGAGGGTGGCGGCGAGCACCCGCGGGTCCCGCTGGCGCAGCGCGGCGAAGAGCGCGTCGGTGCTGCCCAGCGGCTCGCCGGCGGCGCCGGCGTCGCGGAGCCGGTCCAGTTCGCGGTAGGCGGCGGGGGTGGAGAGGCCGCCGTCGGCGACGGCCACCACCCAGTGCCAGGTGGTGGGTCGGGCCAGCACGGGGCTGACGGTCTCGCCCCGGCCGGTGCCGAGAGCGGTGCCGCCGTGGATCAGGAACGGCACGTCGGAGCCGAGGCCGGCGGCGATGGTGGCCAGCTCGTCGCGGGAGAGGCCGGTCCCCCAGAGCGCGTCGCAGGCGACCAGCGCGGCGGCGGCGTCGGCGCTGCCGCCGGCCAGCCCGCCGGCCAGCGGGATCTGCTTGCGCAGGTGCAGCCGGGCGTGCGGCGGCACCCCGGCGTGGTCGGCGAGGGCGCGGGCGGCCCGCACGGCCAGGTTGGTGTCGTCCAGGGCCAGCTCACCGGCGCCCTCGCCCTCCATGGTGAGGGTGAGGGTGTCGCCCCGGCGGGCGGTCAGCTCGTCGTGGATGGAGATGGCGTGGTAGACGGTGTTCAGCTCGTGGTAGCCGTCGTCGCGCAGCGGACCCACCCCGAGGTGCAGGTTGACCTTCGCGGGCACCCGGACCCGTACCGGCCCGCCCGCGCCGCGCCGCTCGTCCTCGTCGCCCGGTCGCCAGGCCTCGGTCACGGGGCCGTGTCCCGCACGCGCGGACGGATGTCGGACGGCTTCTCCACGGTCAGCTCCTCGGCGAATCGGCGGCCGGCTCGTGCCGGCCGCCGACCAGGTCGTACGCGTACACGTGCGGGGCCCTCGGCGGGCACGGCGTCAGCCTACTGGGCGGCGGGTGGGGCGGCCGGAGCCGACGCGGCGATGGCGGCGAACTGCTCCACCGAGAGCGACTCCCCGCGCGCGCCGGGGTCGACGCCTGCGGCGGTCAGGGCGGCGGCCGCCCGGTCGGCGCCGCCGGCCCAGCCTGCCAGCGCGGCGCGCAGGGTCTTGCGGCGCTGCGCGAACGCGGCGTCCACGACGGCGAAGACCCGTTGCCGGGGTACGTCGGGGCGGGGCGGTTCGCGGCGGGTGAAGGCGACCAGTCCGGAGTCGACGTTCGGCACCGGCCAGAAGACGTTGGGCGGGACCTTCCCGGCGGCGCGGGCGGAGGCGTACCAGGCGAGCTTGACCGAGGGGACGCCGTACACCTTGGAGCCGGGGCCGGCGACGAGCCGGTCGGCGACCTCCTTCTGCACCATCACCAGCCCGTGCCGCAGGGTGGGCAGCTCGGCGAGGAGGTGCAGCACCACCGGCACGGCCACGTTGTAGGGCAGGTTCGCCACCAGCGCGGTCGGCGGCGGATCGGCCAGGTCGGCGGCGCGGACGCGCAGCGCGTCGGCGTGGTGGACGGTGAGCCGCGCGGCGTCGGGGCCGGCGTGCCGGGCGGCGGTGTCGGGCAACGCGCCGGCCAGCGTCGGGTCCAGCTCGACGGCGTGCACGTGCGCGGCGGCCGTGAGCAGGGCGAGGGTCAGCGAGCCGAGGCCGGGGCCGACCTCCAGCGCCACGTCGTCCGGGGCGAGCCCGGCGGCGGTGACGATGCGCCGGACGGTGTTCGGGTCGTGCACGAAGTTCTGGCCGAGCCTCTTGGTGGGGGTGACGCCCAGCCGGGCGGCCAGTTCCCGGATCTCCGCCGGGCCGAGGAGACCGGTCACGCCCCGTAGCCTATGCGGGTCGCGGCCGGCGCGGGGAGGGGCCCCTGCACCGGTGTCCCGCCGTTCACCACGGGCCGAAGACGCGGTCGCCGGTGGCGGAGATGGCCGCGCAGAGCCGGTCCAGGTCCGTGCCGGTCGTCTCGGCCAGCGACCGTACGGTCAGCGGGATCAGGTAGGAGGCGTTCGGCCGCCCCCGGTGCGGCATCGGGGTCAGGTAGGGCGCGTCGGTCTCGACCAGGAGCTGCTCGATCGGGGTGAGCGCGGCGGCCTCGCGCAGCGCGGCGGCGCTGCCGAAGGTGACCGTGCCGGCGAAGCTGAGCAGGTAGCCCCGGCGGACGCACTCGCGGGCGAAGTCGGCGTCGCCGGAGAAGCAGTGCAGCACGACGGTCTCCGGCGCGCCCTCGTCGTCGAGAATCCGCAGCACGTCGGCGTGCGCGTCGCGGTCGTGCACGACCAGCGCCTTGCCGTAGCGCTTGGCGATGGCGACGTGGGCCCGGAAGCTCTCCTCCTGGACGGCCCGCCCCTCCTCGCCGGTGCGGAAGAAGTCCATCCCGGTCTCGCCGATGCCGCGTACCCGGTCCCGGGCGGCCAGCGCCTCGATCTCGCGCAGCGCCTCGTCCAGGTCGGGCAGGCGGGGCGCCTCGTTCGGGTGCAGCGCCACGGTCGCCAGCACGGCCGGGTGGGTGTCGGCGACGTCGGCGCCCCATCGGGACGAGGCGACGTCCACCCCGACCTGCACCAGCCGGTCGACGCGCACCGAGGCGGCGACGGCGACGGCCGCGGCGACCGGGTCCCCGGCGGGGCCGTCGCCCGGGTCGCCGTCCGCGCCCGACCGTGGGGGCCGCGGGGGTACGCCGGCCTCGCTGACGGTGATGTCGAGGTGGGTGTGGCTGTCCAGCACGGGGCGGGGCAGCGGCTCGGGCACGGGCGGGAACTCCCCGGCCCGGCGGGCGGCGCGCTGCTTGCGGGTTTCGGTGGGCTCGCTCATCGCGGCCAGCATCACACACCGGCGGCGGCCCGTGTTCCGGGGACGCCACCGGTTGTTCACCCCGACGGCACATGTCGCGCCTAGCGTCCTCGGGATGACCACCACCCCCCGGAGCAGCGAGAACGGCCCGCGCGTGACGTACGGGGGCGTGGTGTATCCGGCGGAGGAGATCGCCCGGGGCGCGGCGTACGAGTTGTTCAGCGTCGAGGAGGCGCCGGGCTTCGAGTGGGCACCCCGGCCGGGCACGCCGCCGTGGCGCAGGTTCGTGCACGCCACCGAGGTGACCGCCGTGCGCCCGCCGGTGGAGCACGACGACGAGGCGGACGCCCCGCTGCTGGTGCCGCTGCACCGGGAGCGCGGTTGGTCGTACGTGCAGCAGCTCAGCCAGCAGCCGACGGCGGCCGGGGATCCGACGCTGGCGGCGGTGCGCGCCTCGGCGGTGGTCCGGCGGGGCACCCGGATGGTGAAGGTGCTCACCGCGCGGCAGCTCGCGGGCTACGTACGCGGGTGGCTGCCGCACGGATTCTGCCACCGGGAACACGACGTGGCGCACCTGCGTACGCCGGCGGCCACGACGGTGCTGCGCACCGACGGCACGGACGGCCACGACGACGCGGACGTGACGTACGCGCTGCGCTGGCGGGCGGCGGATCCGGGCGACTACGACGTGCCGGTGGGTGAGGCGTACCGGGGGCTGACCGGGCTGGCACCCCGGGACCGGCTGGGCGGGGCGGTGCTGGGCACGGGCTTCGTGCCCAGCAGCGGCCAGCTCGTCCCGGAGTTCGTCACCCGGGACTTCGCGGACCTGCCGATGCCGGCGAACGCCACACTGCTCGCCTATCCGGCCGACGGCGTGGAGGTGGTGCTCTACGGCTACCAGGCGGAGCAGCGCGGCTGGCTGCGGATGGCCGGCCCGCAGTGGCGGCACCTGCTCGCGGCGGTGCCGGGGCTCTCCCCCGACCAGGAGTACGTGCCGACCGGCGAGGCGCCCCGCTCCACCCGGCTGGTCGGCGGCTACGCCGGCGGCGAGTACGAGGCGGTGGCCGACCCGCCCGGCGGTTTCCGGGTGCTGGCGTCGACCCGGGCCGCCCGGTATCCGGTGGAGTGGGCGGCCCGCCGGCTGCGGCTGGCCGACTGGCGGGGCGTGTCCTGCCTGGTGCTGCGGGAGGAGTCCGGCTGGCTGCGCCTGCGGCTGCGCCGGCCCGATCCGGACGCGGTGGCCGAGACGGGGGCACAGTGCCAGGAGCGGGGCGTCTACGAGACGTGGGCGCCCGGGGCGGAGGTCACGGACGACCGGGTGGTGGACCTGCCGTACCAGCTCTGAGCCGGGTACCGGTCGCGCCCGGGCGGCGTAACCGTGGGCGGGACGGGAACCCACCGGGGTCCGGCCGTCACGTGACGAGGAGACGCGCATGCCTTTCATCACCGTGGGGACGGAGAACTCCGCCCCGATCGACCTGTACTACGAGGACCACGGCCAGGGTCAGGCGGTCGTGCTGATCCACGGCTTCCCGTTCAACGGGGCGACCTGGGAGAAGATAAGCGGCCCCCTGCTCGCGGCGGGCTACCGCGTGATCACTTACGACCGGCGCGGCTACGGCAGCTCGGCGCAGCCCAGCTTCGGCTACGACTACGACACGTTCGCCGCCGACCTCGACATGTTGATGACCGAGCTGGACCTGCGGAACGCGATCCTGGTCGGCCACTCGATGGGCACCGGCGAGGTGACCCGCTACCTCGGCGCGTACGGCTCGCAGCGGGTCGACCGGGCGGTCCTGCTGGCCCCGCTCGCGCCGTTCCTGCTGAAGACCGCCGACAACCCGGAGGGGGTCGAGAAGAGCCTCTTCGAGGGCTTCCAGAAGGCGATCGTCGACGACCGCTTCGCCTTCCTCACGTCGTTCTGCAAGAGCTTCTTCAACTGGGACGAGAACAAGGGCAGGCTGGTCAGCGACGAGGCGTTCCGGGCGCACTGGGAGATCGGCGCGCGGGCGTCGGCCAAGGGCACCCACGACAGCGTGGACGCCTGGCAGGCCGACTTCCGCGACGACGTGCCGAACATGGACGTCCCCGTGCTGGTCGTCCAGGGCGACAGGGACAACGTGCTGCCGTACCCGGTCACCGGCCAGCGGCTCGCCCCGATGCTGCCGCAGGGGCAGCTGGTCACGCTGAAGGGAGCGCCGCACGGTATCCCGTGGACGCACCCGACCGAGGTGAACGACGCCATCATGGGCTTCATCGGCGCGCCGTCGATGGCCCGGGCCTGACGCGTACGACGACGGGCGCGGCCCCCTCGGGGGCCGCGCCCGTCGCGGTGGCGGAGGTCAGCCGGCCAGGCGGGCCAGCTCCTCGTCGACGATCGAGGGGTCGAGCTTGCGGAAGACCGGCTTCGGCGCGGCCAGCGGCCGACCGGCCTCCAGCGGTACGGACTCCCAGCGCGCGCCGACGGAGTAGTCGCCGGTCAGCACCGGGTACCCGGGCCCGCCGTCGAGGTCCTCGACCTCCTCGATCACCGGCATGGGCGCGTGCACCCCGGTGCCGCCGAGCAGCTCGTGCACCTTCTGGGCGGAGTGCGGCAGGAACGGGGTGAGCAGCGTGTTGGCGTCGCTGACCACCTGGAGGACGACGTGCAGGACGGTGCCCATCCGCGGCTTGTCGTCCTCGCCCTTGAGCTTCCACGGCGCCTGGTCGGAGAGGTAGCGGTTGGCCTCGGCGACCACCTTCATCGCCTCGCCGATGGCCTGCTTCTGCCGGTGCCGGGCGATCAGGTCGCCGACGGTGGCGAAGCCGGCCCGGGCGACGGCGAGCAGCGCCTCGTCCGCCTCGGTGAGGCCGGCCGGGTCGACGGGCGGGACCGCCCCGAAGTTCTTCGCCGCCATCGAGACGGAGCGGTTGACCAGGTTGCCCCAGCCGGCGACCAGCTCGTCGTTGTTGCGGCGGAGGAACTCGGCCCAGGTGAAGTCGGTGTCGTTGCTCTCCGGGCCGGCGGCTGCGATGAAGTATCGCAGCGCGTCGGCGTCGTAGCGCTCCAGGAAGTCCCGGACGTAGATGACGACCCGGCGGGAGGAGGAGAACTTCTTCCCCTCCATCGTCAGGTACTCGCTGGAGACCACCTCGGTGGGCAGGTTGAGCCGGCCCAGCTCGCCCGGCGCGCCGTCGCGGCTGCCCTCGCCGGAGTAGCCGGAGAGCAGCGCCGGCCAGATCACCGAGTGGAAGACGATGTTGTCCTTGCCCATGAAGTAGTAGGCGCGGGCGTCACCGCCGGCCCCGTCGGCGGTCCACCACCTGCGCCACGCCTCCGGATCGCCGGAGCGGCGGGCCCACTCGATCGACGCGGAGAGGTAGCCGATCACCGCGTCGAACCAGACGTAGATGCGCTTGTCGGGGCGCTCCCGCCAGTCGTCGAGCGGGATCGGCACGCCCCATTCCAGGTCCCGGGTGATGGCCCGGGGCTGGAGGTCGTCGAGCAGGTTCCTGGAGAAGCGCAGCACGTTGGGCCGCCAGCCCTCGCGGCTGTCCAGCCACCCGCGCAGCACGTCGGCCAGGGCGGGCAGGTCGAGGAAGAAGTGCTCGGTCTCGACGAACTTCGGGGTCTCCCCGTTGATCCGGGACTTCGGGTCGAGCAGGTCGATCGGGTCGAGCTGGTTGCCGCAGTTGTCGCACTGGTCGCCGCGGGCGCTGTCGTAGCCGCAGATCGGGCAGGTGCCCTCGATGTAGCGGTCGGGCAGCGTGCGGCCGGTGGACGGGGAGATCGCCCCCATGGTGGTCTTCGGGACGATGTAGCCGTTGCGGTACATCCCCTCGAACAGCTCCTGCACCACCGCGTAGTGGTTGCGGGTGGTGGTGCGGGTGAACAGGTCGTAGGAGAGCCCGAGGCCGTGCAGGTCCTCCACGATCACCCGGTTGTAGCGGTCGGCCAGCTCGCGCGGGGTGACCCCGTCGGCGTCCGCCTGCACCTGGATGGGGGTGCCGTGCTCGTCGGTGCCCGAGACCATGAGCACGTCGTGCCCGGCCATCCGCATGTACCGGCTGAAGACGTCGGAGGGAACGCCGAAACCGGAGACGTGGCCGATGTGGCGCGGGCCGTTGGCGTACGGCCAGGCGACCGCCGCGAGAACGTGACTCATGACCAGCAAGCCTAGTGACCCGCTCGCGGTGACCGCGAACCAATAGGGCCGGCGGGCCCACGTCGGGGCCGATCCGACCCGACCGCTGGTCCGATTTGTCGCCGACACGCGGCCTGAGCTGCCCCTCGTCGCGCGGGTGGCGAGGTGCAATGAACGTCGTGACTGGCAGACGAGCGGCCCGGGATCGCGACGACCCTCCCACCGGCCCGGACGACGGGGCGGCGGGGCGCGGCCCGGTCGCGCCGCAGCCCCGCGTGGTGCCGGCGGGCGGACCGCCGCAGCCGCCACCGGAGGCGCGCGCCGGGACGGCGGCGGCCCGCCCGCGCCCCTCCCCCACGCCCGCCGTCGAGGTGGAACCCACCACCGGGGCGCCGGTCGACGCCCTGCCGCGCCGGGTGCCCGTCCGGCAGCCGCACCGCTGGCCCCGCCCGGAGCAACCCTTCCCGGACGGCGGCGGGGACCACAGCCCCGACGGCGGGGACCGGAGCTCGGCCGACGGCGACGACGGCGCGTACTGGCCGCCCATCGAGTTGGTGCACTGGGACGGCACCCCCATCCGGGAGGAGCCGCCGCACGAGCGGCAGCGGTCGCCCCGCGACGGCGCGGCGCGGCGGCGGACCCGGCGCGCCCCGCATCCGCCCGATCCGCTGCCCGGCCTGGCCGTGTTGCTGGCGCTGAGCCTGGTGGCGGCGTTCTTCGCCTGGGTCAGCGCCGGGCCGTTCTGGTTGGCGGTGGGCCACGCGACGCGGGGCACCGTGGTGATCGGCGACTGCACCGGGGGCGGGCTCACCCAGCGTTGCCGGGGCGACTTCACCGCCGCCGGCGAGCCGTGGATCGCGCACGGCGTACGGGTCGGCGGGGTGGCCGCCGAGCGCGCCAGGACCGGCGCCGCCCTGCCGGCCCGGATGACCGGCCCGGAGGGCGGCACCGCGTACGCCGACGCCGGCCCGGCCGGACACCTGCGCTGGCTGCTCGGCCTGCTGGCGGTGCTGGGCTGCGGCGCCGGCATCGCCCGCTGGACGGGGTCGAACAGGCTGACCGACCCCCGCGCCCGCCGCTGGGCGGTGGCGGGGTCGCTGGCCGGCCCGCTGGTGATCACCGCCGGCTTCCTCGTCGCCGCCTGGTGAGCACGGTCGACGCCGGCCGGCTCCGCGCCATTGGCGGGGTGCGCCGGGGGTGCGAGCTGGTCAGGCGTGCACCACGGCGTAGACCTCGCGGCGGCGCAGGCCGTACTCCGTGGCGACCTCGGTGATCGCGTCGCGGCGGGACAGGCCGGCGCCCTCCCGGTCGGCGACGGCGGCCCGCAGCGTGTCGTCGTCGGGCCGCTCCGGCGCCGACTCGGGCGCTCCGGCCACCACGAGGGTGATCTCGCCGCGCGGCTCCCCCTCGGTCGCCCAGTCGGCCAGCTCGCCGAGCGGACGCCGGACGATCTCCTCGTACGTCTTGGTCAGCTCGCGACAGAGCGCGGCCGGGCGGTCGGCGCCGAACGCGGCGGACAGGTCGGCGAGCGCGGCGGCGACGCGGTGCGGTGCCTCGAAGAAGACCAGGGTCCGCCGCTCGGCCGCCAGCGCCCGCAGCCGGGACCGGCGGCCACCGGGGGTGCGCGGCAGGAAGCCCTCGAAGCAGAACCGGTCGCAGGGCAGGCCGGAGAGCGCCAGGGCGGTGGTGACCGCGCTCGGGCCGGGCGCGGCGGTGACCGGCACGCCGACGTCCAGGGCGGCCCGGACCAGCCGGTAGCCCGGGTCGGAGACGCTCGGCATGCCGCCGTCGGTGACCAGGGCTACCAGGTAGCCGGCGGCCAGCACGTCGACCAGTTCGGGGGTACGCCGCTCCTCGTTGCCCTCGAAGTAGGAGACGATCCGGCCGCCCACGACCACGTCGAGGTCCCGGGCCAGCCGGGTGAGCCGGCGGGTGTCCTCGGCGGCCACCACGTCCGCGGCGGCGAGCACCTCGCGGAAGCGGGCGGAGGCGTCGGCGGGGTTGCCGAGCGGCGCGCCGAGGAGGACCAGGCGCCCGGTGTCGGACATTTCACCCACGAGATGCAACTCCTTCATCGACGTCGGTGCCGGTATCGGCGGCGACGGGCGCCACCGGGCACCTTCGCAGCCTACGATCGCCGGGTGACGAGTGCGTCGACAGCACAGAGCGCGGACCAGGCGGGACCGGACCCCGGCCAGGGCGGCCCACCCGAAGGCGCGACCCCGGCCCCGGGCGGCGCCGGTGGCGGGGTCTCCGGCGTCGTCCGAGAGCGGCTGGCCACGGTCGAGGCCCGGCTGGACGGGCGTTCCTGGCTGGCCACGGGTGTGATCGTCGCCATCGCGGCGATCCTGCGCTTCGTCGGCCTGAGCCATCCGCCGGGCAAGATCTTCGACGAGACCTACTACGCCCGCGACGCCTGGGCGCTGGTCGACAAGGGCGTCGAGTGGAACTTCAAGGACAACGGCCCGTCCTACGTGGTCCACCCGCCGCTGGGCAAGTGGCTGATCGGGCTCGGCGAGTGGGCCTTCGGCTACTCCGACGCCGAGCACGGCATCAACGTGCCGGGCCACCTGACGACCACCGCGCCGGAGTTCGGCTGGCGTTTCTCGGCCGCGCTCGTGGGCACCCTGTCGGTGCTGCTGCTGATCCGCGTCGGCCGGCGGATGTTCCGCTCGACCGCGCTCGGCTGCGCGGCCGGCCTGCTGCTCGCCCTGGACGGCTTCCACCTGGTGCTGTCCCGCACCGCGCTGCTCGACATCTTCCTGCTCTTCTTCGTGCTGGCCACGTTCGGCGCCCTGGTGCTCGACCGGGACGCCCGGCGCCGCCGCTGGGCCCGGGCGCTGGAGGCGGGCCTCGATCCGGGTCGGCCGGGGCGGGCCGGTCGGCCGGCGGGCGGCTGGCGGAACTGGCCGTGGTGGCGGCTCGCCGCCGGGATCCTGTTCGGCTGCGCCTGCGCGGTGAAGTGGAGCGCGCTCTACTTCCTGCCCGTCTTCGCGCTGCTGGTGATCCTCTGGGAGGTCGGGCTCCGCCGCTCCGCCGGCGTACGCCGGCCCTGGCGCGACACGCTCCTCGACGAGGTGCCGTGGCTGGTGCTGGCCGGGGTGCTCATGGTGCTCACCTACGTCGGCACCTGGTCCGGCTGGCTGATCGGCGACGACGGCTACTACCGGCTCGCCGAGCGTTACCCGCACGCGCCGCTGAGCGACACCCCGGTGTTCGGCGCGCTGAACAACCTCATCGAGTACCACAAGGCCGCGTACGGCTTCCACACCGGCCTGGACGACCCACACAAATACCAGTCGTGGCCGTGGCAGTGGCTGCTGCTGGGCCGGCCGGTCGCCTTCTACTGGTCCGGCGAGGGGGCCTGCGGGGCGCCGAGCTGCGCCGCCGAGGTGCTGCTGCTGGGCACCCCGCTGCTCTGGTGGTCGTTCCTGCCCGCCCTGGGGGCGCTCGTCTGGCTGGGGCTGGCCCGGCGGGACTGGCGGGCGTGGGCGATCCTGCTCGTCGTGGCGGCCGGCCTGCTGCCCTGGTTCTGGTTCGCGCTCGACGGTCGGACGATGTTCTCCTTCTACACCGCGCCGGTCCTGCCGTTCCTGGTGCTGGCGGTGGTCTACGTGCTCGGCGCGATCGTCACGCCGGTTGGGCCACCGGGGGCCGCCGACGCGGTCGACAGCCAGGACCGCCGCCTGGTGGGCGGGGTGATCGTCGGGGCGTACGTCCTGCTGGTCGCGCTCTGCTTCGCGTACTTCTATCCGGTCTTCGTCGGCAAGCTGCTGCCGTACGCCGAGTGGTCGGCGCGGATGTGGCTGGAGGGCCGCTGGATCTGACGACGGCGGGTCACCCGCCGCGCCCCCCGGGCGGCGTGGCGGGTACACGCGACGGGCCCACCCGCGACGGCGGATGGGCCCGTTGAACGTAGATGCGCGCCCCGATCGCCTGCCACGGGGGAAGCGGGCGATTGGGGCGCGCAAGTAGAGCTTAACCACCCCGTACCACCGGCACAACGGGTCGACTTCGGTCAGATTTCCGACCCGTGCACCACCGAACAGATGGTTTACATCCGACACTCTACGGTCGGTGATCCCGGGCGAACGGTCCGGATCGGCGACACCGCCCGGCCCCCGCACCTGCCCCGATCACTGCGGGTGAGCACGAGCGGACCGGGCGGCGCCGGCGGTCGCGGGCGCTCCGCCGTGCCACCGGGTGCCCGTCACCCCTGTCGCAGCTGGCGCGGCATCCACCCGATGAACCGGTCGTGCAGGGACGTGCCCGGCGACGCCTGGAGATCCTGCGCGGCGGCCGCGAGGCAGGCCCCCAGGTACACGCTGAGCATGGCCCGGTCCAGCTGGTACTCCTCCAGCAGCCGGTTCCGCTTGTCCGGGCACGGCCAGGCGGCACCGCAGGTGCCGCACGTCCAGCCGGGCGTCAGTGGAGCGTGCTCGTCCATCGG
This sequence comes from Micromonospora sp. CPCC 205561, assembly GCF_036906775.1. Classification (NCBI taxonomy): domain Bacteria; kingdom Bacillati; phylum Actinomycetota; class Actinomycetes; order Micromonosporales; family Micromonosporaceae; genus Micromonospora; species Micromonospora sp. CPCC 205561. The sequence continues at coordinate 21,142 of NZ_JBAKHV010000024.1, read as the reverse complement.
GGACGCCGCGGTCTCCGCACCACCGGTCATCGCTCTCCCTCTCCGGTTCACGTAACGACCCGTCCCGAGCGGACCACGGCCGAGATGGATTGCATCGTCCCCCGGCGATGCCCTGTCAGCGCCACGGCACGCTACGGTGTTACGTCCTTGCGGTACGTTGACCAACCATGGCCCTCGCGACACCGTCGGTGGATCAGAGGCTCGTCCGGTCGTACCCGTCGAGGAGCGGCGATGCGTGACCTGCTGCCGCCGGCCGTGGCGGTGGCCGTGGCCGGGCCCACGGACTGGACCGGCGAGCTGCTGCCGGCCGAGCTGGCCTGCCTGAACGCGCGCGCGGTGGAGAGCCGCCGCCGCGACTTCACCGCCGGGCGGGTCTGCGCCCGGCGGGCGATGACGGCGCTGGGCGTGCCCCCGGTCGCGGTGCCCGCCGCGGCGGACCGCTCGCCGGTCTGGCCGGCGGGCCTGGTCGGCGCCATCACCCACACCCACGGCTACTGCGCGGCGGTCGCGGCCCACGCCGACGAGATCCGGTCGGTCGGCGTCGACGCCGAGCAGCACCGGGAGCTCAAGGCGGGCGTACGCCGGCTGATCTGCCTGCCCGAGGAGGAGGACCGGCAGGCCCGCCTGCCGGCGGGCATCTCCTGGTCGGCGGTCCTGTTCAGCGCCAAGGAGACCGTCTACAAGGTGTGGCACCCGGTCGTCGGCACGTGGCTGGACTTCCACGACGCGCTGGTGGAGTTCGACCCGGACGCCGGCACCTTCACCGCCCGGATCGCGCCGGCGCGGCTCGACGCCGCCCCGGTGGCCGACCCGCCCGCGCTGGTCAACGGCCGTTTCGCCGTCGACGACGCGCTGGTCCGCACCGCCGCCGTGCTGCCGCCGCTCTGATCGGTCACGAAATCCGAACGGGGGGCAGCGCGGGACCGCCGGAGACGCGAAGATGTTCCGTTGTCCGCGCACGGTAGCGTCAGCCGCGTTTGCCGTCGTCGTCAGGTGCCTAGGAGTACGGTGAGTCACCCCCCGCCCCCTTACGGGCCACAGGATCCGAACCAGCCGAACCCGGAGCAGCAGCCGCAGCCGTACCCCTCGGCCCCGATGCCGCAGTTCCCCAGCGACCAGGGCGGATACCCGCCGCCGCCCGCCTCGGGAGCCGGGCAGCCCGCCGGCGACCCCTGGGCCCCGCTGCCGCCCGTGCCGCCGCAGCCGACGGGTGACCCGTGGGCCGCGCCCCAGCCGCCCGTGTCCGGGGCCCCGCAGCCGCCGGTGTCGGGTGCCCCCGGTGAGCCGTGGGCGCAGCCGCCGGTCTCCGGCGTGCCGCAGCCGCCGGTCTCCGGCAGCCCGTACCCGCCCGTCTCCGGCACGCCGTACCCGCCGGTGTCGGGGACCCCCGGCTATCCCTCCGGCGCCCCCGGCTACCAGCCCGGCGCCCCCGGCTACCAGCTCGGCGCGCCGCAGCCGATGGCGCCGCCGAAGAAGAACCGGACCGTCCTGATCATCGTGGCCGTGGTGGCCGCGCTGGCCCTGCTCTGCTGCATCGGCGGCGTGGTCGCGCTCATCGCCGGCGCCAACAAGGCGTCGGACGACCTGAAGAAGGCCCTGCCCGCCCCGGGAGTCACCAACCTGGCGCCGGGTGGCTCCGCGCCGGCGAAGGACGGCGAGACCTTCAACATGAAGCCCGGCGCGACCCTGGTCGTCTCCGACGACGAGGGCACCCTGGAGATCACGGTCACCCGGTTCACCACGGAGACCAAGGGCTGCCGGGCGTACGCCCCGGACCCCGACAAGGGGATGTACCTGATCGCCCACGTCACCGCGACGGTGACCAAGGGCAAGAGCTCCATCAACCCGTTCTACTTCGAGTGGGTGGCCGACAACGGCACCACGGCCAACGGCCTGGCGAGCGCGCTCTCCGGCTGTGGCGACACGCTGGGCTCCGGCAACAACCTGCGCGAGGGCAGCAAGCGGGCGGGCACCGTGGTGTTCAACGTGGCCAACAAGAACGGCGCCCTGGAGTACCGGCACAAGTTCGAGACGTCCGGCTCCTGGAAGCCGTGATCCGCACTCGATGACGGAAGGCCGGCTCCCCGAGGGGGCCGGCCTTCCGCGTCCCACCGGCCCGCCCGCCGCGGGTGCGCCTTCCGCACCCCGCCGGCGCCCGCGTCACCGCCCCTGTTCGAGCAGGTCGGCGACCGTGATCAGCGACGTCAGCAGGGACTGCACCAGGGCGGGGTCGTGCAGCCGGCCGAACCGCCAGCTGACCAGCTCCGCGCCACGCACGCTCCACGCCGGCACGGCCCCGGCCAGGTGCGCGGCCACCAGGGTCGGCCCGACCAGGGTCTGCTGCCCGGGAACCGCCGCGCCCACCCGCCACTGCCGGTCGAACTCGGCGTTGCCGGTGGCGTACCCGTCGTCGCCGAACAGGGCGCGCCCGAGCCGGGAGAACGCGCGGCGCGGCGCGACCGCGAGTTCCGGGAACGGGCGCCGCAGCCACACCAGCGTGACGACGTACGAGTGTGTCTGCGAACTCGTCGTCGTGTTGCCGTCCGCGCCGGTCGAGGTGTGTGTCTCGGTGTACGCGTACTCGGCCACCCCGACCGGCCGCCCGTGCATCGTCCCGGTCAGCACGAACCGCACCCCTCGACGGTTGCGACCCGGCAGCCGGTCGGTCCAGGCCGCCTGCGGGTTCTCGGTGAACGTCCACCCGTAGTGCGCAGCCCACCGCCGCCACCAGTCCCGTCGGTCCCGCTCCCGCCGGTGCGCCACGACCACGATCACGGTCAGCACCGCCCCCAGCAGGAGCGCCAGGCCGGCGCAGCCGCCCAGCCAGAACAGGGTCGTCATTCGCTCCACGGGCGGCAGCGTAGTGATGGGCCGCACGCGACGGCCGCCGGGCCGCGCCCGGACGGGACGGGGTCCGGAGTGCCGGTGGTTCCGGGTGGCAGGGGTGCCGCCCGCTCGGGGGTCCCGGCCGTCGGGTGGGGAAGGGTCGCGCGGTGGGGTGCCGCTGACGGCATGCCCCGTCCTCGTCACCCGGCGTCGACGTGACCCCTGTCGAGCCACTGGGGCGACCCCAGACATCCACCGGATTCGTTGATCCACATTCCTCGCGCTGCTTGGCTTCGGTCGGCGGCGTCGATGTGACGGAGCCGAACACCCCGCCGGCTACGAGAGTGAGGCATCCATGGCGAGCAGAGTGACGAGGGTCCTGCGCAGGATCGGCGCGACGGTGGGCGTGGCGGTGCTGGCCGCCGGGGCCGCGGTCGTCGGCGCCACGCCGGCCTCGGCGGCCAACTACTACTACGAGCTTCCCTACCCGGCGAACGAGTCCTACCTGGTCACCCAGGGGCCGGAGGGCACCTACTCGCACGTCGGCCCGTACAACGAGTACGCGTGGGACTTCGGGCTGCCGGCGAACTACGAGGTGTCGGCCTCGCAGGCGGGCACCATCATCATGTCGAACTGGTCGCCGTACTGGCAGAACGGCATCGAGGTGATCATCCGGCACTCGAACGGCCAGTGCACCCACTACGCGCACCTCAACCGGGCGATCTACAACGCCGGCACCTGGGTGCCGCAGGGGCGGGTCATCGGCTGGTCGGGCAACACCGGCGCGTCCACCGGCCCACACCTGCACTTCCAGGTCATCGACTGCAACACCCGGGTGGGCATCCCCGCCACGCTCCAGGGCTGGACGCCGTACACCGGGACCTGGCCGGTGAGCGTCAACTACTACGCCTGACCGGTACCGCCGGGTTCCGCCTGGGCGACCCCGCGCGGCCGGGCGGGGCGGCGGCGTGCGTCGTGACGCACGCGACGAGCCCCTCCGCACGGCCCGCGCTCGTCGTTGGTCCTGAGCTGCTGTACCGTCGCGATCTCGATCGATTGACGAGGTGGGTCGTTGGGAATCCCGCATGACGCCTTCGGCCGGCTGCGCCTCGCCGACTTCCTCAGCGCGGAGCATCCGGCGCACCTGCGCGGCTGGGAGTACCTGGATCGTCGCTGGGTCGGCGAGGCGTTCGGTTTCACCGAGTGGCTTCGTCTCGAGTCGGAGCCCGACGTGACGCGTTCGGTGGCGATCGACCTCGTCGCCCTGCCGGAGGCGACGGTCCGGAAGATGCTCGCCGCGCTCCGGCTACCGCTGCGGGCGGGGCTGGGGCGGCAGGAGCTCGTCGCCGTCCTCGGCGAGCCCACCCGGACGGAGCGATTCGTGCCCGACCGGGTCACCCTGGTCTTCGGCACCGGCTCCACCGACCCCTACGAGGTGGGCTGCACGGTCCACCAGGAGCAGGGGCTGATCTATCTGACCGTGCACCGGGTGCCACTGCCCGACTGACTCCCGGGGGGCGTGCCGGGTCGCGAGCTGCGGAAGGTGCGGCGGTAGCCGGCCGGCCTCGGTCGACGATCCGGCCTCGCTCGACCGCGCCCTGGCCGGCGCGGCTGCGGTGATCAACTGCGCCGGGCCCTTCGCCGTGACCGCCGCGCCGGTGATCGAGACAGCGCTGCGCGCCGGGCTCCCGTACGTGGACGTGGCGGCGGAGATCGAGGCCAACCTCGACACCTCTACGCACTTCGCGGTCCGTGCCCGCGCCACGGGGGCGGTGGTGGTCCCCGCGATGGCCTTCTTCGGCGGCCTCGGCGACCTGCTGGTCACCGCGGCGATGGGCGACTGGACGTCGGCCGACGAGGCGCATGTCGCGTACGGACTGAGCGGTTGGCACCCCACGGCCGGAACCCGCGTCGCGGTGGCGGTCTCCGGGAACGCAGGCACGGCCGGCGCGTCCGCTACCGCGACGACGTCGTCACCGTCCCGGCCACCTGGCCATCCCGAGGTGTGCACCTACATGACGGTCGAGGCGGCCGGCGAGCTGTCGGCTGCGGAACGGCGCGCCGTGGCGAGCGGCCAGGACATCTACGCCGTCAGCGCCCCGCTCGCGGTGGAGGCGGTGCACCGTGTCCTCACGGGACGGACCAGGACGGCCGGCGTCGCGTCCGCCGGCGCCATCTTCGACCCGGTCGACTCCCTCCGCGCCCTGTCCGCACACATCTCGCTCGACCTGCCGAAGTAGGCCCGATCCTCCGCGGCCCCCGATGACATCATCGGTCCATGCTCGTGATCGAAGTGGTACGCGGTGACATCACCCGCGAGGACGTCGACGCCATCGTCAACGCGGCGAACGAGTCGCTGCTGGGCGGCGGTGGCGTCGACGGGGCGATCCACCGGGCGGCGGGACCGCGCCTGGCACGGGCGGGCGCCGCCCTCGCGCCGTGCCACCCGGGCGAGGCCGTCGCCACCCCCGCATTCAATCTTGATCCACCCGTACGCCATGTCATCCACACGGTCGGTCCGGTATGGGAGGGCGGCGGCCACGGCGAAGCCGGGATCTTGGCCTCGTGCTACCGGCGCAGCCTCCAGGTCGCCGACGAGATCGGCGCCCGCAGCGTCGCCTTCCCCGCCATCGGCACCGGCGTCTACGGCTACCCGTCCGACCAGGCGGCGACGATCGCGATCACGACGATCAGGGCGACACCCACCGCCGTCGAACGCGTCCGTTTGGTCGCCTTCGACGACGCCACGTACCGGCTCCTGGCCTCGGTCGCGTCGGCCGACTGAGCCGGCGGGAGGCCCCGTCGGCTTTCACCCGGGCCGGCGGTGACCGATGGTCGGCCACGGACCACTTCCGTACACCGTCGGTCCAGCGGGATCCGATCGAAAAAGGCCGCCTCCGACGAGCGGAGCGGCCTTTGAACTGGGTGGAGTTGAGGGGATTCGAACCCCTGACCCCCTCGATGCGAACGAGGTGCGCTACCGGACTGCGCCACAACCCCTCCGCCGGCGAACCGGCATCGGTCCCACCCGGCTTTCACCGGGCGGGCCGGCGCCAAGGTTAACAGGTTCACCGCCCCCGCCGCGAATCCACCCCCCGCGCGCCGAGATCTTGGCACGGAACGGCCTCCGGGGGCCGCCAGCCACCAAGATCTCGCAAAGGACCCCCGGCGGCCGACGGCGCGAAAATCGATGGACACCGTGGGCACCGGTGAGCAGCGTGGGGCGCATGCGACAGGAAGACGTGTGGAACGACGACACCGCCCGCCGCTACGACACGCCCGGCACCGGCATGTTCGCCCCCGAGGTGCTGGGGCCGACCGTGGACCGCCTCGCCGCGCTGGCCGGCGGCGGGGCGGCGCTCGAATTCGCCGTCGGCACCGGCCGGGTGGCCGTTCCGCTCGTCGAGCGCGGGGTGCCGGTCAGCGGCATCGAGCTGTCCCGGCCGATGGTGGAGCAGCTCCGGACGAAGGCGGACGAAACAACCATTCCGGTGGTGGTCGGCGACATGGCGACCGCCACCGTTCCGGGCGAGTTCTCGCTGGTCTACCTCGTCTACAACACGATCTCGAATCTGCTCACCCAGGCCGGGCAGGTGGCCTGCTTCCGCAACGCCGCCCGCCACCTCGCTCCGGGCGGCCGTTTCGTGATCGAGCTGTGGGTGCCGGAGCTGCGCAAGCTCCCACCGGGCCAGGAGGCGACGGTCTGGTCGTCCGAGCCGGGGTACATCGGCCTGGACACCTACGACCTACTGCACCAGCAGGTCGTGTCGCACCACTTCCGGTTCGACGAGAGCACGAACGCCCGGCTGTTCCGGTCGCCGCACCGCTACATCTGGCCGGCGGAGCTGGACCTGATGGGTCAGCTGGCCGGGTTCGAGCTGGAGAGCCGGCACGCGGACTGGTCCGGCGCCGAGTTCACCGCCGACTCGCGGTCACACGTCTCCGTCTACCGCCTGCCAACCCCCAACTGACGCGCTGCGGGCCCGCCCGGCCGGGCCAGACCGACCGCCGGCCACGAACGTTGCGCGGCAGGCCCGCGTCAGGCCGAGTGCGAGCCGCGACCGGACTGGTAGGGGCGCCCCCGCAGGCCGCCCGAGCGGCGGTAGGAGACCGAGCCGCCGCCGTTGGCCGCCGCCGGCAGGTCGGACGGCCGGTCCAGACCCATCGCCGCGCGGCGTACCACCTCACGCTGGGCGGCCAGGCGGCGCTGCGCCTCCCGGCGGGCCGCCGCGCGACGGGCCTGCTCCCGCCGCACCTCCGCCTGCCGGGCGGCCAGCCACGCCGCCTCCCGGGCCCGCGCCCGCCGCCGCCGGCGCTCGGCCACCGCCCGCGCCCGCAGGTGTACGACGTACGCGACCAGCAGCGCGGCGGTGACCGCGAAGCTGATCCAGAAGCCGGGGCTGACCACGATCACGCCGATCAGCTCGACGAAGTTGAGCAGCAGCAGCGCGGCCAGCACCCGGCGGCGCCGGTAGACGACGGGGGCGTGCTGCCGGCGGGGCGGCGGCCGGCGGCGGCCCTTCCTGGGGGCCGGGGGTACGGCGCGCAGCCGCTTCGACCGGCGCGTGGCGGGCGGCGTGGAGACCGGCGCGGAGAGACCCCCCGTAGACGAATCCTCGCTGAGGGTGACAATCAGGGAGCGGGGCGGGTGGACCGGCTGCCGGCCCGGGACAGTACGGCGCCGCCGGCGGCGCTGGAGCACCCGCGCCGTCGACTGCGCCCGCTCCGCCACCAGCCGCTCGGTGGCGTCGTACCGGCGGACCAGCGCCGGGGCGAGGGCGAGCAGGCCGGCGGCGGCGAGGACGGCGAGGAGCACCGAGGTCGGCACCCTCACCCCTCCCGTCACCGAATTCGGAGCAACCGCCGCCCGACCGCATGATCTTCCACCGATCGTGGTCGAGTGCGTGGATCGTACGGGTGGAGCAGCGCTTGCCACAGCTTGCAGTTACTTGAGGTTACGGGCCGGGGACGCCGATGCTGACACGCCGCGCCGATCCCGTCCGTGGGACGGCTCACCCCGCGGCGGCGCGGATCCGGTGCCAGCGGGCCAGCAGCCCGCCCTCGGCCGCGACCTCCTCGCTGGTCATCGCGTATCCGATGTGGTCCCGCCACGCTCCGTCAATGTGCATGTACCGCACGTGGTACGACTCCTCGCGGAAGCCCAGCTTCTCCACCACCCGCCGCGACGGCCGGTTCTCCGGGCGGATGTTCACCTCGACCCGGTGCAACCCGCCCGCCCCGAAGGCGTGGTCGACGGCGAGCGCCATCGCGGTCGGGATGACGCCACGCCCGGCCACCCGGCTGTCCACCCAGTAGCCCACGTACCCCGAGCAGAAGGCCCGCCGGACGATGCTGCCCACGTTGAGGTGGCCGACCAGCCGCTCCCGACCCTCCTCACGCAGGCAGACGGCGAACGGCATCCCTTCGCCGTCCCGCCCCGACCGGCGCTGGTCGCGGTACACCCAGCGGAACGCGGCAGGCGAGTTCAGCTCGTGCCAGCCACCGGGCGGGGACGACTCCCAGGGCGCCAGCCACTCCCGGTTGGCGCGCCGCACCTCGGACCAGGCGGTCGCGTCCGAGCGCCGGTAGGGCCGCAGCAGCACCGGCCCGTCGGTCAGCACCGCCGGCCAGCCCGGCGCACGCCCGGAGCCGAACATGCTCACCGGCGCCGGTCCAGCAGGAGGACGTCCACCGTGGAACCCGCCGCCGCGCTGGTCACCCGCTCGCCCAGCACCATCAGCCCGTTCGCCTCCGCCAGGCCCGAGAGGGTGTACGGGCCACCGTTGAGCGGCTGCACCGTGTACCCGCCGCCACGCCGCTCCGCGACGTGTGCGGCGCGGAACTCGCGCAGCCCGACCGGCGACGAGATCGTCTCCAGCAGGTGCGCGCGGACGCTGGGCCGGAACACCGGTTCCGCCCCGGCCAGCAGGTTGATCGCCGGGCGCGCCAGCACCTCGAAGCCGATCAGCGCCGAGCCCGTGTCGCCGGGCAGGCACACCACCGGCACCTCCTCGGCGCCGACCGTGCCGAAGCCGAGCGAGGTGCCGGGATAGAGCGCGACCTGGGTGAAGGTGACCGGGCCGGCCCGGCCGCCCTCCCGCCGGGAGAGGATCCGCCGCACCATGTCGCCGGGCCCGGTACCCGTGCCCCCGGTGGTGATGATCAGATCCGCGCGCAGCGTCTGGTCCTCCAGCAGCCCGCGCAGCCCCTCCGGATCGTCGTCGCAGATGCCCACCCGGTACGCCAGCGCGCCCACCTCGGCCGCGGCGGCGGTCAGCGCGTGCGAGTTGGCGTCGACCGTCTGGCCGGGCTGGCTGCCCCGCCCCACGTCGACCAGCTCGTCGCCGGTGGCCACGATGACCACCCGGGGACTGGGCCGGACGACGACGTGCCCGATGCCGGTGGCGGCGAAGACGGCCACCAGCGCCGGCGAGACGTAGGTGCCGGCCCGCGCCAGCAGGGTGCCGGCGGGCAGTTCCTCGCCGGCGCGGCGCACCCCGTAACCGCGCTTGGGGACGCGGAGGATCTCCACCGCGGCCATGCCCTGGTCGGTCCACTCGACCGGGACGACCACGTCGGCGGCGAGGGGCAGCGGCGCCCCGGCCGCGACGGAGAAGCACGCGCCCGGGGTGAGCCGGACCGGGCGCCAGCTGGCCGCCCCGAGGTCGCCGACGACGTTGAGCCGGACGTTGCGCCCGCCCGGCCCGCCGGACTGGTTCGGGACGTAGCCCACGCCCCGGCCGCCTCCGGAGATGTCCTCCCAGCGGGCCGCGTAGCCGTCCACGGCCGACTGGTCGAAGGCCGGGAAGGAGTGCGGCGCGACGACGTCCTCGGCGAGGACGTTGCCGTGCGCCTGGGTGAGGTCGAGGTCGAGCGGAGGCAGCGCGCGTAACCTGCGCAGCACGCTGCCCAGGTAGTCGGCGAGCGGCGTCAACTCGTTCGCGGCCGCCTCGGCGTCGGCCGACGCTGTCATGTACCAGCCACGCCCGACGCGTCGGTGTTGACGAACTCGGTCAGCCAGGCGCGGAACTCGGCGCCGAGGTCGTCGCGCTCGACGGCGATCTGCACCACGGTCTGGAGGTAGCCCAGCGGCATGCCGGTGTCGTAGCGGGTGCCCCGGTAGACGATCGCGTGCACCGGGGTGCCCTCGCTGCGCAGCAGGTCCATCGCGTCGGTGAGCTGGATCTCGCCGCCGCTGCCGGGCTTCGTCCGGCGGATCGCGTCGAAGATGGTGCTCGGGAGCACGTAGCGGCCCAGCACCGCGAGGTTGCTCGGCGCGTCCTCCGGCTGCGGCTTCTCCACCATGCCGGTGACCCGGACGACCTCGCCGATGTCGGTGAGCTCCGCCTCCGCGGGCTCCACCGAGGCGATGCCGTAGCGCTTCGTCTCGGCCGGGTCGACCTCGAAGAAGGCCAGCACCACGCCGCCGGTGCGGGCCTGTAGTTCCAGCATGGCCGGCAGCAGGGGCTCGGACGGCTTGACGAACTCGTCGCCCAGCAGCACCGCGAAGGGCTGGTCGCCGACGTGCGACTCGGCGAAGCCGACGGCGTGGCCCAGGCCGAGCTGCTCGGGCTGCCGGCAGGTGTAGATCTCGGCCAGCTCGCTGGGGCGGCGCACCGCGGCCAGCCGCTCGGCGTCGCCCTTCTCCTCCAGCCGCGTCTCCAGGTCGGGGCGGCGGTCGAAGTGGTCCACCATCGACGTCTTGCCCCGCCCGGTGATCAGCAGGACGTCGCCGATGCCGGCCTGGGTGGCCTCCTCGACGATGTACTGCAACACCGGCCGGTCGACCACCGGGAGCAGCTCCTTGGGCACCGCCTTCGTGGCCGGGAGGAACCGGGTGGCCAGTCCGGCGGCCGGGATGACGGCCTTGACCGCGCGGGGACGACCGGTCGCGGCGGTCGCCGGTGAGGGGTTCGCTGAGTGCTCCGACATGCCGCGAGACTATCGGCCACGGCTCTGCCGTGGAGGGTGAGGACCGGAAGACGCGCCGCCGCAGGGACCCGGCCGCACCGGCCCGGACCCGGCCGGCGTGCCACCCGGGTCGGCGCCGGCCGCCTCGCCGGGCTCGGGGCCGGCCCGGACCGGCTGGCGCGGGGCGCCGGCGCGCGGCAGGCCGTCCTCGGGGCTGACCGCCGCGGCCGGGACGGAAAGCTCCCGCGCCGTCTGCTCGGCCCGCCGCTCGGCGACCCGCCAGGTGTCCCGGCCGCCCGCCTTCGCGGCGTAGAGGGCGTCGTCGGCGGCGTCCAGCACCTGCCGGCCCGTGGTGCCGTGGTCGGGGTGCACGGCAATGCCGATGGAGACGGTGACCGCGATGGAGACGGCCGTCCCGCCGTGCCCGTCGGCGACGATCGGGTGCTCCCGGACCGCCGCGCCGAGCCGTTCCGCGACGATCGCCGCGCCCCGGGCGTCGGTCTCCGGCAGTAGCAGCACGAACTCCTCGCCGCCCTGCCGGAAGGCGAGGTCCACCTCGCGGATCTCGCCGCGTACCCGGCGGGCGAACTCGGCCAGCACCGCGTCGCCCGCCGCGTGCCCGTGCGTGTCGTTGACGTCCTTGAACCGGTCCAGGTCGAGGGCGAGGACGCTGAGCATCCGGCCGAACCGGCTCGCCCGCTCCACCTCCCGGCGGATGGACTCCCGCAGGTAGCGGTAGTTCCACAGCCCGGTGAGCGGGTCGGTCAGCGAGAGCCGCTGCGCCTCCTCGTGCACCCGGACGTTGTCCACGGCCACCGCGGCGTGGCCGGCGAAGGTGCGCAGGGTCACCAGGTCGTCGTCGTCGAACTCGTCCGCGCCGAGCCGGTCGTAGAGGGCCAGCACGCCGAGCGCCCCGGCCGGGCCGGCCGGCTCCGCACCGGGGCGGGCGGCGGGCCCGTCGCCACGGGCGGCGCCGTCGGAGCCGGGGGCGGCGAACGGCACCGCGATGTACGTCCGGCAGCGCGGCTCCCCCGGCGGCGCGGCGGCCGAGGGCTCCACCCGGCCCCGCCGCGGCTCGCCGGTGGCCGCCACGGCACCCACCACGCCGCTGCCGAGCGGCACCCGCAGCGGCCCGGACCGCTCGTCGGCCGTGGCGGGCTCGTCCAGCCCCTCCGTGCACTGCGCGACGAGCACCCCGCCGTCGTCGACCAGGAGCACCGCGCCGGCCCGGGCGCCGGTGGCGGCGATCGCGCTGTGCAGGATGACCCGCAGGATGCGTTGCAGGTCGTGCGTGCTGGCGAGGGTGTCGCCCAGCACGGCGAGGTGCCCGCGCAGCTGGTCCCGGCTGCTGGTCAGGGCCGCCACGTAGGTGCCCGTCTCCCGGGTCATCCGGTTGAACGCGCCGGCCAGCCGGCCGATCTCGTCGCGGCTGCGCACCGGCACCCGGGCGGTCAGGTCGCCCCGGGCCACCCGGTCCACCGCGCCCGCCAGCTCCACCAGCGGGCGGGTGGTGACCCGGGCCAGCCGCCAGGCGACCCCCACGGCCAGCAGGGCCGCCGCCAGCACCGCCGAGCCCAGCGCGAGGTAGAGGCTGGGCGGGCGTTCGCCGGGCACCGAGAGCACCAGCGGCAGCGGCTGGCCGGTGGAGGGGCCCACCCTGCGGACGTACCGGCCGTCGGGGGTCTCGGTGACCCGCTCGCCGTCGAGCGAGCCGGCGGCGGCGAGCACCGCGTCGCGTACGCCGCTCGACTCGGTGCTGTGGGCGGGCCGGACGGGCGCCTCGGCGTCGTCGAGCAGGGTGACCGCCACCCCCGTCACGGCCGCGAGGCGCGCCACGAAGGCCGGGTCGACCGGCTGCGCGGCACTGATCGTGCCCAGCGGGCCGCCGGCCCGGTCGCGCAGGTCGACGCGGGCGGCGAGGGCCCGCACCGGGCCGACGGCGGGCGGGTCGGCGCAGTCGCGCCAGGGCCCGGGTGGCCCGCCGGGCGTGGCGTAGGTGACCCGGCCGGCGACGTCGGTGATCCGCACGGCGGTGGCCAGGCCGCGGCGGACCACCTGGCTCGCCGTGCCGGGCCGGTCGCCGGTGAGCGCGACCGCGTCCGCGGCGGCGCGCAGCTGCTGGCAGAGGGCGTCGACCGAGGTGCGCACGGTCGCGGCGGCCACCGCCAGCCGCTCGGTGGAGCGGCTGGCGTCGACGGCCGTGACGATCGCCCCGACGAACATCACGCCGAGCACCACCGGGCCGAGCGCCACCACCAGGAAGGTCGTGGTCAACCGCCCGCGTAGCGTCACTCGGTCCCCCCGGAAGTTCCGCCGCCGTCGCTTGCGATGCTGACACAGAGCCACCAGGGGACGAGCGATGCGTCAGGAGTGTTGCGTGCCCGATTTTTCTGATGGAGCGGAAGAGGCCAAGCGGGATGCGCGCGCCACCGTGCTCGCCGGCCGCCGGGCGCTGACCGCGTCGCGGCGCGCCGACGCCGCCGGGCGCGTCCAGGCCGAGCTGGTGGCTCTCGTACGCCGGCTGCGCCCGCTCCGGATGACGGCGTACGTGCCGGTCGGTTCCGAGCCGGGCGGGGCCGACCTCCCCGAGGTGCTGCACGCGGCGCTGCCGCCGGGCGCGGAGCTGCTGCTGCCGGTGCTCCGCGACGACCTGGACCTGGACTGGGCCGCCTGGACCGGCCCGGGCGCGCTGGTGGCCGCCGGGCGGGGGATGCGCGAGCCGGCGGGGCCGCGACTGGGTCGGGCGGCGGTGGCCGGGGCGGAGCTGGTGGTGCTGCCGGCGCTGGCCGTGGACCACCGGGGGATGCGGTTGGGCCGCGGCGGTGGCTCGTACGACCGGGCGCTGGCCCGGGTGCCGGCGACGGCCCTGACCGTGGTCCCGCTGCACGACGGCGAGCTGGTGCGGGCGCTTCCCGCCGAGCCGCACGACCGGGCGGTACGCGCGGTGGTCACGCCCGCGGACGGCCTCCGTACGCTGGACCCCGCCCCCGGGGGCGCGGCGGGTGTCGCGCCCCACACTTCCGCTGGACGAACCGGGGGGCGATGACGCACCATTGGCACTCGAATACGTCGAGTGCCAACCGACCGTCGCCAGATCCGGAGGAGAACGTGCCCACGTACCAGTACGCCTGCACCGCGTGCGGCCACCAGCTCGAGGCGGTGCAGTCCTTCTCCGACTCGCCGCTGACCGACTGCCCGGCGTGTGAGGGACGGCTGCGGAAGGTCTTCAACTCCGTCGGCGTCGTCTTCAAGGGCTCGGGCTTCTACCGCACGGACTCGCGCACCTCCGGTTCGGAGGCCGCGAAGGGTGCCGCCGCCAAGCCGGCGAAGTCCGACTCGTCCTCCGGCGGCGACTCGGGCTCGGCGTCCTCGTCGACGTCCTCGTCCTCGTCGTCCTCGTCGTCCTCGGGCAGCGCGAACGGCTCGTCCGGCGGGACGGGCAAGGCCGCGGCCGCCAGCACCGCCGGCACCTCCTGACCCGCGCCGGATCGCGGCGTCCGTCCACCCGCCGCCCGGGGGCACCGTCCACCGGGTCGGCGGGTCGTTCAGTCCCAGTGCGGGGGGCGCTCGGCGAGCAGCCAGTCGTCGTTGCCGCCGGAGCGCTCGCCCCAGCCCCGGTCGGTGTCGTCGGCGGTCTGCTCGGGCAGCACCACGAAGTCGTCGCTGAGGTCGACGGTGCGGTCGTCGTCGCCGCGTACCGCCGGCGTTCCCGGGTCCTCGGTGCTCACGAGCGGCAAGACTAGCGCAGCCCTCCCCCGCCGACCCTCAGCCGAGCGTCCGCGGGACCCGTCGGCGCCGATCGGCGCGGCGGCGCGGGCCCGGCGACTCGCCCGGGGCGGCGCCGGGTCCGGGAACGCGCACACCCCCGCGGCGCACCCGGCCGCGTCCGGCGGTCGCCGGGCCGGAGCGTTGGTAGCGTCGGACGGCGTGACGACCCCCACCTCCGGCGGCGCCCCGGACGAGTACTGGCGACGGCCCGACGCCACGCCGGAGCGGTCCGCGGGCCCGGCCGCGCCCCCGCCGGGCCCAGCCCCCGGAGGCGGTTACCCGGGCCCGCCCCCCACCACCCCGCCCCCGCCGGGCTGGCGACCGCCGGTGCACCTGAGACCGCCACCGCCCCGGCGGCTGCCCCCGCAGGACATGGCCGGGCTCGACACGGCGGAACAACGTGCGCAGCGGCTCACGTACGGTCTCGGCGCGGTGGCCGGCGTGGTGCTGGTGGCCCTCGTCTGCCTGCTCTGCTCGCGGGCGCTCTTCTGACCCTGCCGCGACCGGGCGCGGCGGGGCCGGACGGCGTCAGAGGGTGTTGCCCCAGACGGTCTCGGCACCGGAGTGGCCGGTGAGATAGACGTAGACGAGGCTGACGACGCCGAACGCGACCACCGCGACCGACAGCACCGGGGTCACCCAGGACGGCGGCTTCGGCACCCTCGGATGCCCGCTCGTGAGCACGAGCAGCAGCAGCGCCGCCACGGCCAGGGGCAGCACCCAGCGGAACAGGATGTCGCCGTAGCGCGAGTGCTCGAAGATCTGGTCCACGATCGGGCCCTGCATGCCCTGGGCGACGAACGCGTCGGTCAGCTCCTCGCCGGACTCGACCGCGACGAAGGCGGACACCGGCGTCACCACGGCGAGGATCGCCACCGCCCAGTCCAGCCGGCGCCGGAACCGGGGCAGCGCCACGTAGGCGGCGGAGAGCAGGGCGAGCAGGGGCACGAGCATGACGACCGCGTGCACCACCAGCACGTGGACCGGCAGACCCAGGATCTCCTTGAACATCGACACCCTCCGGGTGGTACGCGGTCGCGGGCTGCCAGCGTACGGCGCGTCGGCCGGCCCGCCCAGGCCCTCTCGACCGACTACACGCACCCCGGACCGGTCCGGTTCACCGCCCCGGCGGACCGCCCCGCTGTGGTCGGGACCACCCCCGTCCGGAGGCCGGTTGTCGGTCACCGGCCCGCGTGCTGTCATTGGCACATGCCCGGTGGCGAGGAACTGCTCCGGTCGAGGGGCCTGCGGGTCACCCGGCCGCGCCTCGCCGTGCTCGACGTGCTGGCCGCCGGCGGTCACCTGGAGGTCGACGAGATCACCCGCCGGGTCCGCGAGCGCCTCGACTCGGTCTCCACCCAGGCGGTCTACGACGTGCTGGGCGCGCTGTCGCGGGCCGGGCTCTCCCGCCGCATCGAGCCGGCCGGGAGTCCCGCCCGCTACGAGGCGCGGGCCGGGGACAACCACCACCACGTGGTCTGCCGGGGCTGCGGCGAGATCGCCGACATCGACTGCGCGGTCGGCCGCGCGCCCTGCCTGGACCCGGTCGGCGCCCACGGCTTCGACGTCGACGAGGCGGAAGTAACGTTCTGGGGCCTCTGCCCGACCTGCCAGGCGCGCCGCTCCGCCGACGACTGACGGCGGCGGCTCTCCGCGCGGCACTCGGCGGCGGGGCGTGGCACGCTTGGTCGGTGGACTCCGATGACCTCGGTCTCTTCGGTCCGGGTTCGGTCACGTGGAAGCTGCACGAGGAGCCGATCCTGATCGTCGCCGGCCTGCGTTCGCTCTACCTTCAGTCGCTGCATCCCCGCGCCATGGCCGGGGTCGCGCAGAACAGCAACTACCGCTCCGACGCCTGGGGCCGGCTCGTGCGCACCGCCACCTACGTGGCCACCACCATCTACGGCACCACCGCCGAGGCGGAGGCCGCCGGGCTGCGGGTACGCCGCCGGCACGCCCGCCTGCGGGGCACCGACCTGTTCACCGGCGAGGAGTTCCGCGTCGACGACCCCGAGCTGCTGCTCTGGGTGCACGTCACCGAGGTCGAGTCGTTCCTCGACACGGCCCGGCGGGCCGGGCTGCCGCTGACCGCCGACGAGATCGACGGCTACTACACCGAGCAGCGGCGCTCCGCCGCCCTGGTGGGCCTCGACCCGGAGACGGTGCCGGGCACCGCCGCCGAGGTGGCCGACTACTACCGGAGGATCCGCCCGCGGCTGCGGATGACCCGCGAGGCGGCCGAGACGGCGCTCTTCCTCACCGCGCCGCCGATCCCGTGGAAGCTCGGCCTCCCCGCCCGGCTCGGGCTCAGTCTCGGGCCACCCCGCTGGGCGTACTTCGGCATCGCCGGCACCGCCTTCGCGCTGCTGCCGGCCTGGGCCCGACGGATGTACGGCGGACTCGGCCTGCCCACCACCGCGCTCTCCGCCGACCTGACCGTCCGGGCGCTGCGGCTGACCCTCGCCACCGTGCCACGCCGCTGGCGGGAGGGGCCGTTGCAGCAGGCCGCCAAGGAACGCGCCGCCCGACTCGCCGGCACGCCCGTCTGAACCAGCCGCCGCCGCGTGCGTGCCACCGCGGGTCGCCACCGGCCGGCCGGCGGCGGAGGGGTTCCGCCCGGCGGGGCCGTCAGCCCTGCCCCGGTACCGGGTCGGCGACCCGCTCGACGGCCGCCCACGGCTCCTTGCCCGGCACCTGCGCCCCTGCCGGGCAGGTGCGCCGGTAGTCGCACCAGCCGCAGCGGGGCCCCGGCGTGGTGGGGAACGCCTGGTCGGGGTCGTCGCCCTCGGCGACCGCCCGCTCGGCGGCCATGATGTCGCGGGCGGTCTCCTCGGCCCGGGTGAGCTGGCGGGCCAGCGACTCCACTGTGTGCTCGTGCGCGGCCACGGTGCCGCTCGGCAGGTGGTGCAGCTCCACCCGGCGGCACGGCCGGCGGAACACCCGCTCGGCGGCGTACGCGTAGAGCGCCAGCGCCTGCGAGCCGCGCGCGTCGTCGGCGTCCAGCCCGGTGCGGCCGGTCTTGTAGTCGACGATCGCCAGCTCGGGGCCCTCCGGGCCGGGGCGGGAGTCGATCCGGTCGGCCCGGCCGTTGAAGGCCAGCACGGCGGTCCTGACCGCCACCACCCGCTCCACGCCCAGCGGGTCGACCCCGGGCTCCAGGGTCTCGACGTAGGACTCCAGCCAGCCCAGGGCCCGCCGGTAGGCCGCCCGTTCCTGCTCGTCGTCGCGGTAGCCCTCACGCACCCAGGTGCCCTTGAGCAGCGCGGCGAGGGCCTCCGGCCGGCGCCGCTCGGGGCTCAGCGCATACCAGTTCTTCAGGGCGGTGTGCACGCTCGCGCCGAGGGAGTTGTGCGCCCACGGCGGCCCCTTCGGCGGGGCCGGACGGTCGACGTAGGAGTAGCGGTAGCGGCGGGGACAGTCGGCGTACGCGCCGAGCTTGCTGGGGGTGCAGACGAAGAGCCGCTCCGGCATGCCCTCGAAGCCGAGCTGCTCGGGCTGGTCACCGCGGGGTCGGGGCGCCCGCCCGCCGCTGGCGGGGGACCGGCCGGCTGAAGAGGCTCGTCGCACACCGTGATCCTGCCATCCGCCCCCGACAGTTCCGGTCGGCGGTCAGGCCATCTCGGCGTACTGCCTGACGAACGCGGCGACCGCGTCCGCGATGAGCTGCACCGCGATCGCGGCCAGCAGCAGGCCGGCGATCCGGGTCAGCACCTCGATACCGCCGGGGCGCAGGATCTTGACGATCCCGCCGGAGAACCGGAGCACGACCCAGACGGTGAGCATCACCGCGACGATCGCGGCGGCGATCGCCGTGACTTCCGCCCCGCCGTCGGCCTGCTGCACGAAGAGCATGGTGGCCACGATGGCGCCGGGCCCCGCCAGCAGCGGCGTGCCCAGCGGCACCAGGGCGATGTTCGAGGTGGTCTGCTCGCTCGGGTTGTCGGCCTTGCCGGTCAGCAGCTCCAACGCCACCAGCACCAGCAGCAGGCCGCCGGCGGCCTGCAACGCCGGCAGGTCAACGTGCAGGTAGTCCAGCAGGGTCTGCCCCGCCACCGCGAAGATCACGATCACGCCCAGCGCCAGGGCGACGGCCTGCCAGGCGGCCCGGTTGCGGTCCCGGGCCGGCAGCGGGCCGGTCAGCGCCAGGAAGATGGGCATCATGCCCGGCGGGTCGACGATCACCAGCAGGGTCACGAAGACCTCGCCGAACAGCTTGGCATCCACGTGATCAACGTAGCCGCGCCGCCGGAGGCGGAAACGCGGATCAGCCGGAAGCGACCTCGGTCACCCCGCTGGCGGCGGCGACGATCCGCTCGTACGCCTCGGGATCGGTGGTGAACGCGCCGAGCCGGACGGTCTTGTGGGTGCCGTGGAAGTCCGACGAGCCGGTCACCAGCAGGTCGAACTCGTCGGCCAGGGCACGGACGTGGGCCCGCTCGGCCGGGGAGTGGTCCTCGTGGTCGGCCTCCAGCCCCGCCAGGCCGACGGCGGCCAGGTCGGCGATCAGCTCGTCGGGCGCGATACGCCCCCGCCGGGTGGCCCGGGGATGGGCGAAGACCGGCACGCCGCCCGCCGCGCGCACGAGCCGGACCGCGCGGAAGACGTCGATCTCCTCCTTGGGCAGCCGGTAGCGCTCGCCCAGCCAGCCCGGCCCGAACGCCTCCGTGGTGCTGGCGACCAGACCGGCCCGGATCAGCGCCTGCGCGATGTGCGGCCGGCCCACCGTCCCACCGCCCGCGCCGGCCAGGATCTCCGGCCAGCTCACGTCGACGCCGTCGGCCCGCAGCAGGGCCACGATCCGCTCACCCCGCTCCTCCCGCGCGGCCCGCACCCGGGCCAGCTCCGCGACGAGCTCCGGGGCGTCCGGATCGAAGAGGTACGCCAGCAGGTGCAGCGGCAGCGCCGGCTCCTCGCCGTACCAGCGGCAGGAGATCTCCGCGCCGCGGACCAGGCTGAGCCCGGCCGGCAGCGCCGCCACAGCCGGCGCCCAGCCCGCGGTGGTGTCGTGGTCGGTGATGGCGACGACGTCCAGCCCCGACTGCGCCGCCGCCCGCACCAGCTCGGCCGGGCCGAGCGTGCCGTCACTGGCGGTGGAGTGGGTGTGCAGGTCGATACGGGGGGCGGCGGTCACCGCCCCGACGCTACCGGCCGAAGCCCCGCCCGGATACGCGGGCTCGGTCAGCGGCTGTCGCCGCCCACCGGGACCGGGCGTTGCCCGGGGAGCAGGCCGGTCACCGGGGCGACGGACGCCGTCCCGCCGTCGGACACCCGGCTCGCCTCGACCCGCACCAGCGCGCCGGCCTCGTCGGGGTAGTGCGCCGTCCCCTGCGGGGCCCAGGCCACCGGTCCGGCGACGGCCGGACCGGCCGGTCGGGCCGACGGCGTGGGGGCGAGCCGGTCCAGGTCGACGAGCAGGGCGCCGCTCCTGCCGCCGGTCGTCCCGTTCGCCAGGAGCCACCGCCCGTCGGCGGAGACCCCGCCGCGTCCGTCACCGCTCAGCGTGGGCCCGCATCCCTTCCGTACCGGCGCGAGGTCGCGGGCCGGGTCGAGCAGGGCGAGGCAGGACCGGCGGGGCGAGGCGGCGGACACCAGCGCGACCGCCAGGCCGTCGGGGCGGGTGCCGTAGACGTGCAGGGCGCCGTCCGCCGCGCCGCGCGGCGGGCCGGCCGCCGGCCGCCACAGCGCGTGGCCGGGCCGGGCCGGGTCGAGGCGCACGAGGACGGCGTCGCCGACGAAACCGACCGGCACCGCCGCGGCCGGCGCCGGGGTGCGGGCGGCGGCCACCACCTGGGTGCCGACGATGCCCGCGACGACCAGCTCCGCCTTCTCCCGCCAGGCGACCTGCCGCCCGTCCGGGCTGAGCGCGATGTCCCGCGCCCCGGCCAGGAGCAGGTGCGTCGGGCCGTGCGGCAGGACGACCCACAACGAGCGGCCGGCCGCCGTCGGCACGCCCACCACCGCCCAGCCGGCCCCGTCGGGCAGCCGCTGGACGCGCTCGGCGACCGGGGCCACGCCGGGCAGGACCAGCCGCTGACCGGCCGCGGTGACGAGCACGTCGTTGACGACGAGGTCCACCTCGCCCCGGCCCAGGTCGACCCGGGGCGCCGCGGACAGCTGCGGGGTCGGGTCCGGCAGGGGTGACGCGTACGGGTCGCCGAGCACCACGGTGGGCTGGCTCGGCCGCCCCGGCTGCTGGCCCAGCTGTGCCATCCCGGCGCTCACCGTCACGGTGGCCACCGCCGCGAGGGCCACCCCGGCCAGGGTCCGCCGGCGTCGGGCCCGGTCCGCACGCCGGATCGCCAGTCCCGCCGGATCGGCCGCGAGCGGGCGCGCGACGGCGACCCGACGGGAGAACGCCTCCCGTACCGCCTGCTCCAGCTCGTCCTCCGTCACGGCGAATGGACGCGCCGGGCCGCCGGTCCGGTTGTCGCCGCGCCCAACCGGACGGCTCACCGGTGCTCCCCGGCGCCGGTGCCGGCCGGTACACCGGGGAAGGCGCCCTGCCGGCCCCGTTGCTCGTCGCCGTCGGCCGGCGACACCTGCCCGGCCCCCGCCCGCGACCCCGGCGCCACGGGCACCGGCCCGGCCGGGGCCACGGGCACCGGCGCGGGGGCCGGGCCGCCCACCGGCGCGGGGG